>JAJXUC010000043.1:0-7517 GCA_021783435.1 Pseudomonadota bacterium | reverse complement strand
ATGCACAAGAAGGCCATGGAAAAGAAGGCTCCTGCCGCCTCTGCCGCCAAGTAATCCCCGGTCGCTCCAGACCGCATCAGGGCCGGTTTCATTCGGCCCGCCCAAAGCGCCTTCGGGCGCTTTTTTTTGCATCCCATGTTGCAACGGCCGGCGCGCGTGGCGCCCGGGCCGAAGGGCTGGGGCACAATACCCGGGCACAAATTCGGCACAAGGAACCCCCGGATGAAACTGACCTCCAACCTAAGCCCAACGATGCGGGGCGGCCTCTTCGGCATCCTGGTCTGCTTCGGGTTTCTAAGTCTCGCGCCTCCGGCGCGTGCGCAATGGACCGCGCTCCCGCAAACCACCCTGCAGGCGGGCATGCAATTGATTCACGCCGAGCTCGCCACAACACCGGATCAGCGTGAAACCGGTTTGATGTACCGGCGCGAACTCAGCGGCAACCACGGCATGCTGTTCATCTTCTCCGACGATCAACCGGTGTGCATGTGGATGAAGAACACACTCATACCGCTGTCCGTGGCGTTCCTGGACGACCAAGGGCGAATCACCAACATTGCCGATATGAAGCCGCAGACGCTGGATAGTCACTGCGCGGTGCAAAACGTGCGTTTCGCGCTCGAAATGCCGCTGGGCTGGTTTGCACAGCGCGGCCTCCAACCCGGCTTCCAGCTTCGTGGCGAACCCTTCGGGACGACCGCTGCACGCTGACGCCAGGGGCGATCGGTGGCGCTGCTGCGAGCAGCCACACCAACGCCCTCAAGCCGCCACATCTTGCCCGTGCCGAACATGGCCATCCTGGACATGAGCGGCGGCTTGATCCTGACCTCAACCGAAGTTGCGCTCGGCAAAACTCCAATTGGCGAGGTGATCCAGGAAGGTCTTGACGAAATCAGGCCTGCGGTTGCGGAAGTCCACGTAGTAGGCGTGCTCCCACACGTCCACGGTCAACAGCGGCTTGTCGGCTGAAGTCAGTGGCGTAGCCGCATTGCTGGTGTTGACGATGTCAACCGAGCCATCGGCTTTTTTCACCAACCATGTCCAGCCGGATCCGAAGTTGCCCACGGCCGACTTGTGGAAAGCCTCCTTGAATGCGGCAAAGCTCCCCCATTTCTTGTTGATGGCGTTCTGCAACGCCCCCCCCGGTTCGCCACCGCCCTTGGGACTGAGGGAATGCCAAAAAAATGTGTGGTTCCAGATCTGGGCCGCGTTGTTGAAGATGCCGCCGGCTGGTGCTTTGTGGATGATGTCGTCGAGATGCATGGCCTCGAACTCGGTGCCCTTGATCAGATTGTTCAGGTTCGTGACATAGGCTTGGTGATGTTTGCCGTGGTGGTACTCCAGGGTTTCACGCGACATATGTGGCGCAAGCGCATCCAGGGCAAATGGCAGTGCGGGAAGTTGGTGTTCCATGGGATAGCCTTTCGAAATTGGACTGCGAAGAACAGTCGACCATTTTAGGAGTCTGCCGGAACGAAGACGCCGAGCAGGAGCTGACGCCACACCACCGAGGAGGTCAAGGGCGAAGTCGCGCTGAGCCTTGGCTTCATGCGGCGCTTCCTGCCGCTTCAGCAAGTCGTTTGACGCCAACCCCTCAAGGGGCTGGCAGGGGATGCTTGACCGGCGCGACCGTGACGATGTCCATGGTCACAGCGGCCTCGGCCGTAGCCAACAACAGGCTTTGCCCACCGCGAATCTGCCGCGCATCGTGCAACAGGCTTCCATCTTCATACCAGGCCAGGCAATACCCCCGCTCCAGGGTGGCGGCAGGGTCGAGCAAAGCGAGACGCTGCTCCTGGCCGGCAAGTTTGCTGCGCACCAGCTTCCAGTTCTGGCGTAGCGCCTGGTCATGGCGACTGCCTAGGGCCTCAAGCCGCGCCCGACGCTCAGCCCAGTGTCGCGCGGGAAGCAGCTTCAGCTGATGTTTTCGCTGCACCCAGGTATGCATCTGCTCCAGAAGCAGGCGCCGCGAGCCATCTTGCAGACGCGCTTGCAAGCCGTGCAGCTGGACCGCAGCTCCCTGCAGCGTGCGTCCCGGCTTGGGCAGGCGCAGATGCAGCCGGTCCAGGCGCTGCTGTTCGCGCCCTTGCCAGTGCGCCACCGCTTGCTGCAGGTGACGCGCCAGTTGCAGCGCTTGCAAGCGCAAGTCGGCCAAGGCGGGAGCACACAATTCGGCAGCGGCTGTGGGGGTGGTGGCACGAACATCAGCGGCGAAATCGGCAATGGTGAAATCTGTTTCGTGGCCCACTCCCGACACCACAGGCAGGCGGCAAGCGTGCAGCGCGCGTGCCAGGACCTCGTCATTGAAGGACCAGAGATCTTCCATGGCCCCTCCACCACGCACCAGCAGCAGCACATCCACCTCGGCGCGTTGTTCCGCCAGTTTCAGGGCTTGCACGAGTTCCTGTGCAGCCCCGACCCCCTGCACACTGGCGGGATAAATCACGACGCGAACCTGTGGGCTGCGGCGCTTGAGCGTGGCAAGAACGTCCTGCAATGCAGCCGCTTGCCGCGACGTGACGATACCGACCGCGCGTGGGTACGCGGGCAGGGGCTGTTTCTGCTCAGGGTCAAACAGGCCCTCGACCTGCAGACGCTCCTTGAGCCGGAGAAATTGCTCCAGCAGCGCCCCCTGTCCGGCCGGGCGCATGGATTCCACGGTGAGTTGCAAGTCCCCGCGAGGTTCATAAAGGCCAACCACCGCGCGGATTTCGACCTGCTGACCATCGCGCGGATCAAAGTCCAGCAGGTAGGCGCGCTGGCGGAACATGACGCAGCGCAGTTGCGCCGCAGCATCCCGCAGGGCGAAATAGCAATGCCCGCTTGCTGCGCGTGTGAAGCCACTGACCTCCCCCACGACTCTGACCGCACCGAAGTGCGCCGACAAGGTCTCGGACAGCGCCCGCGCCAGTCGAGCGACGCTCCAGGCCTGCGTTCCCCAACGCTCGGTCCCAAGATCAGTGGGCATGCAGCCAACTCCGGCTGGTGCTTGTTCGCAACGCAAGCTGTCCACAAATGCCGAACACGAGCCCTGCCGTCCGGAAACAAACGCCAGGAACGCGAAGATCTGATTTATCTCTTTGATTCATAAGAAGTTTTCTGTGTTCAAAAAACAGTCACATTAAATCCGGGCCTTGGAATTCAGTCGCCTAGGCCTGCAAGACCACTGTTGCACACATTGTTATCCACAATTTTTTGGGATAACCCGACACCTGCCTGAGTCGCTTGCGACCTGACGCTGCGTACCCTGGGACAACGCACCATCCGGCTTGTGTGGACTAGGTCTTGGGCACAGGTCGAACTGCTCTGCGCTGGCCTTGCAGGAGCCTGCGCGCATCCGGCCCGACTTCCGTGGCTTCGAGTCTGGTGGCGCTCTTGCAGCGTTTACCATGGGGGTGGTCGCCCGACCCTGAACCCCCTCCAAGACCGAGGTTTCCATCTTGCTCAGCATTGTTGAAGCCGCAGGCTGGCCCATCTGGCCGCTGATTGCCTGCTCCATCGCTGCCCTTGCCATCATCCTCGAGCGGTTGTCTTCGTTGCGAAACGCCAAAGTGATCCCGCCACGCTTGCTGGAAGAGGCCATGGCGGTCTCGGTAAGCTCCATTCCTTCCCCCGACACCATCGACAAACTCGAGCGCAATTCGCCGTTGGGCATGGTTCTGGCTGCTGGTTTTCGTGCCGTGCGCAGGCCGCATGCCACGGCGGAAAGCGTGCGCGAAGATCTGGAAAACAGCGGCCGCTCCGTGATGCACAGTCTGCAGCGCTACCTCAACGCCTTGGGCACCGTGGCCTCGTCCGCGCCATTGCTGGGCTTGCTCGGAACCGTGGTCGGCCTGATCGAGATTTTCGGCTCGCAAACCAGCGGCAGCACCAACCCGACACTGCTGGCGCACGGCATCTCCGTGGCGCTATACAACACGGCCTTCGGGCTCATCATTGCCGTGCCATCCCTCATGTTC
The DNA here is from genome assembly GCA_021783435.1 of Pseudomonadota bacterium. The sequence continues at coordinate 3,558 of JAJXUC010000043.1, read as the reverse complement.
TACCGCTACTTTCGTGGCCGGGTGGACGACTTCGGCATCGAACTGGAGCAGGCCGCGCGCAGGTTGGCCACGCATCTGCAGCCCCAACTCGAAGCCGCGGCGCGGATATCGTCCTGATGCCGGGCAGGAGCCTTCATGAATTTCCAGCGCCCGCGGCCTGAAGAGCCGGAAATCAACCTGATTCCATTGATCGACGTGTTGCTGGTGATCCTGATTTTTCTGATGATCACCACCACTTACTCGAAGTACACCGAGCTCAAGATCAACCTGCCCACGGCGAATGCACCCAAAGCCGAACACTACCCGCATGAGATCGTGGTTGCCGTCAGCAGTGACGGCACCTATGCCGTCGACCGCCATGTCCTCCCCAGCCGCAGCGTGGCGGATCTGGCCAGCTCGCTGACGCAGGCGGCCAAGGGCAATGCCAACACCATGGTCGTGATCAGTGCCGACGCGCAAAGCACCCAGCAGTCCGTCATCAACATCATGGAAGCCGCGCGCGTGGCCGGCCTGAGCCAGCTCACGTTCGCCACCCAACGTTCGCCAGGCTCGTGATTCCTCCGCAGCCTTCAGCCCGCACTGCTGGACAAGCTGCCTCGGGCTGGCCGGCTTGGTGGCTGCGGCGCCGCTGGCAAGCCTGGCTGCTGCTTCCCCTCTCCGGACTTTTTGGCGCTTTGGCCGCGCTGCGGCGACTGGCATATCGACACGGCTGGAGGCGATCCTGGCGCGCCCCCCTGCCCGTCATCGTGGTGGGTAACGTGACCGTCGGTGGAACCGGCAAGACGCCGCTGGTGCTGGCCATCGCGCAGCACCTGAGCCGCTCGGGGTGGAAGCCCGGCATCGTCTCGCGCGGCCACGGCCGCGAGGACATGGGACATGAACCGCTGCAAGTCGAGCCGGATGCCGACCCGGCCACAACCGGCGACGAACCCTTGCTGCTGCGCCGGCTCGCGGCCTGCCCGGTCTGGGTTGGACGCCGTCGGGAAGCGGCGGCACAAGCCCTGCTGCGCGCCCACCCCGAGGTGGACGTCCTGCTCAGTGACGACGGCCTTCAGCATCTGGCGCTGGCGCGTGACGTCGAACTGGTGGTGACCGATCTGCGCGGCCCCGGCAACGGTTGGCTGTTGCCAGCCGGCCCCTTGCGCGAACCCTGGAATCGCCCGCGTGACGCCACGCTTGGTCCAGCTTTACGCGTCACCAGCCAGGCGAGTCTGTCACTGGCCGCGCCCGGCTTTGTTTTGCATCGCAAACTCGGATTGGTGCGCCAGCTTGCGACGGGCGAGCGACTCAGTCTGAACGCCTTCCTCCTGCGCCATCCCGGGCAAGCCCTGGCGGCAGCGGCTGGCATCGGCCACCCCGAACAGTTTTTCGACATGCTGCGCATGGCGGGCGCCACCTTGGCAATCACGCTGGCTTTGCCCGACCACCACAGTTTCGAGGTCGATCCGTTCCGTCAGCTCGAGGCTGCAGCCCTGCTCATCACGGAAAAGGACGCCCTAAAATGCAAGTCTTCGTTCCCGAGCCTGGACCGACTCTGGGCGGTCGAGTTGTTGCTAGAAGTTGACCCTGCCTTTTTTCCCTGGCTGCTTGCGCGATTGCCCGCGCGTCCGGATCACCCCCATGGATTCACGCCTGCTTGACCTCCTGGTTTGCCCTGTATGCAAGGGTCCACTGGACTACAACCGATCTGCGCAGGAACTGAGTTGCCCACGCGACCTGCTGGCTTTTCCGGTCCGTGACGGCATCCCGGTGATGCTGGTTGAGCAGGCGCGCGACCAGGGCCTCAATATTCACAATCCAGCCGATAGCCCATCTGTTTCTCCCGCTGGCAATCCGACGCCGGACCGCGGCACATGACCACCCTGGACTTCACCGTCCTCATCCCTGCACGCCGCGCCTCGACCCGCCTGCCCGACAAACCGCTTGCCGACATCGCCGGCCTGCCCATGGTGGTGCATGTTGCCCGGCGGGCACAGCGCAGCGGTGCAGGCCGCGTGGCCGTTGCCACGGATGATGCGCAGATTGCAGCCGTCTGCTCCAGCCACGGCATCGAGGCCCTGCTCACCCGCGCCGACCATGCCAGTGGCACCGACCGCATTGCCGAAGTCGCGCAACAACTCCTCCTACCCGCAGCCGCCCTCATCGTCAACGTGCAGGGAGACGAGCCGCTGATCGACCCCGCCCTCATCCGCGCCTGCGCGCAATGCCTGGCCAGTGATGCGCAAGCCGCCATCGCAACGGCGGCGCATCCCATTCACGATGCGGCCGATGTATTCAATCCCAATGTGGTCAAGGTCGTTCTCGACGCTCGCAATCATGCGCTGCTGTTCTCACGCGCCCCCATTCCATGGCACCGTGATGCCTTCGCAACCGGCGGCACGCGCACGGCGTGGACAACGTCGGCTGCGCTCCACAGCCTGCCGCCCGAGCTTCCCGTCCTACGCCATGTCGGCCTCTATGCCTACCGCATGCATGCCCTGCAAGAGTTTGCCGCCTTGCCTCCCTGCCCACTGGAGCAGACCGAGGCCCTGGAGCAATTGCGCGCACTCTGGCATGGTCGGCGCATCGCCGTGCTACGTGTGGACGCAGCACCGGCACCAGGGGTCGACACACCCGAAGATCTGGCCCGCGTGCGCCGGTTGATGCAGGTTTTGCCCTAGGGCCCAGGTGAGGCATCGAGATCAACGGCTCGACCGGCGCCGGGAGCTTGAAATCGTGCTGGATCAGGCGGCGCCACGCGATGCCAACCCGGCCCGGGCGTCAGCCTTTTGCCGGGCTCGCGTGCTATTCTGAAAAGCTGTTTCAGGGCTTCTTTCCAATGACAAAAAAGCGGGAGTTTTCATGCGTTTAATCTTGCTGGGCGCACCCGGCGCCGGCAAAGGCACACAGGCCGCCAACATCTGCGCACGCTATGCCATTCCCCAGATTTCCACCGGCGACATGCTGCGTGCCGCTGTCAAGGCCGGCACACCGCTGGGCCGACAGGCCAAGGCCGTGATGGATTCAGGCGCGCTCGTGTCGGATGACATCATCATTGGCCTGGTGCGCGACCGCCTGCTGCAACCCGACTGCGCGCGCGGCTTCCTGTTCGATGGCTTTCCTCGCACCATCGCCCAGGCCGACGCGCTGAAGGCAGCCGATGTGCACATCGACGTCGTGCTGGAGTTCGACGTGCCCGATGAAGACATCGTCGAGCGCCTGAGCGGGCGCCGTGTGCACCCGGCCTCCGGCCGCGTCTATCACGTGCATTACAACCCGCCCAAGGTGACCGGGAAAGACGATATCACGGGCGAAGCCCTCGTGCTGCGCGACGACGACCGTGAGGAGACCGTGCGCAAGCGTCTGGCCGTGTACCGCGCCCAGACTCGGCCGCTGGTGGACTACTACACCCGCTGGGCCCAGAGCGGAGATGCGCAGGCCCCCAGGTTGGCCGGGATCTCCGGCGTCGGCTCGGTGGACGAAGTCAGCCAGCGCATTTTCACGGCCCTGGGCTGAGCCCCAACAAGCAACGGGAGAACCCGAGCCATGCACATCGCCCAACAAGCTTTCATCGTCACC
>JAJXUC010000042.1 GCA_021783435.1 Pseudomonadota bacterium | reverse complement strand
AGCCGGTGCAGCGCGCCTGCGCCGCGGCCGACCGCACGGGCCACGCGCTCCTGCACACGTTGTATCAGCAGAACGTGGCCGCTCGTACCCATTTCTTCGTGGAGTGGATGGCATTGGACCTGATTCGTGATGCCGATGGCGATGTGCTCGGCGTCGTGGCCATGGAGATGGAAACCGGTGAGGTGACGATCCTGGAGGCGAAGGCAACCGTGCTGGCAACGGGCGGTGCGGGGCGCATTTTTGCGGCGTCCACCAACGCCTACATCAATACGGGTGATGGCTTGGGTATGGCCGCACGTGCCGGTATTCCCCTGCAGGACATGGAGTTTTGGCAGTTTCACCCCACAGGCGTTGCCGGCGCGGGAGTGCTGATCACGGAGGGCGTCAGAGGCGAGGGTGGGATCCTGCTCAATGCCAATGGCGAGCGATTCATGGAGCGCTATGCCCCAACCTACAAGGACCTTGCTCCCCGCGATTTTGTCTCCCGATCAATGGATCAGGAAATCAAGGAGGGGCGCGGCGCCGGGCCTCACAAGGACTATGTCCTGCTCAAACTCGACCATCTCGGCGCGGAAACCATTCACAAGCGCCTGCCGTCGATTGCCGACATTGCCCTGAAGTTTGCCAACGTGGATTGCACCAAGGAGCCCATCCCAGTCGTGCCGACCATTCACTACCAGATGGGGGGCGTGCCGGCAAATATTCACAGCCAGGTGCTGACGGTTGGCGCGGACGGCAGCGAACGCGTGGTCGGCGGTCTCTATGCGATTGGCGAATGCTCATGCGTGAGCGTGCACGGGGCGAACCGGTTGGGCACGAACTCGTTACTCGACTTGGTCGTTTTCGGACGTGCCGCTGGCAATCACATTGCCACAAGCGAACTGCTCAAGAATAGCCACAAGCCTTTGCCTGCTGATGCTCCCGATGCCTCGCTGGCACGCCTGGCCCGACTTGATGCGTCAACGTCGGGCGAGGCCATCCAAGACGTGGCGGGCGCCATTCGCAGCAGCATGCAGAAGCATTGTGGCGTGTTCCGCACTGCCGAACTTCTGCGCGAAGGTGTTGCCGCCATCGACGAGATCGCGCAGCGCGTGGGGCACATTCACCTCAAGGACAAGTCAAAGGTGTTCAACACAGCGCGCGTCGAGGCGCTGGAGGTGGAGAACCTGATCGAGACGGCGAAGGCGACCATTGTGTCAGCCGAAGCGCGGCAGGAAAGCCGGGGCGCACATTCGCATCGTGATCACCCCGAACGCGACGATGTCAACTGGCTTAAGCACAGCCTGTGGTTCCGCGAGAACAATCGCTTGGCCTACCGGCCGGTTCAGATGAAACCGCTAAGCGTCGACACTTTTAAACCCAAGGCGCGCACCTTCTGAACGGGCCGCCCGGAGATTGCCATGACCCGTAAGATGAAATTCTCCATCTACCGCTACGACCCGGACAAGGACGTCAAGCCGTACATGCAGGACTATGAGGTGGAGTTGCAGTACAACGACAAAATGCTGCTTGACGCGCTCATGCGCATCAAGGCTGATGTCGACGAGACCGTAGCCTTCCGCCGTTCCTGCCGCGAAGGTGTGTGCGGCTCGGATGGCATGAACATCAACGGCAAGAATGGATTGAGTTGCACGACGAACCTGCTCACGCTCAAGGAGCCGGTCGTCCTGAAGCCGCTGCCCGGCCTGCCCGTGGTCCGCGACCTGATTGTGGACATGACGCAGTTCTTCAACCAGTACCACTCCATCAAACCCTATCTCATTAACGACACACCACCGCCTGAAAGGGAGCGCCTTCAAAGCCCCGAGCAGCGCGAGGTGCTCGACGGTCTATATGAGTGCATCCTGTGCGCGAGCTGTTCCACCTCATGCCCGAGTTTCTGGTGGAACCCGGACAAGTTCGTTGGACCCGCCGGGCTTTTGCAGGCCTATCGGTTTATCGCCGATAGCCGGGACGAGGCCACCAACGAACGATTGGACAACCTTGAGGATCCCTACCGCCTGTTCCGCTGCCACTCCATCATGAACTGCGTGGACGTCTGCCCCAAAGGGCTTAACCCGACCAAGGCCATCGGCAACATCAAGGATCTGATGTTGCGCCGAGCCGTCTGAGCCATGCTGCAGCCTGCAAGCGTCGATGCAGAAAGCCCGGATGCCGTGGCGGTGCGCCGTCTGCTCTGGCGCGCGCGCCGCGGCCTTCTGGAAAACGATCTCATCCTCGGCCGATTTTTCGCCCGTTACGCCCAGGCGTTGAGCACAGCCGAGTGGAAGGGTCTTCAGGATCTACTTGAACTTGATGACAACACGCTGCTTGAGCTGCTGTTGGGCCACGCCGAACCCCCACCCGAACTGAGCGGCGCGGCGCAATTGCGCGTGCTGCACCTGCTCAGGGCGGTGTGATTCTTGCTTGATCCGAGCGATCGATGCGCTGTTCAAGGCGCCCAGCGCGGTCAAGACGTCCAACCAACCTCCCTCCCTCCCGGAGTTTCTCCATGACCCCATCCGATGTGAAAGCCACGCTGTCCTTCTCCGACGGTTCACCGAGTGTCGAGTTGCCCATCCACAAGGGGACGGTTGGCCCAGATGTGATTGACATCCGCAAGCTCTATGCACAAACGGGCAAGTTCACCTATGACCCGGGTTTTCTTTCGACGGCATCGTGCAGCTCCGCTATCACCTACATCGATGGTGACCAGGGCGAATTGCTCTATCGCGGCTATCCCATCGAGCAGTTGGCCGTCAATTGCGACTACATGGAAACCTGCTACCTGATCCTGTACGGCGAACTTCCCAACGCTGTCCAGAAAAAGGATTTCATGTCGCGTGTGACCCAACACACCATGGTCAACGAGCAAATGCAGTTTTTTCTGCGCGGCTTTCGGCGCGACGCCCATCCCATGGCTGTGCTCACCGGTCTGGTCGGCGCAATGTCCGCCTTCTACCCCGACTCAATCAATCTTCATGACGCGGAGCAGCGTGACATCTCGGCCATCCGTGTAATGGCGAAGATGCCCACCCTGGTGGCAATGGCCTACAAGTACAACATGGGCCAGCCGTACATGTACCCGCAGAACAAGTTGAGCTATGCGGGCAATTTCATGCGCATGATGTGGGCCACACCCTGCGAGGACTTCGAGCCCAACCCCGTGATCGAGCGCGCGCTGGACCGCATTTTCATTCTGCATGCCGATCATGAACAGAATGCGTCGACTTCCACTGTGCGTCTGTGCGCTTCGAGCGGTACCAATCCCTTTGCGGCGATTGCCGCTGGGGTGGCCTGCCTGTGGGGGCCAGCCCATGGGGGTGCCAATGAGGCCTGTCTGAACATGCTCTACGACATCCAGGCGCAGGGCGGTGTGGCCAAAATCGGCGAGTTCATCAATCAGGTCAAGGACAAAAACTCCTCGGTGCGTCTCATGGGCTTCGGGCACCGTGTCTATAAGAACTACGATCCGCGTGCCAAGCTCATGCGCGAGACCTGCCACGAGGTGCTCGACGCACTCGGCCTTCACAATGACCCGCTGTTCAAGCTCGCCATGACTTTGGAAAAGATTGCGCTGGAGGATGATTACTTCATTCAGCGCAAGCTCTACCCCAATGTGGACTTCTATTCGGGCATCGTGCAGAAGGCCATTGGCGTGCCGGTGTCGCTATTCACCGCAGTATTTGCGCTTGCTCGTACCGTCGGCTGGATTGCGCAACTCAACGAGATGATTTCCGATCCAGAGTACAAGATCGGTCGCCCCCGGCAATTGTTCACCGGATCGATCAAACGCGATGTGTTGCCCATGGCCCAGCGGGGTTGAGTCGATCCTCCCTGCACTGAGCCCGGCTGCGGCCGGGCTTTTTCTCGCCGGCGGCCTTAACATTAACCTTTGGCACCAATTTTGGCATGGGTTCGCGTTTGGGCCTTCTGCCTTCGCAAGCCTTTGGAGCGCTGATGGCACGTACGCTTTACGACAAACTCTGGGATGAACATGTGGTCGACGTCGAATCCGACGGCACGGCACTTTTGTACATCGACCGGCATCTGGTGCATGAAGTCACCAGCCCCCAGGCCTTCGAGGGCTTGGCGCTGGCCCACCGTAAAGTCTGGCGCGTCAGCGCCAACCTGGCGGTGTCTGATCATAACGTGCCGACAACGGACCGCTCAGCCGGCATCGCCGACCCCGTTTCGCGTCTGCAGGTGGATACGCTGGACAAATATTGCGACGGGCTGGGAATCACCCAGTTCAAGATGAACGACCGCCGTCAGGGCATCGTCCATGTCATTGGCCCTGAGCAAGGGGCGACCCTGCCCGGCATGACCGTGGTCTGCGGTGATTCGCACACGAGTACGCACGGAGCTTTCGGCGCACTGGCCTTTGGCATTGGCACCAGCGAAGTTGAGCATGTTTTGGCCACACAGACCTTGCTGGCGCGAAAGATGAAGAACATGCTGGTGCGCGTTGGCGGCCAATTGCAAGCGGGCTGCACAGCCAAGGATGTGGCGCTGGCCATCATCAGGACCATAGGGACTGCCGGAGGTACGGGAACGACGATTGAGTTCGGCGGACCGGTTGTACGCAATCTCAGCATGGAAGGGCGGATGACCTTGTGCAATATGGCCATCGAGGCGGGTGCGCGGGCCGGACTGGTGGCCGTCGATGACACGACACTGCGCTTCATCAAGGGACGACCCTTCGCTCCCACCGAGGTCGAGTGGGTACAGGCCGAGGGCTACTGGCGCACTCTGCATTCCGATCCCGATGCCAAGTTTGACTTTGTGGTCGAGATTGATGCTTCCCGTATCAGACCCCAGGTGACTTGGGGCACGTCCCCGGAGATGGTGGCTGGTATCGACGAATGCGTGCCCGATCCTGACAAAGAAAGGGATCCCGTCAAGCGCGCGGCGATGGAACGCGCCCTTCACTACATGAACCTCGAGCCCGGAAAGCCGCTGGCCGATGTCTACGTTGATAAGGTGTTCATCGGTTCATGCACCAACTCACGCATTGAAGACCTGCGTGACGCGGCGCGCGTGCTGGTGGGCAAGCGTGTGGCCGGCAACATCAAGCTAGCACTGGCTGTGCCAGGGTCTGGATTGGTGAAGGCACAGGCCGAGCGCGAGGGGCTGGACAAGGTTTTCAAGGCCGCTGGCTTCGAGTGGCGCGAACCCGGTTGCTCGATGTGCCTGGCCATGAACGCCGATCGCCTCGAGCCTGGTGAGCGTTGCGCTTCGACGTCGAACCGAAATTTCGAAGGCAGGCAGGGTCAGGGAGGGCGCACGCACCTCGTGAGTCCTGCCATGGCTGCTGCAGCCGCCATCGCTGGCCACTTTGTTGACGTCCGTGGCGTCTGATGACCGGAGCGGCCGCAAGCACCAGCGTTCCTTCCATCACAACACCCCAGTCCACCGAACACCGAGCCGTTTATGCAAGCATTTACCGTCCACCAGGGGTTGGTGGTGCCGATCGACCGTGAAAACGTCGATACCGATGCCATCATCCCGAAGCAGTTCCTGAAGTCCATCCGGCGCACCGGTTTCGGGCCGAATCTATTTGACGAGTGGCGCTATCTTGATCATGGTGAACCTGGGCAGGATCCAGGAAGCCGCAAGCCGAATCCGGATTTCGTGCTCAACCAACCTCGCTACCAGGGCGCGAGCGTCATGCTTGCGCGCAAGAACTTTGGCTGTGGATCATCGCGCGAGCATGCGCCTTGGGCAATCGAACAATACGGGATTCGAGCGGTCATCGCGCCAAGTTTCGCGGACATCTTCTTCAATAACAGCTTCAAGACCGGACTGTTGCCCATCGTGCTGCCGGAGCACGAGGTGGCACGGATGTTTGACGAGGTCTACGCCTTCGTTGGTTACCAACTGACCGTGGACCTGCCGCGTCAGCGGGTCATCAAGCCTGACGGCAGCGAGTTGCCTTTTGACATCACGGACTTCCGCAAGCATTGCCTCGTCGGAGGCCTCGATGAGATTGGCCTGACGCTTCAAAAGGCCGACAAGATTCGCGTTTTTGAGGCCGAGCGTATCGCGCGTATGCCCTGGCTCGCTCACCGCATCCTGTGACTCGTCCATGCCCATGAAAATCGCTGTTCTTCCCGGTGACGGGATCGGTCCGGAGATCGTCGCCGAGGCCGTCAAAGTACTCCAACGGCTCGAAGCCGATGGACTGCGCTTCACGCTCGAGTGGGGTGCGGTTGGTGGCAACGCGTACGCCAGCCATGGCAGCCCGCTGCCAGAGGCCACGCTGAAACTGGCGAAGGCGGCGGACGCCGTGCTCTTCGGTGCCGTGGGGGATCCGCGCTTCGACACGCTGGATCGCCACCTTCGCCCCGAACAGGCCATTCTGGGCCTGCGCAAGAACCTGGGGCTGTTCGCCAATCTACGCCCGGCCATGTTGTACGCGGAGCTGGCAAGCGCATCGAGCCTGAAGCCCGAGATCGTGGCCGGGCTCGACATCCTCATCGTGCGCGAGCTGACCGGCGATATCTATTTCGGCCAGCCCCGCGGCAGGCGCAAAAGCCCCGATGGTGCTTTCCAGGGGGCCGACGAGGCGTTCGATACGATGCGTTACAGTCGCCCGGAGATTGAGCGTATTGCCGCGGTGGCCTTCCAGGCGGCGCGTGCTCGCAAGGCAGCCGGCCACCCGGGGAAAGTCACAAGCGTGGACAAGGCCAACGTGCTGGAGACCTTTCAGTTCTGGAAGGACGTCGTCACTGAAGTGCACGCGCAGTACCCTGATGTCCAGCTTGAGCATATGTACGTGGACAATGCAGCGATGCAGCTCGTGCGCGAACCGAAGAAGTTCGATGTGATCGTGACCGGGAACATGTTTGGTGACATCTTGAGCGACGAGGCCGCGATGCTCACGGGCTCCATTGGCATGCTCCCATCGGCCTCGCTCAATGCTGAAAGGCGCGGTTTGTACGAGCCCTCACACGGTTCGGCGCCCGACATCGCAGGCAAAGGGGTGGCCAATCCTTTGGCCACCATCCTGAGCGCAGCGATGATGCTGCGCTACTCGCTTGGAGAGCCCGAGGCGGCGACCCGCATCGAAAGGGCAGTCCAGACCGTGTTGCGGCAGGGTATGCGTACGGCCGATATTGCGGAGCCGGGTACGCGCACCGTAGGTACGGCGGCGATGGGCGACGCAGTGGTGGCAGCCCTGGGCTGACCCTCCCCCCATGAATAGATCCAAATCGGATGCAAGAAGATGGCAAACAAGCGAGTAGGACTGATCGGCTGGCGCGGGATGGTGGGGTCCGTGCTCATGCTGCGCATGCGCGAAGAGGGTGATTTCGCCCACATTGATCCCGTATTTTTCTCGACGAGCAATGCTGGTGGGCGTGCCCCGGACTGGGCCTCGACGAGCATCCCGCTGCAAGACGCGTATGACCTGGAGGCGTTACGTGCCTGCGACATCATCGTGACGGCCCAAGGTGGTGATTACACCAGCGCAGTGTTTGACAAACTGCGGGGCAGCGGTTGGGGCGGGCACTGGATCGACGCGGCCTCCACCTTACGCATGCGCGATGACGCGGTCATCATTCTGGACCCTGTCAATCGCTTGGTCATCGACGCCGCGCTTGCTCGTGGTGGCAAGAACTGGATTGGGGGAAACTGCACCGTGAGCTGCATGCTCATGGGCGTGGGCGCGCTGTTCAAGGCTGGTCTCGTGGAGTGGATGACCAGCATGACCTACCAGGCGGCGTCTGGAGGGGGGGCGCAGCACATGCGTGAGCTGCTTGCCCAGTTTGGCACCCTGAACGCTGCTGTGAGGCCGATGCTCGACGATCCGGCTTCCGCGATCCTGGACATTGACCGCGATGTCATCGCTACCCAGCGTGCACTGCCGCCCGATGCCAGCCGCCACTTCGAGGTGCCGCTGGCCGGTAGCTTGATTCCATGGATCGACAAGGATCTGGGCAACGGGATGTCGCGCGAGGAATGGAAGGGCGGTGCCGAAACCAACAAAATACTGGGGCATGCCGGCAGCGCAGCCATCCCGGTGGACGGTTTGTGCGTGCGCATCGGTGCCATGCGCTGCCACAGTCAAGCGCTCATGTTCAAACTCAAGCGCGACGTGCCGCTCACTGAGATCGAGGCCATCATCGCCAGCGACAATCCCTGGGTGAAGGTTGTGCCCAATACACGCGAGGCCAGCATCCGGGAGTTGACTCCGGTGGCCGTGACGGGCACCCTTTCCATTCCCGTCGGGCGGCTACGCAAGCTTGCGATGGGCACGCAGTACCTGGGCGCGTTTACGGTCGGTGACCAGCTCTTATGGGGTGCAGCGGAACCACTGCGCCGCATGTTGCGTATTCTCCTTGGGGCCTGACCCGTCGCACCTCCAGGCCTCGCCTCCGAAGGGGCCGAGGGCGCGCCACTAAGGCTCCGATATGGCCTCAACGCGACAATTCAGGCCGTTTGGCATGTTCAGCGATTGGCCGAGCTTGTCAGGCTAACTAGCGGATGCTATGTTGATTTAACGATCAAAATGCAGTCTGCCGTGAACAAAGCCAAAGCTCAAATCAGGGGGTTCAAAGTGGCCAATTGGCGTCAAACAGTGGGCCTGGTATGTTTGGCGGCCTTGCCAGGGGCAATCTCGCAGGCCTATGCGTTTGGCTTGGGCCATGCAACGGTCAAATCCGCGTTGGGTCAACCCCTGCGCGCCGACATTGACATCACCCAGATTACGGCTGACGAAGCCTCCTCGCTCAAGGTGGGCGTGGCGCCGGCGTCGGCCTTTCAGTCGCGCAATCTGAACTACAGCAGCATCCTGCCTGACGTTACCGTCACGCTGGAGCGCAGGCCCGACGGGCAGCCCTATTTGCGTCTGACCAGTTCCCGTCCCGTCCAGGACGCCTTCGTTGATGTGCTGTTGCGCGCGTATTGGGCCAACGGCGAGTTGACGCGGGATTACACGCTGCTGTTCGACCCGCCGAATTTTCAGGAGCCGCAGCCTGCCACCTCCATTGCGCCTCAGGCGGGGCCGCAGGTCTCTGAGGGGTTGGCGCAGCCGGCCACGGTTGCACCAGCGGCGGCTTCGGCTGCGCCGCCCGCCGCGCAGCGTACCTACACGGTGCGCAAGGGTGACACGCTATCGAGCATCGCTCGCGGGCTGGGTATCGAAACAGTTTCACTCGACCAAATGCTCGCCGCGCTTTACCGGGCCAACAGCGGTGCGTTCATCGACCGCAATATGAATCTGCTGCGCGCGGGTGCCGTCCTGCGCATTCCGAGCGCCGAGGATGCACAGAGCATTCCGCCGAAGCAGGCGCAACAGGTGATCATCGCGCAGAGCCGCAGTTTTGAGGCCTATCGGCGCAGGCTGGCAGAAATGACGGGGCAAGCCGCGCCCAAGGCGGAGTCGAACGCCCGTCAGGCGAGTGGCAAGATTCAGGCCGAAGTGCAGGAGCCGACACCAGCGGCGTCCATGCCCAAGTCGCAACTCAAATTGGGACAGGCCAAAGTCGGTGCCGCTCAGGGCCTCGCGGCGCAGGCGAACCTGATTGCAGCGCAGAAGCAAGCCGAAGCCACTGCGGAGAAACTGAGCGAGGCCAAGGCCAACGTCGCGGCGCTGTCTCAACTCGCGGCAAGCGCCAGTGCAGCTGTGAAGGCGGCCGCAACGAGCGCCCCAACCGCAGCAGCTGCCGCATCGGCGCCCGCTGCGAAGGTTCCTGCAGCCCTTTCCGGGGCTGCGCCTGCGTCGACGCCCAAACCTGTGGCCTCGGTGTCGAAGCCGGCACTGCAAGTTCCGCCGACGATCGCGGCCCCCAAGCCGGCGACCAAGCAGCCGAGCGGATCTGAGCGGGGCTGGCTTGCCAGTCTTCTCGCCAATCCTCTGTTCGCGCCGGCTGCAGCGGTCATTGCCCTGTTGCTTGCGGCAGGGGTTTTCCTGCGCCGCCGGGCGCAGTCCAGACCGCAGCGGGATAGCTCCGTGTTTGACAGTCGGCTGAGTGCGGCGGACAGCTTTTTTGGTGGTACTGGGGGTGAGCGAGTCGATACGCGCAACAGCACCCTGGGGTCATCGGTTGCCTACTCGCCCAGCCAGCTCGACAGCAGCGACGTGGATCCAGTGGCCGAAGCCGATGTGTATCTGGCCTATGGGCGTGATCTGCAAGCAGAGGAAATTCTCAAGGAATCGTTGAAAAACCATCCGGATCGCAGCGCTGCGCGGTTGAAGCTTCTGGAGATCTACGCCAAACGCAAGGATGTGCGATCCTTCGAGATGACGGCTGCTGAGGTGTTTGCGCTCACTGAAGGCATCGGGCCCGACTGGAAGAAGGCGCAAGACCTGGGACGCAATCTCGATCCGGTCAACCCCTTGTATCACAATACGATGCCCCCGAGCACCGTCAATGCTCAATCCACAATACCGGCGAGCGACTTTGCGCCTACGGGGTCGTCAGGGTTGACATCACCGGCGACGCAGCCAGCCACCGAGTTGCTCACCAGCCTGCCGTCGATCATGGGTTCCGCGGCTTCCGGGAGCGCCAAGCCGGAGGGGTCTGGCCTGGACCTCAATCTCGACCTCGTCGGATCATCCGCAACGGCACCGAGGGCGGATGCAACGGCTGCTCCCGCCCGGGCCTCGGATCCGGTGAGCGCGCCACCTGCAGCGCCCGCGGCTGGAAATCCGGGTGCGCCTTTGAATTTCGATTTCTCCAGTTTTCATGCCGCGGACGCGAGCGCATCCATTGCCGAACCCAAGGAGGCGCATCCGGCGAGCCGACAGCCCCTGGAGTTTGACCTTGGGTCACTGTCGCTTGACCTCCCGGCTAGTGGCGCCTCAACACCACCTGTTGCGCCTGTGAGTCGCGATGCCGCGCACGCCGGGCCACTCACCGAGCCAATGCCCGATTCGGCGGACGACTTGGACACGCGCTTGGCCCTGGTGGCGGAATGCCGTGCCATGGGCGACCTGGATACGGCTCGCAACCTGTTGCGAGAAATCATCGCCGAAAGCGGCGGTGAAGCCAAGGCGCGGGCCGAGAAGATGTTGGTCGAACTCGGCTAACCCCAATGTGTCGCCGCTGGAGGCGGGCGCAGCGCCCATGCGTATTGCCCTCGGGCTAAGCTATCGAGGCCTGTCGTATCTTGGGTGGCAGAGCCAGCCAAGCGGTCACACCGTGCAGGATCGCCTTGAAGCCGCGCTGGCTCGCTTTATCGGCGCGCCGCTGCGCGTGGCCTGTGCGGGCCGCACGGACGCTGGCGTGCATGCGCTGCAGCAAGTCGTGCATTTCGACTCCCCTGTGGTGCGCGAACCGTTCTCCTGGGTGCGCGGGGTCAATGCCTTCCTACCCCCGGACATCGCGGTGCGTTGGGCGCAAGAAGTCGGAGGCGCATTTCACGCCCAGAAGTCCGCGCAATCGCGGCGTTACCGTTACGTCTTGCACCAAGCGGCCGTGCGCCCGGCGCTGCTTCAGGGCCTGGTGGGCTGGACCCACCTGTCACTCGATGCCGACGCCATGCGCGCCAGCGCGGCACTCCTGCTTGGCACCCATGATTTCTCGGCATTTCGTGCCAGCTCCTGCCAAGCGAGAACCCCCGTCAAGACCCTGCTTGCCGTGGACATCGCGCGGCAGGGCGATATGTGGATGGTCGATTTTGAAGCCAACGCCTTTTTGCACCATATGGTGCGCAACATCATGGGTTGCCTGATCGCTGTAGGCAGCGGCTCTCGGGATCCGCAATGGTTGCAGCAAGTTTTGACTTCACGCACGCGCAGCTTGGCCGCGCCGACCTTCATGCCCGATGGCCTGTACTTCCTTGGGCCACGCTATCCGTCACAATGGGGTCTGCCCGAGCCCGCTGACGACCGGCCCATCCTGCTGACCTAGATTCCCCAAGCTCCACGGAAGCCCATGCATCGCACCCGAATCAAGATCTGTGGCATCACCCGCGTTGAGGATGCCTTGGCGGCCGCGGAGGCTGGCGCCGATGCGGTGGGGCTCGTGTTCTATCCCCCAAGCCCACGATGTGTCACGTTGAGCCAGGCGGCGAGCATCGCACGGGCTCTGCCGCCATTCGTCAGTACGGTGGCGCTGTTCGTGAATGCGCAGCAGACGCAGGTTCGCGCCGTCATGGATGCAGTGCGGCCCGGTCTGCTGCAATTCCACGGTGACGAAGAACCGGCGGAGTGTTCCCGCTATGCCTACCCGTACATCCGGGCAGCGCGCATGCGTCCGGGCCTGGATTTGTTAAACTTCAAGGCTCGATTCACGGATGCCCAAGCTTTGTTGCTCGACGCGTATGTCGAAGCCTACGGCGGTGGCGGTGAGATTTTCGATTGGTCATTGATTCCAAAAAGCGCCGACTTTCCCATCGTTTTGTCTGGTGGGTTGCATGCGTCAAATGTGGGGCAGGCCATTGCGCAGGTCAGGCCTTGGGCGGTTGACGTTTCAACAGGAGTCGAGCTGTCCAAGGGCCTGAAAGACGCATCAGCCATGCGCCGCTTTGTCGCGGCCGTTCGCGATGCGGATGCTGCCGCGCGGGACTGAACCCGTCTCCGTGCGACTTTCCGGCGCAAGCCGCCCCGTTCCGGCATACGAATTCCCCAATGTTGAACTACGCATACCCTGACGCCCGTGGCCACTTCGGTCCTTACGGTGGCTCTTTTGTCGCTGAGACTCTGTTCAAGGCGCTCGATGAGCTCAAAGAGGCCTATGAACATTACCGCACTGATCCTGAATTCATTGCCGAATTCCAGCGCGATCTCAAGCATTTCGTCGGCCGCCCAAGCCCGATCTACCACGCCGAGCGGCTGAGCCGCGAGTTGGGCGGCGCGCAAATCTACCTCAAGCGCGAAGATCTAAACCACACCGGCGCGCACAAAATCAACAACACAATCGGTCAAGCCATGCTTGCCAAGCGCATGGGCAAGCCGCGCGTTATTGCCGAAACCGGGGCTGGGCAACATGGGGTGGCATCCGCCACGGTGGCGGCGCGCTACGGCATGGAATGCGTCGTGTACATGGGCTCAGAGGACGTCAAGCGCCAATCGCCGAACGTTTACCGCATGCACCTGCTGGGGGCCAAGGTGGTGCCTGTCGAAAGCGGATCCAAGACCCTGAAGGATGCACTCAACGAGGCGCTGCGAGACTGGGTGACCAACGTGGAAAACACGTTCTACATCATTGGCACCGTGGCCGGGCCGCATCCGTACCCGATGATGGTGCGAGATTTCCAGCGTGTGATCGGCGACGAGTGCATCCTGCAAATGCCCGAGTTGATCGGGCGTCAGCCCGATGCCGTGTTGGCCTGCGTGGGAGGGGGCAGCAATGCCATGGGCATTTTTTACCCTTATCTCGAACATGAGAAGGTGCGCCTGATTGGTGTGGAGGCGGGCGGAGAGGGGCTAACCACGGGAAGGCACGCAGCTTCGCTCTCAGCGGGGACACCTGGGGTGCTGCATGGCAATCGCACCTACCTGCTGCAGGACGCGGGCGGACAGATTATGGAGACCCATTCCGTATCGGCAGGGCTCGACTATCCTGGCGTGGGTCCCGAGCATGCATGGTTGAAGGACATTGGGCGCGCCGAATATGTTGCTGTGACCGATACTGAGGCGCTGGCGGCTTTCCACAAGTTGTGTCGTACCGAGGGCATAATCCCTGCGCTCGAATCCAGCCACGCACTGGCGCAGGCCATGAAGATGGCGCCTGAAATGCGCAGCGATCAGGTCTTGCTGGTGAATCTTTCTGGCCGCGGTGACAAGGATATTGGCAACATCGCCGATCTCACTGGCGCGCAGTTCTTTTGCAGGCCATCGTGCCGTCAGGAAGCAGCACGATGAGCCGCATCGCATCAACTTTCGCGCAACTCGCAGCTGCCGGGCGTAAGGCGCTGATTCCCTATGTGACAGCAGGCGACCCTCTTCCCGAGGCCACCGTGCCGCTGCTGCATGCCTTGGTGGCGGCCGGCGCCGATGTGCTTGAGCTGGGTATCCCATTTTCCGACCCCATGGCCGACGGCCCGGTCATCCAGCGCGCCAGCGAGCGAGCGCTGGCGCGCGGTGTGAACTTGGCGCAGGTTTTGGATTGGGTGCGCGAGTTTCGCGTGCAGGACGACCGTACGCCCTTGGTCCTCATGGGTTATGCGAACCCCATTGAACGCTTCGGGGTGGCAGCATTCGTGCGTGACGCTGCGCAAGCGGGAGTGGACGGTGTCTTGGTGGTTGACTATCCGCCCGAAGAGGCAGCCGACTTTGCCGTGGCGATGCGCGCGGTCGGAGTCGACCCCATTTTCCTGCTCGCACCCACCTCCACCGAAGATCGCATGCAGCAGGTCGGTCAGTTGGCCAGCGGCTACGTCTACTATGTGTCGCTCAAGGGCGTAACTGGGGCGGCCACCTTGGACGCTCAGGCCGTATGCGAGCGGTTGCGGGCCATTCGTAGGCATGTGCGGCTTCCGCTGGGCGTAGGGTTTGGCATCCGGGATGCGGACAGCGCTCGCGCCGTCGCAGCCTGCGCCGATGCCGTGGTGATCGGCTCGCGCATCATCGAGTTGATGGAAAACCAACCCGTCGCGGCGGCCCTGCAGGCTGCAGCCGATTTTGTGCGTACGATTCGCATCGCGATCGACACGCCGGCGTTGGCGGTTGCCGCCACGCAGGCGCACCAAGACTGGAGTGCATCATGAGTTGGCTTGAAAAACTGCTTCCCCCAAAGATTCAGCATTCGGAATCTGGCAGCCGCCGCCAGATGCCCGAGGGCCTGTGGATTAAATGCCCTTCATGCGAAACGGTCCTGTACAAGACGGATCTGGAGCATAACCAGTACGTTTGCCCGAAATGCGCGCACCACATGCGCATCGGGGCCAGGCAGCGCCTGGACGCGCTGCTGGACGGCGAGGGTCGCTACGAGGTTGGCCAAGAAGTGCTGCCGGTCGATTCACTCAAGTTCAAGGACAGCCGTAAATATTCCGAACGCCTGAAGGAGGCCTTGGAAAATACACAGGAAACCGACGCACTGGTGGTCATGGGGGGCGCGATCCAGAGCATTGCTGTGGTTGTGGCATGTTTCGAATTCGAGTTCATGGGCGGCTCAATGGGCTCGGTGGTTGGCGAGCGTTTCGTGCGCGGCGTCGAAACGGCGCTGGAGCAAAAGGTCCCCTTTCTTTGCTTCACCGCCACGGGCGGCGCGCGCATGCAAGAAGGGTTGCTCAGCCTGATGCAAATGGCAAAGACAAATGCTGCCCTGGCGCGGCTGGCGAGCGCGCGCATTCCCTATATCAGCATCCTGACCGACCCCACGATGGGCGGTGTGTCGGCAAGCTTTGCCTTTGTCGGGGACGTGGTTCTGGCTGAGCCCAAAGCCTTGATCGGTTTCGCAGGCCCACGGGTCATCGAAAACACGGTGCGCGAAAAACTTCCGGAAGGATTTCAGCGCGCCGAATTTTTACTGCAAAAAGGCGGTGTGGACCGCATTGTCGACCGGCGCGAGCTGCGCGACGAGTTGGCCCATCTTCTGGCAATGCTGCAGCGCCAACCGGCTGATGCTGTTGCCGGCTGATTCCACAGCGCAAGAGCCGATTGCGGTCAGAGTGACGGCACACCGGTCCGCGGGCGACATGCCCATGCAGCATTGGAATTTGCAGCAATGGCTGGCGCATGCCGAACGGCTGCATGCGCAGGCCATCCAACTTGGTCTTGAACGCGTGGAGCGCGTGCGGGCGGTGCTCGACCTGCGATTTTCATGCCCAGTGTTCACGGTGGCGGGAACCAACGGCAAGGGCTCGACCTGCGCGTTTATCGAACACATCCTTCTGGCAGCGGGTTACCGTGTCGGTGTCTACGGCTCGCCGCACTTGGTGCGTTTCGAAGAACGCTGCCGAATCGGCGGCCGCATGGTTGAAGAAGCCGCCCTTTTGCCACACTTCCTTGCCGTCGAGCAAGCCAGGGTCAGCTTGCAGCCGGCCCCAGACCTGACCTATTTCGAATTCACCACATTGGCGATCCTGCGCTTGCTTGCTGAGTCGGGGCTGGACGCAGTGGTGCTGGAAGTCGGGATGGGTGGTCGTCTGGACGCGGTCAACGTGGTGGACGCGGATTGCGCCATCGTCACCAGCATTGCGCTGGACCACACCCAGTTCCTCGGTCCGGATCGTGAGGCGATTGGTTTTGAGAAGGCTGGGATCATGCGGCCGGGCCGTGCGGCGATCGTCGCTGACCCGGATCCTCCCCAATCCGTGTTGCGCCAAGCACGCGACATCGGAGCCGACCTTCGGCGCATGGGCCACGAATTTGGCTACACGGCCGCTGGGCAGCAGCAGTGGAGCTATAAGGGGCCCACGCTGAAGCGCTCAGGCTTGGCCTACCCAGTAATGCGCGGCGTCAACCAGTTGCTGAATGCCAGCGCGGCGCTGGCAGCGCTGGAAGCGCTCCAGGAACGCCTTCCCACTAGCGCGCAAGATGTCCGCCAGGGACTGGCGCGGGCTGAATTGCCCGGGCGCTTTCAGATTCTTCCCGGCCAGCCGACTGTGGTCCTGGACGTCGCGCACAACCCGCATGCCGTCGCCGTATTGGCCGAGAATCTCGATGCCATGGGCTTCGCCCCTTGTACCCATGCCGTGTTCGGTGCGATGGCGGATAAGGACGTGGCGCAAATGATTGAACGCATCGCACCTTTGGTGGACCGTTGGTATGTGTGCGATCTACCCACGGCGCGTGCCGCGCGTGCCTCGCATATCGCACAGGTGCTTGAGCCACGCTTACCCCCAACGGCAAGGGTTGTCGGGTCCTACGCTGATCCATCTGCCGCGTTCGCCGAGGCCATCTCGGTTGCCGAGGTGGCCGATAGAATTGTGGTTTTCGGCTCGTTCTACACGGTCGGTGGCGTGTTGGCACAAGGTGTGCCGCGCATTGACGGTCCCCACTTGACGCATTCATCCTCATGAAAATCCCTGGAAAGCGCGGCAAGGATGCCAGCCGAGCGCCCAATGCCGCGGCCGGCGCCCAGGCGCAAAGCGAAGAGACGCTGCGCATACGTGCACGGCGCCGCCTCATCGGCGCCGTGGTCCTCGTGCTCACCGGCGTGGTTGTGTTTCCTCTGATTTTTGAGACGCAGCCTAAACCAGTGGTGTCGACCATGTCGCTGGTTATTCCGTCGCAAAATCAGGCGAGCATCGCGGCGGCGCCCGCGCCCCGGGTACCAGCGGCCGATGCGCGCGCAGCGGCAGCAATTGCCGAATCGTCGGCCGAAATGGCCAGCACGCCGCAAGGCCCTGACGCCCGAGCCAAAGAGCGGGCAAGCCCACTCCCCGGCGACGAGGAAAAGTCCAAGGCAGGGGGCACGGCGCAACAGCTGAAGGCACCGACGGCTGGGTCTCAGGCGGGGGCGACCTCCAGCCAGTCGCAGGAGGCGCCTGCCGCTAAGCCTTCGGCTGCGGCCAGGCAGGCGCTGGCGCGCGTGCAGCCGGCTGCCGCTGTCGCGGCGCCCACCAAACATCAGCAAACGCAACGCCAGATTGCCAGCGCCCGGGTCGCCCTGGCAGCATTGGAGGGCAAGCAACCCGATCAGATCTCGACCCAGCAAGCGGAGGGGGCATTGGCCAAATCCGCCGGGGCTGTGGCTGCACCCAATTCCGCCCGATACGTCATTCAGGCGGGGGCTTATGCGGATACGCGTGTCGCGCACCAAGTGCGTCAGAGGATCGAGCACGCCGGGTTCAAAACCTATACTCAAGTTGTGGATACGGCTGGCGGCAAGCGCATCCGCGTGCGTGTTGGCCCCTTTGCCAGCCGCCAAGAGGCCGACAAGGCGCTGGCTCGCATCAAGGCTCTGGGCTTGGCCGCTGTCGTGCTAACTCTGTGAGTACGCTGGACTGGCTCGTGATCGCCGGCCTGGGGCTGTCGGCTTTAGTGGGCATGCTCCGTGGCGCAGCCTACGAACTCATCACCTTGGCAGGCTGGCTGGTGGCGTTTGTCGTTGCACGCCAGTTCTCGCCCTGGCTGGCCGACAGATATCTGCACGGAATTGCCGCACTATCCTTGCGCAATGGGGTGGCATGGGTCGCCTGTTTCGTACTCACGGTTCTTGTGGCCGGACTGATGGCCACTGTGATGCGGCTGTTGTTGCGCTCCACCGGTCTGGGTCTACTTGACCGAAGCATGGGTGCCGTGTTCGGGTTGCTGCGCGGCGGCGTACTCTTGATGCTTGCGGTGCTGGCGGCGCGCTATACCGCCCTGCCCGAGAGCCCGATGTGGAAGACTTCTTTGCTCATCCCGCCGGCCACGGCGGCCGTCGCCGAGTTGCTCCCGTTGCTGCCCATGGCGGCAACCCAGGCGTTGCCACAACGATAGTCCCGGATTCATCTATTCAGCGTTTCAGTCTTGGAGTGCACGCATCATGTGTGGAGTTGTTGGCATCGTTTCCAAACAGCCGGTTAATCAGCTGATTTATGACGCTCTGTTGTTACTGCAGCATCGCGGACAAGACGCGGCGGGCATCATCACCGGGCACGGTGGCAAGTTGTATATGCAAAAGGCCCGCGGCATGGTGCGAGACGTGTTCCGCACACGCAATATGCGCGGATTGCCTGGGAATTACGGACTGGGTCAGGTGCGCTACCCGACCGCAGGCAGCGCTGACAGCGAAGAAGAGGCGCAGCCGTTTTACGTCAACGCTCCGTTTGGCCTGGCGCTTGCGCACAACGGCAACCTGACCAATACGGAAGTGCTGCGCGATGAGTTGACCACCCGGGACCACAGGCACATTAATACCGGCTCGGATTCGGAGGTTCTGCTCAATGTGCTCGCACGTGAGTTGGATCTTGCCTCGGATGGCTTGCCACTGAAGGCAGCCGACCTGTTTCGGGCCGTGCGGGCAGTGCACCGGCGCGTTCGCGGCTCGTATGCCGTCGTCGCGCTCATTGCCGGGCACGGACTTTTGGCCTTTCGCGACCCGTATGGCATCCGCCCCCTATGCCTCGGCATGAACGAGGCTGACGGCGACGTCATGGTGGCGAGCGAGTCCGTAGCGCTGGAAGGCAACGGATTCAAGTTGGTGCGCGACATCGCACCGGGTGAGGCCCTGTTTGTGGACCTTCAGGGGCGTATGCACGGTGAGCAATGCGCGGAGCATCCCACGCTAAACCCATGCATCTTCGAGTTCGTCTACCTCGCCAGGCCCGACTCGGTGCTTGATGGCATCTCTGTTTACCAAGCGCGGCTAAACATGGGCGAGACCCTTGCTCAGCGGGTCATCTCCACGATGCCGCCCAGCGAAATCGACGTGGTGATCCCGGTCCCCGAATCCAGCCGGCCTTCGGCCATGCAGTTGGCGTGGAAGCTCGGGCGACCGTACCGCGAGGGCTTCGTCAAGAACCGCTATGTCGGGCGCACCTTCATCATGCCGGGGCAGGCCGTGCGCAAAAAGTCCGTGCGGCAGAAGCTCAATGCCATTTCCCAGGAGTTTGCCGGCCGCAACGTCCTGTTGGTGGATGATTCGATCGTGCGCGGCACGACCTCGCGTGAAATCGTGCAAATGGCGCGTGAGGCCGGTGCACGCAAGGTGTATTTGGCGTCGGCAGCGCCTCCCGTGCGGTACCCGAATGTCTATGGCATCGACATGCCCACCGGCGGCGAATTGGTTGCGCACGGGCGCGACATTGAGCAGGTGCGGAGCATCATTGGCGCCGATGCACTGATCTACCAGGACCTTGAAGCCATGAAGCGTGCCGTGCGCCGTGTGCGTGAGGACATCACCACATTCGAGGCATCCTGCTTTGACGGCGTTTACATCACCGGGGATGTCGACGCCGCGCTCAGAGCGGGGCTCGCGGCGGCTCCCGGTGAGGTGCCAAGTAGCCGGTTGAACCTGCAAAGTGCCGAACAAGAGGAGCCACAGTCGTGAATGCCGATGAGCCACGCGCTTGCACCGGAGCGCCTCCTTGGCATTCCGATACCTTGGCCGTGCGAGAAGCCGTCGAACGCACGGCGTACGGCGAACACAGTGAGGCGTTGTTCCTAACCAGCAGTTTTGTTCAGCCAAGCGCGCAAGCGGCCGCATCCCGTTTTGCGGGAGAGGAAGAGGGCTACATCTACTCGCGCTTTTCCAATCCAACTGTGGACAGCATGGAGCGCCGGTTGGCTGCTCTCGAAGGCACTGAGGATGCGATCGGCACGGCGAGTGGCATGGGTGCCATCCTGCTGCTGTTGTTCGGTTTGCTCAAAGCCGGCGACCATATCGTGTGTTCCCAGTCGGTGTTTGGCGCAACCATCAAGCTCATCGCCGGCGAATTCGGAAAATTCGGGGTGGCCAGCAGTTTCGTGCCACAGACTGACCTGGACGCCTGGAGGGGCGCAATCCGTCCCGGCGTGACCAAGTTGTTGTTTGCGGAGACACCCACCAACCCGCTCACCGAGGTGTGCGATATCCGCGCGTTGGCCGATCTCGCGCATGGCGCGGACGCCTTGCTCGCGGTGGATAACTGCTTTTGCTCACCAGCGCTGCAACGGCCGGTGATGTTCGGCGCCGACCTTGTCGTCCATTCGGGAACGAAATACCTGGACGGCCAAGGCCGAGTCATTGCCGGAGCAGTGTGCGGGACGCGCGATCTCATTGAGGGCAAGCTGTTGCCCGCACAGCGCAGTGCCGGCATCAGCCTGTCGCCTTTCAATGCCTGGGTGGTGCTCAAGGGTATGGAAACGCTTTCCTTGCGCATGCACGAACATAGCAGGCGCGCACTGCTCCTGGCGCTATGGTTGCAGGCGCAGCCAGCCGTACGCAAGGTGCATTACCCCGGCTTGATTTCACATCCCCAGCACGCGTTGGCCATGGCTCAGCAATCCGGGCATGGCGGTGCCGTGCTGTCTTTCGATGTGCAGGCGGCCACGCCCGAGCAGGCACGGGAGCGTGCCTTTCATGTCATCGACCAGACCCGGCTGTGTTCGATTACGGCCAATTTGGGCGACACGAAAACCACGATCACCCACCCGGCCAGTACTTCGCATGGTCGTCTGAGCGAACAGCAGCGCCAGGCGGCGGGCATCAGCCAGGGGCTGATCCGCATCGCCGTCGGCCTTGAGTACCCGGACGATATCCAAGCTGACCTTGCGCGCGGGCTCGGCACCCTGCGTTGAGCCTTTTCCACACTCCGAATTCATGTCAGCATGAGCGCAACCATTGCACCCATTCGCACCCGTTTCGCGCCCAGCCCCACGGGTTTTATCCACTTGGGCAATATCCGTTCGGCTCTCTATCCGTGGGCTTTTGCGCGGCATCATGGCGGAACTTTTATCCTGCGTGTCGAAGATACCGACACGGAGCGCTCCACGCAAGAGGCGGTCAAGGTCATCATTGACAGCATGGACTGGATGGGACTGCATTACGACGAAGGCCCGTATTACCAGATGCAGCGCATGGAGCGCTACCGCGCAGTGCTGGATCAACTCGTGCAGGGTGGCTATGCCTACCCCTGCTACATGAGCACCTCGGAGCTCGACGCGTTGCGCGAGCGGCAGATGGCCGGTGGACTCAAGCCACGCTACGACGGTACGTGGCGGCCAGAGCCGGGCAAGGCTTTGCCGGATGTGCCCGCAGGCGTGCAGCCTGTGCTGCGGTTTCGCACGCCTGCGCAGGGCAGTGTGGGTTGGAATGACAAAGTCAAGGGTCGCGTCGAGTTCGCGAACGACGAACTCGACGACTTGGTCATCGCGCGTCCCGATGGCACACCAACCTACAACTTCTGTGTTGTGGTCGACGATATTGACATGCGCATTTCGCATGTGATTCGTGGAGACGACCATGTCAACAACACCCCGCGGCAAATCCATATCTTCCGTGCGCTCGGTCATGAGCCCCCTGTTTACGCGCATCTGCCGACCGTTCTCAACGAGCAGGGTGAGAAGTTGTCGAAGCGTAACGGCGCCAGGAGTGTGCTGCAGTACCGTGATGAAGGGTATCTGGCCGATGCCATGGTGAATTACCTTGCCCGCTTGGGCTGGTCGCACGGTGATGCGGAAATCTTCACGCGCGACGAGTTCGTGCAGTGGTTCGATCTTGAGCACCTGGGTCGTTCTGCCGCGCAGTTCGACGGCGAGAAGCTTAAATGGGTGAACGCTCATTACCTGCGCGCCCTGGCGCCGGCGGATCTGGCCCAACAGGTGCGCCCCTTCCTGCAACGCCTGGGGCTGCGTGAGCAGGGGGTTGACCTGGCAGCCGCGGCTACATTGTTGCGCGAGCGTGCGCACACGCTCTTGGAGGTCGCCGAACTCTGCGGCATGTTTTTTGCCGAACCCGAGCCGGACGCCGACTTGTTGTTGCAGCATCTCACCCCTGCTGCACGCGCCGCAATTGTGGATCTGCGTTCGGTACTGCAGGCTTTGCCTGTCTGGGAGGCGCCAGCCATCGCAGCGGCGATGAAACAGATTCTTGGCACCCACCAACTCAAGATGCCGCAGGTGGCCATGCCGTTGCGCCTGCTCGTCACAGGGCGGCTGCATACGCCTTCCGTGGACGCGGTCCTTGCCCTATTCGCGCGCGACACCGTGATGCATAGGCTGGCAAGCGTCGCTTGAGGGCTGGAGTCTAGGACAAATAGGTCGTTTAAGCGCGCTTGATGTTGTGCCTTCGCGACGTTTTGGGTTACAATTACATGTGTTGATCAAGCGGGTCGGTTCGACTTGAACCCGCCAATCATTGTTTCGATGACCCAAGTTCCGTTAGAGGGCGAGCCGTGGCGAAAACGACTACTACGCGCAAAACCGTGGACTCCGATACCGATGTTCTGGCCAACAAGCCACAGGCATCCAAGGAAGCCAATCCCTGGGATCTCATGATGGAAAACGCTGCCGAAGTGGCTTCGACATTTCGCAAGCGCCCCCAAGTCAAGGTCTCCTCACCTTGGCGCGAAGGTTTCGGTCGGCCACTGTCCCAGCGCTCCCGCGAAATCTACGAGCACATTACCGCCAATAAGACGCGGCTCAAACAGAAATAGGCTTTGGTTTTTGGCCCGATTGGGGCTGGTGAGGGGGCAGCGTGTTGAAGCTGTCCCTGAACCCTGCCAAGGCAGGCATCCCTTACCTGCCGGTTGCCCCTGCGATCATGCCAAGACGGAATGGCTCATGGCGGTTGCTTGGCAAAGGCAAGCTTCGGTGCGCATTCATGGCGTGTGCCCAAGGGACCAACATTACCCTAACCCGGGCGGCGCCGGTCCGGATGTGCCCGTTATTCCATGCACCGTGGGGCTATGGCTTTGGGACCGTACGCACTGAACGGCTGTGCAGGCGGGCTTAGGCTAGCTTGGCCAGCGCGTTGGCGCAGCCCTCAACGAGCTTTGGCCCATGGTAGATCAGCCCCGTGTAGATTTGCACAAGATTGGCGCCGGCCTCAATCTTTTCCACGGCGTCCGCTGGATTCATGATGCCTCCCACACCGATAATGGGATAGGTTGGACCAAGGCGCGCGCGCAGTTGTGTGATCACACGCGAGGATTGCGCACGTAATGGCGCTCCGCTGAGGCCCCCGGCTTCATCCGCGTGCGGAAGACCGGCGACAGCTTCGCGCGCGGTGGTCGTATTGGTGGCAATCACGCCGTCGATTCCATGGCGCACTAGCGCATCGGCCAAGGCCGTGATTTGCTCGGACTGCAAATCAGGCGCCACTTTTACGAGCAGCGGAACGTGCTTGCCGTGTAATTGTGCGAGCTTTTGACGTTCGCCCGCCAAGCCCGCAAGCAAACCCTCCAGAGCCTCATCGGTCTGCAATTGTCGCAAGCCTCGGGTATTGGGGGAGGAAACGTTGATCGTCACGTAATCGGCATGGGCGTAGACGCCGCGCAGGCAGGCCACGTAATCGGTTAGAGCGTCCTCAATCGGCGTGGCTGCATTTTTGCCAATGTTCAGGCCGAGTGGGACCTCTCGCCGGCTGTGCCGGACATGGTTCAGAAACGACTGCAATCCCGCGTTGTTGAAACCCATGCGATTGATCAGTGCCTGCGCTTCGGGTATCCGGAACATGCGCGGCTTGGGGTTGCCGGGCTGCGGTCGAGGCGTAACGGTTCCGACCTCAACAAAACCGAAACCCAGGGTCGCCAAGGCATCGATGGCTTCGCCGTTTTTATCCAGCCCAGCGGCTAGACCCACGCGATTGGGGAATCGCATGCCAAGCAGATGCACCGGGTCGTGCACGCGCGCATGTGCATACAGCAGTGCTAACCCCGACTCATGAAGCAGACGCAGGCTGCGCAGCGTCAACGTATGGGCCACCTCGGGGTCGAGGAGAAACAGCAGCGGACGGACCAACGCGTAGGGCAGGGGCATGTGGACGGAGGCGGGAGGATGTCTTCGGGTCACCGTGCATGGCGAGGCGAGCGGCGATAATACGGCCACCCCTTTCACAATCAAGAACATGACACAGGACGAACTCAAACAAGCCGTGGCGCGAGCCGCGCTACGCCACGTGCCAAATGACGCAATCATCGGCGTGGGGACTGGATCGACGGTCAATTTTTTTATCGACGCCTTGGCTACGCTCAAAGACCGGGTGCGCGGCGCGGTGTCAAGCTCCGAGCGCAGTACAGAGCGCCTCAAGGCCTACGGTATCCCTGTGCTCGACTTGAATGCGGTGGATGACCTCCCGGTGTACGTGGATGGCGCGGATGAGATCGACGCGAACGGCGCGATGATCAAGGGCGGCGGCGGAGCGCTCACACGCGAGAAGATCATCGCCGAAGTGGCTGCACAGTTCGTGTGCATTGTTGATGCCAGCAAGCTGGTGCCGGTGCTGGGTAAGTTCCCGCTCCCGGTCGAGGTGGTGCCGATGGCGCGGGAACTCGTGGTGAGACGATTGCGGGCGCTGGGCGGCGAGCCCAAGCTTCGTGAGGGCTACGTTACCGACAACGGAAACGCCATTGTCGATGTGCACGGCTTGGCCATCACCGAGCCGCGCCAGCTCGAGAACACAATCAACCAGATCCCAGGTGTCGTGACTGTGGGCCTGTTCGCACGCCGTGGTGCCGACTTGGCGCTGGTAGGCACGGCCGGCGGTGTCGAGGAGCGCTCATTCCGCTAATGGCGCCCGCTACAGGTCAGAATTGGAAGCCGGGTGGAGCTTTGGGGTTCGGCGCAGGTTGAACCGGTGATGC
>JAJXUC010000193.1 GCA_021783435.1 Pseudomonadota bacterium | reverse complement strand
GCAGGCTGCTGTGGCGTAGGCGCTGCCGGCCCGCAAGCAGACCGGCAGCGCATCGTGGGGGCCCAGGCGAACGGCGGCGAACGTTGCGCTTCCCGGTGGTTGTCCACCTCGACGAGCTGTTCCGGATGATCGGCCGTGCCGTCTTATCGCCAGTTGCGCAACGCCAAAATGGTAGCGCAGGGCACGCCGCGCAGCGGCGCGCAGATGATTCCCGGCCATGCCTGCCGGGATGCCGCGCACGTTTGGATCAGGTCTTGCGGGGCGCGGCGCTGCCGGTCGTGGACTGGCTGCTGGCGGTCTGCTCGGCCTTGGGCGCCGGGAGCGCGGGAGCGGCTGGCTGCGCCGCGGCGGTCAAGGGCGTTTTCGAGGCGCCCCCGCTCTGGGCGACGACACGGGCCAGCCGCGCCTGCTCAGCCATCACCTTGGCAGCGTAGCCGCCCTCGGTTGCCGCCGATGTGGCGCCGACATAAAGCCGCAGCCCGGCCTCCAGCGATCCGCCGCGCGCAATGGCGTTTTTCAGCACCAGCGCGCCGACCTTGACGTTGGCCATCGGGTCGATGCTGGCGCGCGCCCCGCCATAGGGGGCGAACTTGTCCCGGTGCACCGTCGGCATCACCTGCATCAGGCCTGTGGCGCCCACGCTGCTTTGCGCGAAAGGATTGAAGGAGGACTCGACCGCCATGACGGCGAGGATCAAGGTGGGATCGAGGTGCTCCTGCTTGCCCACCTGCCAGGCGCTGCTGACCAGTTCCTGCATCGCCAGCGGGGCGATGCTGTAACGGCGCGACAGCCAGTTGGCGACCGCCAGCTGGGCGCGGTCGAGCTGAGGTCCGGTGGCGGCGGCTCCCACCAGTTCGGGCCCGGCAGCGTCGTCCTCGGCTTGCTGGCCCATGGCCTGCAACTCCTCGACGGCAGCCTTGCGCGCCACCACCCACTGGCTGACGCTTTTCTCCAGCGACAGCACGGTTTGAGGGTGCAAATAGAGAAAGGCACCCGTGGCCACGACGAAAAAACCCACCATCATGAGCGTGTGGTGGGTCCACTCCAGAACTTCGGCTCCGAGAGAGCGCCAACTCAGGGGTTGGGCTTGGGCCTGTGACGGATTCGACATCTTGTTCTCCTGTGTCAAATGGCGCCTGCGCTGCATGCCGCACGGTCGGTGCGGCGAGAACGGCACAGATGCCGGGCACAGATCCGAAATGGGTTCCTGATGGAGCCTCGCGCCTAAGATGCTGTTGCATCGTTGCCGGCTTGTCTCATGCCGGGGGCTGTTTCGGGACGTTTTGTTGGCACGCCGCACGGTGCTGACGGTCTATTGTGCTCAAGCAGACCGGATTTTAAAGTCTCCTTATATCCTGTCAATCTATAAGAACTACAAAAACAAAACTTTAATGTCTATGAAATACCGCGATCTCAGGGATTTCCTGGGTGTCTTGCAAACCCAGCGCCAGTTGCTGGAGGTGGATGAGCCCGTCTCGCCGCAGTTGGAGATGACCGCCGTGTGCGACGCCATGCTGCGGCGCGCCGGGCCGGCGCTGCTGTTTCGCCGGCCCGCGGGCTATGCCATGCCGGTGCTGGGCAATCTGTTCGGCACGCCGCGCCGCGTGGCAATGGGCATGGGGGTTGAGGACGTGGCCGAGCTGCGCCGCATCGGCGAAGTCCTGGCGCGGCTGAAGCAGCCCGAGCCGCCGCGCGGCCTGAAAGACACCGGCGACCTGCTGCAGCTCGTGCGCGCGGTATGGGACATGCGCCCGGCCGAAATCCGCAAGCCGCCCTGCCAGCAGCAGGTGCTGGAAGGCGCGGAACTCGACTTGAACCAGCTGCCGCTGCAGACCTGCTGGCCCGGCGACGCCGCCCCGCTGCTGACCTGGGGCCTGGTGGTCACGCGCGGACCGCGCAAGCCGCGGCAGAATCTGGGCATCTACCGCCAGCAGCGCATTGGCCGCAGGCAACTCATCATGCGCTGGCTGGCCCACCGTGGCGGCGCGCTGGATTTTCGCGACCATGCCGCGGCCCACCCCGGCCAGCCCTTCCCCATCGCCGTGGCGCTGGGGGCCGACCCGGCCACCATCCTGGGGGCGGTGACCCCGGTGCCGGATTCACTGAGCGAATACCAGTTCGCCGGTTTGTTGCGCGGCGGGCGCACCGAGCTGGCGCGCTGCCTCGGGCTGGAGCTGCAGGTGCCGGCGCACGCCGAAATCGTGCTCGAGGGGCACATTCCTCCGGCCGAACCCGGCTTCGCCGGCGAGAGCGAAACGGGAGTGAAGCTCGCCGAGCGCGGCGGCTATCTGCACGCGCTGGAAGGCCCGTTCGGCGACCACACCGGCTACTACAACGAACAGGACTGGTTCCCGGTGTTCGAGGTGCAGCGCATCACCATGCGAGACAACCCTATTTACCACTCCACCTACACCGGCAAGCCGCCGGATGAACCGGCCGTGCTGGGCGTGGCCTTGAACGAGGTGTTCGTGCCGCTGCTGCAGCAGCAGTTCCCGGAAATCACCGACTTCTACCTGCCGCCCGAGGGCTGCTCCTACCGGCTGGCGGTGGTGGCGATGCGCAAGCAGTACGCCGGGCATGCCAAGCGGGTGATGTTCGGGGTGTGGAGTTTCCTGCGCCAGTTCATGTACACCAAATTCATCATCGTGACCGACGACGACGTGGACATCCGCAACTGGCGCGACGTGATCTGGGCCGTCACCACCCGCATGGACCCGGTACGCGACACCACGCTGATCGACCACACGCCCATCGACTACCTCGACTTCGCCTCGCCCGAGAGCGGCTTGGGCGGCAAGATGGGCCTGGACGCCACGCACAAATGGCCCGGCGAGACCCGGCGCGAATGGGGCCGGGTCATCGTGCCGGACGCACAGGTCGCCGCGCGTGCGCGGGAACTGGTGGATCGGCTGTGGCCGGTCGAGGCGGGGGCCGCCTGCGGCTGAAACCCGGGCGAGCACCCCCGAGCTCGGCGGCACGCCCCCCTTGGCGCGCGCGTGCCGCCGAGCTCAGGCCGAGGATCCGTTGCCCTCGATGGCCTGCAGCAACCAGTCTTGCACCGGGCCGGCGTCGATGCCCGGCTGCTTCGCGGCCAGAGTGCCGCCGCCCGTCTGCAACAGGCTCGCGGGCGGCGGCCCGCCGTCGAGCCCGGTGGCCGTCACCGTGGCCGCCGGCGACGCCACGGTGAAGGAATCGGATCTGTCCGTTTCGATGATGATGCGCATGATGCTTTCTCCATCCAGATTTGGATCGACATGCGTGGCCGGGAACCGCGAACGGCCCCGGCCACGGGTTTACCAGCCGAGCACGGCGTAGCGCGCTTCGATGTTCACCGGATCGGGATTCAGGTTCGTGATGCTGATCCAGTAGGTGATGTAGGCGTCCGAGGCGCGCTCCACCTGCACCTTCCACTCGATCTGCGGCGCGCCGGGGCGCGTGCTGGTGGGCACCACGGTCCACACCACATGCCAGTGCGCGGGCCAGCGGTAGGTGAACCAGCGCTGGGTTTGCCCGGCAGCGACCGTGCCGGTGAACTGCACGCCGATCCATTCCCGCGTCTGCAGCGCGCTGACGATGAGCTGGCGCAGGTTGGGACGGTTGCCGATGCGTTGGGTACGGGGACGCGCCGGGTGGTTCTGCGGGTAGCCGGAACCCGTCATGTTCGGCAGAAAAGTGAAAGCCGGCCCGTCCTGCTGCGGCGAACCGGTGGTGCGCAGCAGATCGATGGCGCGGGCCGGCGTCAGCGGAATGCGCCCACGCGCACGCAGCACGCCCTGCACCGAAGCCAGGGCGCCGACGACGATGGGCGACGCGCTGGACGTGCCGCTGAACTGGTCGGTGTACCAGAGGTCGCGGTTGGCACCGCCCTGCAAGTCGCCGTAGCCGGTGCTGGTGACTTCCCAGCCCCAGCCCTGCGCATCCACCCGCGCGCCATAGTTGGAAAAGAAGCAGCGGCCACGGTCGGCGTAGACATCGCCCCAGCCGGGCTGGGCGTTGCGGCCATGGGTTCCCGCGGGCGGCAAGCCGGCGCCTGCGACCACCGCGCCGGAACTGGGGTTGGCGGTGTTGAACGGGTTGCGCCAACTGGCCGGAAAGCCGGCCGGGCGGGCGTCGTACACCGGGTCGCTCAGGTTCTGCCCGCCGTTGCCGGCGGCCTCCACCACGATGACGCCCTTGCTGACGGCATAGCGGATGGCGGCGTAGTCGTCCGGCCACCACTCGATGGCGATGTAGCCGAACTGCCCCGAGCCCGACGCCGCGCGCGGACCGGCGCGATGCACCTCGAGCAGCATGATGTCGCCCGGGCGCAGCCGGTCGGCGGCGATGCGGATGGCCTGCGCCGTGGAATTGCTCACCAGCGACACCGCGCTGACCTGGGCGTCCGGGCTGATGCCGGTGATGCCGAAGCCGTTGCGGTCGCCGCTGAACTCGCCGAGCACCGCGGTGCCGTGGTTGTCGTCCGACGAACTGGTTCCCGAGACCACGCCGCTCTGGTTCTGCCGCAGATCCTCGTGGTTGAAGCGCCAGCCCCACTCGATGTCGATGATGTTGACGCCGGCGCCGCGCCCGCCAGGCTGGGTCCAGGCGTACTGCGCGTCGATGCCTGCCGGCGCGGGGTTCAGATAGATCTGGCGCGACGTGAAATCCGGCGTCACCGCCGGCGGCTCGACGCCCGCGGCCGGCATGGCGTTGAGCTGGAAGTCGAAATCGGCGGGCACGGCGGGCGGCTTCACATAGGCGGCCTCGATGCCGTCGAGCTTGCACAGGCGCTCGGCCAGCGCCTCCATGCGCGCCTCGGGCACGTCGACACGGTAGTACACGGCGAGGTCGGGCACGTCGGCGCCGGTTTCGGCGGCCATCGCGCTGGTTTGCGCCCGCAGCCTGTCCTCGCTGTCGCCGAACAGCGGTTCGAGCGTGAGGTCTTCGCTGTCGAGCAGTTTGTTCAGCGCGCGCACGTCCGCGCCGGCCGCGGACGTCATGGCTGCCCGCCCGGTGGCGCGCAGGTCGTAATCAGGCTTGGCCACGACGATCAGCTCGCGGCGGTATCCGGCATCGAGCGCATGCGGCGCACGATCACCGTTGGACGGGGTTTTGGAAGATTTGGCCATGATGGGCTCCTCGAACGGGTGGGACAGTGAACGTGGTGGTGGTCTTCAGGGAAGGGCATCCGGCGGCTTCACATAGGCCGCTTGGACAGCGGGGCAGGCGCGGATGCGCTCGACCGCGACCCGGGTGTCGACGGTTTCGGGCGCGTCCGCGATGAAATACGCCTGCAGTTCGGGGTCGGCCACGCCGGGGTGCATCGGCCGAAGGACAAGCCCGGCCTCATGCACAAGACGCTTCAGGCTCTGGACGTCGGCGTCCGGCGTGGCATCCTGATTCCGCAGCATGGCTTGCGTCGCGCCGTGCGTAAGCTGGATGGTGAATTGCATGGACTCGGGTGTCTCGGTGGTGGCGCGACCGTGTCCGTGGGCGTGCCGGAAAAAGGATCGTCGGACAAACACAGGGTCCGCGCGGTCGACCGAATCCGGGCATGCGGACTCGGGCCACGGCGCGGCGTTACGGCGTGCCATTGCCCTCCTGCTCGGCCAGCGCGAAGGCGATCCACTTCCAGGTATCCATGCCGCCCAGGCGCTGATCCCCATTGGTCGCCTTGGCATGCACGCCCAGGCTGGCGGCAAACGCGGCGTTGACGCAGGTCCCCACCAGGTCAGCCGGCGCGAAGTCGCGCTGGTAGAACCCGGCCGATTTGTTGTAGGGCGCGGACGCCGTGGAGGCGCTTGCCGCCGCCACTTCGACATAAGGCGCCAACGTGGTGGCGAGCGCCAGGCCATTCGATCCGCGCTTGATGGCGAAACCAAAGACCGCGTGATTGTTGGGATGCGCCGCCCGATACTGCACATGGACCGAATCCCCGGCTTGGTACCGCAGGAACCCGCAGTCGTCGCTAGCCGCCACGCCGCCGATGCTGGGTTGCGGC
>JAJXUC010000041.1 GCA_021783435.1 Pseudomonadota bacterium | reverse complement strand
GAGCTGGACGATCCAGAGTCCGTTTCCCAATCAGAGCGCTTGGCTCGGCGCATTTAGCATTTACCAGCGAGTACGAGGATGAGTGACTACAGCAAAAGGCTAGGCCGGTTGCGTCCTGCACCGGAAAACTTCCTGACTGCCGAGCAGATCGCGCAGGTTCAGGGCGGCCGTCGCGATTTTCTGCGTCGGGCGTTCACCGCGGCCAGCGCCGCTATGGTGACTGGGGGTGCCGCAAACGCTTACGCCGAGGACCGCAAGGACTGGGTTGGCGACAAGGGCAGCAAATTCATTCTGGACAAGCCCGAGTGGGGAACCACGCTGGGTAAGCCGGTGGATGAGCCGCCCTACGGCATGCCTTCCAAGTACGAGGCCAATCTGGTGCGTCGCATCAGCCCTGGCCTCTCGGCGGTGAATCAGGCCAACGTGGCGTTTGCGCCGTTGCAGGGGATGTTCGGCATCATCACGCCAGCCGGCTTGCACTTCAACCGCTCGCACCAGGGCTGGTATGACATCGACCCGACGCAGCATCGCCTGATGGTGATGGGCGAGAAGGGTCTGGTCAAGAACCCCAAGGTCTATACCGTGGGCGACATCATGCGCATGCAGCCGGTGTCCCGCATTCATTTCATCGAGTGCGGTGCCAACAGCGCCATGGAATGGGGTAACGTGTCTGTGCCCACCGTGCAATACACGCACGGCATGGTGTCCTGCAGCGAGTTCACCGGCGTGCCGCTGATCAAACTGCTCGAGGATTGCGGCGCCGACCTCAAGGGCGTGCGCTTCATCATGGCCGAGGGTGCCGATGGGTCGCACGAGAACCGCACCATCCCGATGTCTTTGGTGATCTCCGGGGAAGTGTTGGTGGCTTACGGGCAAAACGGCGAAATGCTGCGCCCCGAGAACGGTTACCCACTGCGCCTTGTCGTCCCTGGCGTGGAAGGTGTGTCGCAAATCAAGTATCTGCGCCGTATCAAGCTTGGCACTTCGCCTTTTGCCGCGAAGGACGAGGTGTTGGGCTATGTCGATCTGATGCCGGACGGCAAGCTGCGCCAGTACACCTCCATCATGGAGTGCAAGTCCGTCATCACTTCGCCTTCCGGCGGCCAAGTCCTGATGGACAAGGGCGTCTACAACGTCACTGGCCTGGCCTGGTCCGGTCGTGGCAAGATCAAGCGCGTCGATGTGTCCTTCGACGGTGGTGTGAGCTGGCAGCAGGCCCGACTCGAGGGTCCGATCCAGAACAAGGCGCTGACCCGTTTCAACATTCCCTGGGTGTGGAATGGCAAGGGTGCTTTCCTGCAAAGCCGCGCTGTCGACGAAACCGGCATGGTGCAGCCCACCTATCAGGAAATGCGCAAGATTCGTGGCACGCGTTCGGTGTACCACAACAATTCCATCCAAACTTGGCAAGTTGAAGAAACTGGAGATGTTCGCAATGTCCAACTCGCGAATTCGTAAGGCCGCCGTTGCGGCAGCTCTCGGCCTGGCCTTCTCGGCCGCCTGGGGGGCAAATCTGGGGGCCACGCTGGGCCGCGGGGCGACGCCGGATGAGATCAAGGCGTGGAATATCGACGTGCGGCCCGATTTCCAGGGCCTGCCGCAAGGGCAGGGCACAGTGGCCGAAGGCACCAAGCTGTGGGAATCGACATGCGCTTCCTGCCACGGGGACTTCGCCGATTCCAATGCCGTATTCCCGCCCATTGTCGGTGCCTATCAAGCGTCCAAGCAGGACATCGCCACGGGTCGCGTCGCCAAGTTGGCCAATCCCACCGAAGGTGGCGGTACGTCCATCGAAAAGCTTTCGACCCTGTCGACGCTCTTCGACTACATCCACCGCGCGATGCCCTGGAATGCTCCGGATACGCTCACTTGGAACCAAACGTATTCCCTGGTCGCCTACTTGCTGAATCTAGCGAATGTCGTGCCTGCCAACTTCACGCTCACGCGTGACAACGTCCAACAGGTTCAGGATATGCTGCCAAACCGCAATGGCATGACCTGGAACCACGGGATGTGGCCTGGCAAAGAGATCGGCAATGGTGGTATCCCCGATACCCACAATGTCGAGTGCATGAAAAACTGCGCCCCTAAGCCCAAGGTCGACTCATTCATCCCCGAGTACGCCATGAATACTTGGGGAAACTTGGCAGACGAAACCCGTCCGTGGGGTCCGATCCGCGGTCAGGTCACGCTGTCGAAAGCAGAGTTGAAGAAGATCGACGAAAAGAAGCAGGCGGCTGCTAGCGATCCGAATGCCAAGGTCGTTTCCTTGATCAAGGCCAACGGTTGCATCGCTTGCCACAGCTTCGGCGATAACAAGGTGGTGGGGCCGGGTTACCAGGAAATTGCCAAGCGTTATGCTGGCAAGAAAGACATGGTGGCAGAATTGACCGGCCGAATCATGAAGGGCGGTTCGGGTGTGTGGGGGAGTATCCCCATGCCCCCACAGAGTATCAGCGAGGCTGATGCGAAGATGATCGCAACCTGGGTTGTAGACGGAGCGAAGCAGTAAAGCGTTAATCCCCAGTGGTCGATCCACGCAGGCAAGCCTTTCTGTTACGCATTTTCATTTTGAGGAGCATAGTCGTATGAATCAATCACGTCGTCAGGTCATGCAGCTCGGTGCTGGTGCGACCGTTGTGGGTCTGGCCGCCACGGCTGGACTTCTGCCTGTCACCGCCCAGGCGGCCGACGCCCCGGGCTGGGATCCCAAGCTGTTCGAAGCCAAGACGCTGGACGAAGTCGCCAAAATCCTTGGCGCCACGCCCACCGAAAGCACCGATGTGTCCATCATCGGCCCGGATATCGCCGAGAACGGTGCGGTCGTGCCCGTCGGTGTGAAGTCCACCGCTGCAGGTGTCAGCATGATCGGCATTGTGGTCCAAAAAAATCCCACCGCATTGGTTGCGACCTTCAACACCAAGGATGGCGCCGAACCGAATGTGGCAACCCGCATCAAGATGGCACAAACCTCCCACGTCTATGCCGTGGCCAAGGCTGGTGACAAGCTGCTATTCAACAAGAAGGAAATCAAGGTCACCCTCGGTGGCTGCGGCGGCTAAACGGCCTTTCCTACTTCGGTTTTCTAGACTTTATTGGAGTTCAATATGCCAAATCCGATGCGCATGCGCGCCAACGTCGAAGGCGATGCTGTGATTGTTCGTGTGCTGATGTCCCACCCCGAGGACACCGGCTTGATGAAGGGCCCCGACGGGAAAATCATCCCCGCGCATTTCATTCAGTCCGTCATTTGCAAAAACAACGACAAGACCGTCATGACTTGCGACTGGGGTACCGCCATTTCCAAGAATCCGTTTCTGGAATTCCGCTTCAAGGGCGGCAAGTCGGGTGACAAGGTGTCTGTGACCTGGCTGGACAACAAGGGCGAAACCCAGACTGACAGCACCACAGTGTCCTGAAGTTCCCGCTTCATTTGTTTGATGCAGTACGCACTGTTCGCGAGGAGACTATGAGACTACGACTAAAAAATTTCGCCGCACTGGCCGGGATGACGCTTCCTGCCCTGATGCTGATCGGGGCTGGGATGCATCACGCCCAAGCCGCTTCCGTAACCCAGGAAGGCAATGCCTACCTGCAGTTGATGAATGAGATGGGTGGTAACCCCGCCGATTTCAACGTTGACGACGGCAAGAAGCTGTGGAGCGAAAAGCGCGGCCCGAAGAATGCTTCCCTCGAACAGTGCAATCTCGGTCTTGGCCCGGGTGTTGTGAAGGGCGCCTATGCCCAGTTGCCGCGATATTTTGCCGATACCGGCAAGGTCCAAGACCTCGAATCCCGCCTGGTGACTTGCGAGGAAACCTTGCAAGGATTCACACCCAAACAGGCGGATGCCGAGCATTTCGCCAAGGAAGGCGGCAACGCCTCGCCGTTGGAAAACATCGCCATGTATGTGGCGCATGAATCCGACGGCATGAAGATCGCCATTCCGCAAAATACCGAGCAGGAAAAGCTTTCGTATGAGAACGGCAAGAAGCTGTTTTTCTACCGTGCCGGTCCGTTCAGTTTCTCCTGTGCAGCCTGCCACTCGGAAAGCGGCAAGCGCATCAAGATTTCCGCGCTGCCCAATCTGACCAACAGCGAAGCGGCTGTTTCCTATGCTACTTGGCCGGCCTACCCCAACTCCCAGGGGGTTGCTCGCACGCTTGAATGGCGCATGCTGGCTTGCATGCGTCAGCAGCGTTGGCCGGCGCCGAAGTTCACATCCAATGCCGTGATCGATTTGATCACTTATATGGGTGTCAACTCGAATGGCGCCACGCTCCATACGCCGACCTTCAAGCGCTAAAAGAGGAGACGACAACATGAAAAAATTTGTTCTATTGGCGATGACGGCTGTCAGCGCCGCCGTGCTGAGCGGCTGTGCGGGAATGGGGCAATCCGCTTCCGCGAATGGTGGCGATCCTTTTGCCACGGCATCGTTTCAGAAAATCCTCAAGGACGACTTTGTCAGCAAGGGTCAGGCCAGCGTGGATCGCCTGAAGCAAACCCCGCATCAGTACGAGTGCTCCAAATACGAGTATCTGGGCAAGCCCATGCCGGCCGACCTGCAGAAAAAGTTGGAACAGGATGCGATGAGCAAGGTGGTTTATCCAAAGGACGGTCAGTATCTGGGCGACTGGAAGGCGGGCCTGAAGATTGCCGAGAATGGTAAGGGCATGCAGTGGAGCGACAAACCCGGCTCGCCCAATGGCGGCAACTGCCTGGCTTGCCACAAGATGATCGCCAATGATCCCTCCCAGGGCAATATCGGCCCCGAGCTATACCACTATGCGAAGCTGCGTGGCAATAGCGAAGCCGTCCTGAAATACACCTGGCAGCGTATTTATGATTCCGAAGCGTTCAACGCCTGCAGCTATATGCCGCCTTTCGGGGCGCACAAGATTCTGACCGAGCAGCAGATGAAGGATGTGATGGCGCTGCTGATGGATCCGGACTCTCCGGTCAACAAATAATTGATTGCTTGCATCTAGGCTGGTCGACAGCCGATTAGCCGAGTCTGACCTGCCCGCCTCATCGTTTGCCGATTGGCGGGCTTTTTCTTTTTCAAGGACCCACAATGAGCATCTCCCGCCGCGAATTTCTCAGTGTTTTGGCTGCCGCAGGCGTCAGCGGATTTCCGATGATGCGCGAAGCTAGTGCAGCCGAGGTGGACAAGCTATACAACCCACCCGTGACGGGAAATGTGCATTTCCTGCATATGACCGACAGCCATGCGCATTTGCAGCCGATCTACTTCCGTGAGCCCAACGTCAACATCGGCGTGGCCGGCATGGATGGACATCTGCCGCATTTGGTGGGGGCCAACTATCTCAAGCGTGTGGGTTTCAAGCCCAATACGCGCGAGTCCTATGCGTTCACCTATCTCGACTTCGTGCGCGCCGGCAAGCAGTACGGCAAGTTGGGCGGCTATGCGCATATCGCCACCTTGGTGAAGAAGCTCAAGGCCTCCCGCCCCGGCGCGCTCCTGCTCGATGGCGGGGATACATGGCAAGGCACGGGACTGTCGTTGTGGACCAAGGGCCAGGACATGGTCGATGCCCAGATCCAGCTCGGCGTGGATGTGATGACCGCCCACTGGGAGTTCACCTATGGACAGGACCGCGTGAAGGAAATCGTGTCCAAGGATTTCAAGGGCAAGATCGACTTCGTG
Organism: Pseudomonadota bacterium; assembly: GCA_021783435.1. The sequence goes on along the minus strand of JAJXUC010000041.1, from coordinate 19,464 downwards.
GCGCAGAACGTGAAGACGGCCGACTTCGGCGACCCGGTGTTCCCGAACTATGTGATGAAGCAGATGAACGGGGTGCAGGTCGCCGTCATCGGTCAGGCCTTTCCCTACACGCCGATTGCCAATCCCGCTTATCTGATTCCCGACTGGACCTTTGGCATCGACACCGACCACATGCAGAAAGTGGTGAACGAGGTCAAGAAGAAAGGCGCCCAACTGGTTGTCGTCATCTCGCACAACGGCATGGACGTGGACCGCAAGATGGCCTCGCTGGTCGAAGGCATCGATTGCATTTTTGGCGGGCACACGCACGACGGAGAGGCCGTTGCAGTCGAGGTGCGCCGGCCATCTGGCGGCATGACCCTGGTGACGAACGCGGGTTCGCATGGCAAATTCCTCGCGGTGATGGACTTCGATGTGCGCGGCGGCAAGATGGTCGGTTATAAGTACCGCCTGCTGCCCGTGTTTTCCGAGCTGCTCCCGGCGGATGCCGACATGGCGGCGCTGATCAAGAAGCACCGTGCGCCCTACGAGAGCAAGATGAGCGAGGTGCTGGCGCATACCGAAGGCGTGCTCTATCGCCGCGGTAATTTCAATGGCACCTGGGACCAACTCGTGGTCGATGCCATGCTGGCCGTGCGCGGTGGCGATCTGGCGTTCTCGCCGGGTTTCCGCTGGGGCGGCGACCTGCTTCCCGGCGCACCGATCACCAGGGAGGACATGATGAATCAACTAGCCATCACCTACCCGTACTGCACGCTGACCGACATGACCGGCGAGACCGTCAAGGCCGTGATGGAGGACGTATGCGACAACTTGTTCAACCCCGATCCCTACTACCAGCAAGGGGGTGACATGGTTCGTCTGGGGGCGTTGGAGTACACGTGCGCGCCCAATGAGAAAATGGGCAACCGCATCCAGGACATGCGCCTGGGAGGCAAGCCGCTCGATCCGAAGAAGACCTACAAGGTGGCCGGCTGGGCACCTGTGCAGCAAGCGTCGGCCAACGCCAGCAATCCGCCGATCTGGGACATCGTGGAGGAGTACCTCAAGCACCAGAAGGTCATCAAGCCGCTCAAGCCCAACGAGCCCAAGCTGATCGGTGTGAAAGGCAACCCCGGATTGGCGCAGTACAACAAGTTCTGAGCCCCAGGCTTGAAACTTGCGCCCTTTGCCGCTCAGGCAGAGGGCAGAGAAGGGCTGGAAGCCATTCCAGCCCTTTTTTTTGCGCTGAACCCGGCGCAGAGCTCTGGCTTTGACATGGTCATGCCTGGTTAATTTTGCGATGCATCAAAACCGCTGTTACAGTTGATCCAGGTCTTTCGTCATCGGACCGCTGTGCGCCAGGGCAGGGTACCTACTCCGGCGCATGGTGCTTCACCCACTTCACGCCGGGGTGCCCGGCATACCAGTGAGCCCACCATGACCATTCAACAGCTTCGCGCCAACTCCTATCTGTTTGGCGGCAATGCTCCTTATGTCGAGGAGCTGTACGAAACCTATCTCGCCAATCCAGGGGCCGTGCCGGATCATTGGCGCGACTACTTCGACGCTTTGCAGCACGTGCCGGCCGTCGATGGCAGCAATTCCCGCGACATTCCGCACGCCCCAGTCGTTTCGGCTTTTGCGCTGCGGGCCAAGAGCGGCCCGACGCGGCCGATCACGTTCAGTTCCGATGCGGAGATGTCGCGCAAGCGCGTCGCCGCGCAGCAGCTCATTGCCGCCTACCGCAATGTGGGCGTGCGCTGGGCCGACCTCGACCCGCTCAAGCGCACCGAGCGTCCGCAGATCCCCGATCTCGATCCGGCTTTCTACGGCTTCACCGATGCCGATCTGGAAACGGTGTTCAACACCAGCAACACCTATTTCGGCAAGGAGAGCATGAGTCTGCGGGAACTCGTGAACAACCTGCACGAAACCTATTGCGGTTCCATCGGTGCCGAGTTCATGTACTTGAGCGACCAGGGGCAGAAGCGCTGGTGGCAGCAGAAGCTGGAGAGCATCCGGACGCGGCCGAATTTTTCGGCGCAGAAGAAGCGCGACATTCTCGACAAGTTGACCGCCGCCGAAGGCCTGGAGCGCTATCTGGCGACGCGCTATGTCGGACAGAAGCGGTTCTCGCTGGAGGGTGGGGAGAGTTTCATCGTCGGCATGGACGAGGTGATCCAGCGCGGCGGAGAATTGGGTTCGCAGGAAGTGATCATCGGCATGGCCCACCGTGGACGGCTGAATGTGCTGGTCAACACCCTGGGCAAGCGGCCGAAGGATCTGTTCGACGAGTTCGAAGGCAAGCACGCCAGCGATCTGCCGTCGGGCGACGTGAAGTATCACCAGGGTTTTTCCAGCGACGTGTCGACCCCGGCAGGGCCGGTTCACCTGTCGCTGGCGTTCAACCCATCGCATCTGGAAATCGTCAATCCCGTTGTCGAGGGTTCGGTGCGTGCCCGCCAGGAGCGCCGCGGCGACAAAAAGGGGCAGCAGGTCTTGCCCGTGCTGGTGCATGGCGACGCATCTTTTGCGGGGCAGGGTGTCGTGATGGAAACCCTGGCGCTGGCGCAGACCCGTGGGTATTCGACCGGCGGCACGCTGCACATCGTGATCAACAACCAGATCGGCTTCACGACCTCGGATCCGCGCGATGCGCGGTCCACGCTGTATTGCACCGACGTGGTCAAGATGATCGAGGCTCCCGTGCTGCACGTGAACGGCGACGATCCTGAAGCCGTGGCCCTGTGCTGCCAGCTTGCGGTCGATTACCGCGCTGAATTCAGCCATGACGTGGTGGTCGACATCGTGTGTTTCCGCAAACTGGGGCATAACGAGCAGGACACGCCGGCCGTGACCCAGCCGCTGATGTACAAGAAGATCGCGGCCCATCCCGGCACGCGCAGACTCTATGCCGATCGCCTGGTCAGCCAGGGCGTGATCGGTGCCGACGATGGTGATGCCATGGTTCAGGGCTACCGCCAGGCCATGGAGGACGGCGAGCGGGCGATCGAGCCCGTGCTGTCGAACTACAAGAGCAAATTCGCGGTCGACTGGACGCCTTTTCTCAATCGCAAGTGGACCGACAACGCCGACACCGCACTGCCGCTGTCCGAACTCAAGCGCCTGGCCGAGCGCATTACGACCGTGCCATCCGATTTGAAGCTCCACCCGCTGGTGGAGAAGGTGGTCGCCGACCGTGCCGCCATGGGCCGCGGCGAGACCATGCTCGACTGGGGCATGGGCGAGCACATGGCCTTCGCCTCGCTGGTGGCCAACGGCTACCCGGTGCGGTTGTCGGGCGAGGACAGTGGGCGCGGCACCTTCAGCCATCGCCACGCCGTGCTGCATGACCAGGGCCGCGAGCGCTGGGATGCCGGCAGTTATGTGCCGCTGCAGAACGTCTCGGATGGGCAGGCGCCCTTCGTGGTGATCGATTCCATCCTGTCCGAGGAGGCGGTGCTGGGCTTCGAATACGGCTACTCCACCGCCGATCCGAACACCCTGGTCATCTGGGAGGCCCAGTTCGGCGATTTCGCCAACGGCGCCCAGGTTCTGATCGACCAGTTCATCTCGGCTGGCGAGGTGAAGTGGGGGCGCGCATCCGGGCTGACGCTGTTTTTGCCGCATGGCTACGAGGGGCAGGGGCCGGAGCACTCGTCCGCGCGCTTGGAGCGTTACCTGCAGCTGTGTGCCGAGACCAATATGCAGGTCTGCCAGCCGACCACGCCAGCGCAGATCTTCCATCTGCTGCGGCGCCAGATGATCCGGCCTTTCCGCAAGCCGCTCGTGGTGATGACGCCCAAGTCCCTGCTGCGCCACCATGAAGCGCGCTCTCCGCTCTCCGATCTGGCGACAGGGCATTTCCACACGGTGTTGGAGGAGGTGCAGGACATCGACCCGGCACGCGTGAAGCGCATGGTCATGTGCTCGGGCCGCGTCTATTACGACCTGGTCGCGGAGCGCAAGCGGCGCGAATTGCAGGATGTGGCGATCGTGCGTTTCGAGCAGCTCTATCCTTTCCCACACAAGGCCTTCGCCGCCGAACTCAAGCGCTATCCGCAGGTCCGCGACCTGGTCTGGTGCCAGGACGAGCCCCAGAACCAGGGCGCATGGTTCTTCATCCAGCATCACATCCACGAGAACATGCTCGATGGCCAGCGCTTGGGTTACTCCGGGCGGCCGGCATCCGCCTCCACCGCGGTGGGCTACTACGCCAAGCATGCCGAGCAGCAAAAGGAACTCGTTGCGGGCGCCTTTGGCAAGCTCAAGGGCTTCATCCTCACGAAATAAACACAAGGCCGTGGCCCGTGTGTGATCGCTGCCATGACGGCGGTCGCACGGGGCGCGCTCCAAACCGTTCACATCCATCACGAGACCCACCATGGCAGCTATCGATGTCAAGGTTCCCCAGCTTTCCGAATCCGTCGCCGAAGCCACTTTGCTCCATTGGAAGAAAAGGCCCGGCGAAGCCGTCAAACAAGATGAAATCCTGATCGAGATCGAAACCGACAAGGTCGTGCTCGAAGTGCCCGCTCCGGTGGCGGGGGTCATGGCGCAAATCCTCAAGGACGATGGCGCCACCGTGGTTGCCGAGGAAGTCATCGCCAAGCTCGATACGGAAGCGGCGCCTCAGGTCAGCCCCTTGGCCGTGCAATCGGTCCCCGCTGCGGCGACGCAGGACAAGGCTGCGGCGCCAACGCCCGCCGTTGCGGCTGAGCCGCGGGCCATGCCGTCGGCGGCCAAGCTTATGGCCGAAAAAGGCGTCGACCCTGCGAGCGTGACGGGCACCGGGCGGGGTGAGCGCATCACCAAAGGCGATGCGCTGGCAGCCGTGGCGGGCCATGCAGCTTCGGCCACGGCGCAGATCCAGCCCAAGCCGGCTTCCACACCAGCGCCTGCGGCGCAGCCCGGCCCGCTCAGCAGCCAGACGGCATTGCCTCCGGTGGATGCCGAGATCGACCTCTCGGCTTATGCCGAGCGTCCCGAGCAGCGCGTGCCGATGAGCCGGCTGCGTGCGCGCATCGCACAGCGCCTGGTGCAGTCGCAGGCCGAGAACGCCATCCTCACCACGTTCAACGAAGTCAATATGCAGCCGGTGATGGACCTGCGCAATACGCATAAGGAGCGCTTCGAGAAGGAGCATGGCGTCAAGCTCGGATTCATGAGCTTCTTCGTCAAGGCCGCGGTGCATGCGCTGAAGAAATACCCCGTCATCAATGCTTCGGTGGACGGCAACGACCTGATCTACCACGGGTATTTCGATATCGGCATCGCCGTCGGCAGCCCGCGCGGCCTCGTGGTCCCCATCCTGCGCAACGCCGACCAGATGAGCTTCGCCGAGATCGAAAGGCAGATCGCCGAGTTCGGCACCAAGGCGCGTGACGGCAAGCTGGCCATCGAGGATCTCACCGGCGGTACTTTCTCCATCAGCAACGGCGGCGTGTTCGGCTCCATGCTGTCCACCCCCATCATCAACCCGCCGCAGTCGGCCATTCTCGGCGTGCATGCCACGAAAGAGCGGCCCGTCGTGGAAAACGGCCAGATCGTCATTCGTCCGATCAACTATCTGGCGTTGAGCTATGACCATCGCATCATCGATGGGCGCGAGGCCGTGCTGGGCCTGGTGGCCATGAAGGAAGCGCTGGAAGACCCGGCTCGCCTGTTGCTGAATCTTTGAGGGCGTGATCATGCAAACGCAATTCGACCTCATCGTCATCGGCGCAGGACCGGGCGGCTATATCGCCGCCATTCGCGCCGCCCAGCTCGGGCTGTCGGTGGCCTGCATCGACGCATGGTCCAACGCCAAGGGCGGCCCGGCTCCCGGCGGCACCTGCACCAACGTCGGCTGCATCCCGTCCAAGGCGCTGCTGCAGTCGTCCGAGCACTACGAACATGCGGGCCATGGCTTCGCCGAGCACGGCATCGACGTGGAAGGGCTCAAGCTCGATCTCACCCGCATGCTGGCGCGCAAGGAGCAGGTCGTGCGCCAGAACAATGAGGGCATCCTCTACCTGTTCAAGAAAAACAAGGTGCAGTTCGTGCATGGCCGGGCTTCGTTCGTCGCCAGGCTGGAGGCGGGTTTTGAACTGGAGGTGGCCGGCGCCGAGCCCCAGCGCCTTACCGCGAAACAGGTCATCGTCGCCACCGGATCGCGTCCGCGTGCCCTGCCGGACGTGGCGTTCGACGAAAAACGCGTCCTCTCCAACACCGGCGCGCTGGCGCTGGGCGAAGTGCCCAAGCGCCTGGGCGTGATCGGCGCCGGTGTCATCGGCCTGGAAATGGGCTCGGTTTGGCGCCGGCTGGGCGCGCAGGTGACGGTGCTCGAGGCGCTGCCCGACTTTCTCGGCGCGGCCGACGCGCAAGTGGCCAAGGAAGCGCTCAAGCAGTTCAAGAAGCAGGAGCTGGACATCCAGCTCGGGGTCAAGATCGCCGAGGTGAAGGCCGGGGCCAAGGTCGTGAATGTGCGATACACGGACGCGCAGGGCGCCGAGCAGACCCTGACGGTGGATCGGCTCATCGTCTCCATCGGCCGCGTGCCGAATACGGAAGGATTGAATCTGGGGGCCGTCGGGTTGTCCACCGACGCGCGCGGTTTCGTGCCCGTGGACCATGACTGCAAGACCTCGGTTCCAGGCATCTGGGCGATTGGCGACGTGGTGCGCGGGCCCATGCTGGCGCACAAGGCCGAGGAGGAGGGCGTGGCCGTCGCCGAGCGCATCCAGGGGCAGAAGCCGCACGTGGATTTCAACACCGTGCCCTGGGTGATCTACACCGCGCCGGAAATCGCCTGGGTGGGGCAAACCGAACAGCAGCTCAAGGCGGCCGGCCGGGCCTACAAGGCTGGCAGTTTTCCGTTCCTGGCCAATGGGCGCGCCCGCGCGCTGGGCGACACGACCGGCTTCGTCAAGATGCTGAGCGATGCGGTCACGGACGAGATTCTGGGTGTGCACATCATCGGCCCCATGGCGTCCGAGTTGATTGCGGAAGCCGCCGTGGCGATGGAGTTCAAGGCGGCGGCCGAGGACATCGCCCGCATCTGCCACGCCCATCCCACGCTGTCGGAGGCGATGAAGGAGGCAGCGTTGGCGTCCGATGGCCGCAGCCTGAACTTCTGACGGGTTTCGCATGGATTTCACCGCATACGTTCTGCAGATCCTTGCAGAGCGTGGGCATACGCCCGACGCCGCGCAACGCGCGGCCATCCGGCGCCTGCAGCAGTGCTTCGAAGCCTGGGTGGCCTACAAGTCGCGCCGTTCCACCGCGGTGCGGCGCCTGCTCGTGCACCCTGATCTGCCGCGAGGCTTGTATATGTGGGGAGGGGTCGGGCGAGGCAAGAGTTTCCTGATGGATGCTTTTTTCACCACTGTTCCGGTGGTGCGCAAGACCCGGCTGCATTTCCATGAGTTCATGCGCGAGGTGCAGCGCGAGTTGGCTGTCTTGCAGGGCACGCAAAATCCACTGGAAGAACTGGCGCGGCGCATCGCGCGGCGCTTTCGCCTCATCTGTTTCGACGAATTCCACATCAGCGATGTCACCGACGCGATGATTCTGCATCGCCTGCTACGAGGCTTGTTCGAGCAAGGGGTCGTGCTCATGGCCACCAGCAATTTCCAGCCGGACGATCTCTATCCGGATGGCCTGCACAGAGACCGCATTCTGCCCGCCATCGAGATCATCAAGACGCAGATGGACGTGATCGAGGTCGACGGCGGGGTGGATTACCGGCACCAGGCCCTGGTGGACATGCGGCTGTACTACACCCCGCTCGGGCACGCCACGGACCTCGCCATGGAGCATGCCTTCGCGCGCCTGGCCGAAGCCGCCGAAGGCGACCCCACCCTCGAAATCGAGCATCGCAAACTTGTCGCGCTGCGCCGTGCCGGTGGACTGGTATGGTTTGACTTCGACACCTTGTGCAACACCCCGCGATCGCAGAACGACTATCTCGAACTTGCCGCGCGTTTCCATACCGTGATGGTGTCGGACGTGCCGCGCATGACACCCGAACTCGCCAGCGCAGCGCGCCGGTTCACACTGCTGGTGGACATTCTGTACGACCGTGGCATCAAGCTCGTGATGTCCGCCGCGGTCGAGCCGGCCGAGCTGTATGCTTCGGGCCCTTTGGCCTATGAATTCGAGCGCACCGTCTCGCGCCTGCTGGAAATGCAGACTTCCGCCTACCTGGGGCAATCCAGGCGCGAGGTGCAAGCCGAATTGACTTGATGACGCACGCCTTGAACCCATCGCACCGCAATGTCCCGCCGCCTTCAGCCTGTTCGCAACCTGCCCGCATCGCGTTGCGCGTCGGCCTGACGCTGGCACTCGCCTCTTGCGCGATGGCTGGGGCACACGCAGCCCCTTTGCCACCCGAACCCCCAGCGCCAGCATCGGTGCCGGGCAAGCAGGACGCAGCCCAGCGCCAGGCCCGTCGTGCGTCGATCGAGGCGCATATGGGCCGCCTCGATGCGGCTTATACGCAAGACAAGCTGATGTGCGCACGCCGATTCTTCGTCAATGCCTGCCTCGATCAGGCGAACGCCGCATACCGCACCGCGAGACAGGCTTTGCAGGCCGAGCTTCATGCCATGGACCTTGCAGTACGCGAGCAGCGGGCCGAGGCCGAACGCCGGCGCGTGGCACAGAACCTGCGCGAGCGGCAGGTGCCGGATGCGGCCGCCATTCAGCAGGCGAGGGCCGCGCGGGAGCAGGAACTCGCCAACAGGCAGCGCGAACATGCCGTGCGTCAGACCGGAGCGGCTGGCCGTGAGGCGGCCGCTGGCAGGCAGGTGCAGGGTCCCGCGCGGCCGGTCGCGCTGCCGCCCGCGGGGTCTGCCGCACAGCCGTCACGCAAGACGTCGGGGCAAGAGGCGCAGCGGTCCGCGCAAGCCCGGGCGTCCTATGCGCGCAAGCTGACGGAGTACAAGCGCCGCCAGCAGGAAGCCGCCGAGCAGGACAAGGCGGGTGAGGCGCCGGCGCTGCCTCTCCCCCGGTAGTATTAAAGCCTGGCGCCGCGCGGCGCGGGTGCAGCGCGGGTTTCGCCGCGCTCCAGCTTGAGCACGGCCAGCGAGAGATTGTCGCCGCGCCCCACGGCGCGCTGTCTGGCCTTGGCGATGAGGAATTCGCAACTTTCGCGTGGCTCCAGCCGGTCGAGGGCGGAGCCCAACTCGGTATCCACGAAGTAGTGCCACAGACCGTCGGAGCACAGCAGGACCACGTCGCCCGCCTTGAGGGGCATGCTGTCGCTGACGAAGGGCGGGTCTTCCGCGGTGCCGAGGCTGGAGGTCAGGACATTGCTCATCGGGTGATTGCGCGCCATGGTCTCGCTGAGGGTTCCGGCGTCCACAAGCTCCTGAACGTAGGAGTGATCCTTGGTTCGCACCAGCAGGCGGCCGGCCCGGAACACATGCACCCGCGAGTCGCCCACATGGGCCCAGTGGCAGTGCCCGTCTGGCTGCAACAGGGCGCATGCCACCGTGGAATGCGGCTCCTGCTCGGCCGAAATCGCGCTGAGTTTGATCATCAGGTGGCTTTCCCGCACGATGCTCTGCAGCAGGCTGAGCGGCTCTTCCTGACTGGGCACGAAACGGTCGAACAGCTGCCGGGACGTCAGGATCACCTGGTCGGCCGCCATGCGTCCGCCGCTGCGCCCGCCCATGCCGTCGGCAACCACGGCCAGCATGAGGCCGGCAACGCGCGGATGCGTGAAGATCTCGATGCGATCCTGCTGGTACTGCCGATCACCGCGATGGATGCCGGTGGCGGCCTGCAGTTGCAGGCGGGGGCGCGGCGGTGTCATGGAATTCGAAACCCGGCAACGGCGCGTTCATACAATGGTCCAACCCCTTCCTGATCAGCCAGCCAGCCCCTAGCCCGATGCATCAAGACCTGCGTTCCGTCAACCGGCGACTGATCGAGTTGCGCATGGAGCATGCCGATCTCGACGACGCGATCGACAGGCTTGGACCTCAGACCCCCGGTCAGGAATTTCTGTTGCGGCGGTTGAAGAAAAAGCGGCTGCAGCTGCGCGACCAAATTGCACTCCTGGAATCGGCCTTGCAGCCGGATGAACCCGCTTGAAGATGGATGACCAAGCGCCGAGGCATTTTAGGCAGAGCGCGGCGGTGCCGGACGTGAAGGCGGTCGAAACGCTGTCAGCTGACAACACTTTCGCGCCGGACGACGGCTTGTGGAGCGAGGGCGGGCTGTTCTCCGCGGCGTTGCCGGGTTGGCGCGAGCGGCCGGGGCAACGCCGGCTCGCGGCCGCGGTGGCCCAAGCCATCGCCGAACGCGGCATTCTCCTGGCCGAGGCAGGCACCGGAACCGGCAAGACCCTGGCTTATCTCGTGCCCGCGCTGCTGCAGGGCGAGCGCATCATCATCTCGACCGCGACCCGCGCCCTGCAGGACCAGTTGTTTCGCAAGGACTTGCCGCTGGCGCGCACGGTGCTCGGCGTCCAGGTTCGCGCCGCGGTGCTCAAGGGGCGCGCCAACTACGTCTGCCACTACCGCCTCAAGCGGGCGCAAAGCGAGGGTCTGCTGGACAGCCGCCGCGCCGTGCAGGAACTGCGCCGCGTGGCCCTGTTCGCCGGCACGTCGAGCGACGGCGACATTTCGGCACTCGGCGGGCTGGACGAACAGTCCCCCGTCATTCCTCTGGTGACGTCCACGCGCGACAACTGCCTCGGCTCGGATTGCCCCGACTACCGCGCCTGTTTCGTGATGAAGGCCAGGCGCGAGGCGCTGGCTTCGGATGTGATCGTCATCAACCATCACCTGTTCTTTGCCAACGTCGCCTTGCGCGACGAAGGCGTGGCCGAACTGCTGCCGAGCGCCACCACCGTGGTGCTGGACGAGGCGCATCAGTTGCCCGACATCGGCGCGCAGTTCCTCGGCACCAGCGTCGGTACGGCGCAGGCGCATGAACTGGCGCGCGACGTGCTGGCTTGCGGCCTGCAGCATGCCCGTGGCCTGGCGGACTGGCAGAGCCTGGCGAGTCACCTGCAAAAGGCCGCGCGCGACCAGCGCCTGGCGGCGCCGACTGGAACGCACCGCCTCGATCATGCCCAGGCCCAGTCCCTCCCCGGCTGGGCCGAGGGTCTGGGTCATTGGCAGGAGGAGCTGGCGGCGCTCGAAGCCGCGCTCCATCCCGTCGAGGCGCTGGCCCCGGAATTCACGCGTCTGATCGAACGCTGCCGGGAGCAGCGCGAACTGCTGGCCACATGGCAGCAGCCGGTGCCGCAGCCGGATGATGCCGGCTCGGTGCCCATGGCGCAGGAATCCGTGCGCTGGCTCGAAGTCGGCAGCTATCACCTGCGCCTGCTGGCCACGCCGCTCGGGGTCGGGCCGGCGTTCTCGGCCCTGCTGGCGCAGCGTCCGCAGGCCTGGGTGCTGCTGTCGGCCACGCTGACCCTGAACGGCAGTTTTCGCTATACCCGCGCCCGTCTGGGGCTGGGCGAGGGCAGCCCGGCGCTGGCGCCGGTGGAGGGCGGCGCGGAGCCGCGTCTGCGCGAGCTGCGCGTACCCAGCCCCTTCGACTATGCCCGGCAGACACGGCTTCTGGTGCCCCGCACGGGTTTCCATCCGGCGGATGCCGAACATTCCACGCGGGTGGCCGAGCTGGCCGCCCGGCTCATCGCGGTCAACCTGGGCGGCAGCTTCGTGCTGACCACCACCTTGCGTGCGATTGCCCGCATCGCCGCGCGCCTGCGCGAACTGCTGCCGCCCGGGCGTGTCGTGCTGGAGCAGGCCAGCGAATCCAAGTCGGTGCTGCTGCAGCGTTTCTCGGTCGATTCCAGGGCCGTCCTTGTGGGGAGTCACAGTTTCTGGGAAGGGGTCGATTTTCCGGGCGAGCAGCTCACCCTCGTGGTCATCGACAAGCTGCCTTTCGCACCGCCCGACGACCCCATGGTGGCCGCGCGCATCAAGCGCCTGGAGGCGGCGGGGCGCAATGGCTTCATGGATTATTCGCTGCCGCAGGCCGCATTGGCGCTGCAGCAGGGCGCCGGCCGGCTGATCCGCAGCGAGCGCGACTGGGGCGTGCTGGCGGTCTGCGATCAGCGCCTGGCCACGACGGGATGGGGGCGGCGCCTTCTGGCGTCGCTGCAGCCTTTCGCCCGGGTCGACGAGGTGGAGGCGGCTTGCGCCTTTCTCGCGGCGCATGCGCAGCAGCCGGGCCATACGCCCGCCCCATCCATGATGCCCGTGGACGCCGCCGAGGATTCGGCTTTCGGCGCTTGAGGCCGTGCTTCCCAGCGCCGTGATCGTGCGGCGGTTTCAGCGCGCCGCAGGGCGCTTGTTCACCACAGCTTCCACCACGACTCGTTGCGCGCCGGCAGGCCCTGGGTGAGGTAAGCGCTGTTTGGATAGTTGGCCTTGAGCACGCGTTCGGTGTCGTCGCGCAATTGCGTCAATCCCAGCTTGTCGTAGCTCTCCATCAGCACGGCCAGGGCGAGTTGTCTTGCCGGGGCGTCGGGATGGTTCTTGATGGCCTCCTGGGCGCGGTCGGCGGCGGCAACGTAGGCGCCGCGACGGTAGTAGAACAGGGCTACATGGGTGTCGTACTCGGCCAGCGCGTTCAGGATGTAGCGCATGCGCAGCAGCGCATCCGGCGTGTACTTGCTGTTGGGGAAGCGGGTGGTGAGTTCCTTGAATGCCTCGAACGACTCCCGCGCCGCGTGCTGGTCGCGCTCGTACAGCTGCTGGTCGGACAGCCCGGCGAACCAGCTGTCGTTGTCGTAGAAATTGATGCGCCCCTTCAGGTACAGCACATAGTCCGTCGCGGGATTGTTGGGGTAGATCTTGAGAAAGCGGTCGCAGGCCGCCAGGGCCTGCGCACGTTCACCCTGCTTGTAATAGCCATAGGCGGTTTCGATCAGCGCCTGCTGGGCCAGCACGCCGTAGGGGTAACGCGATTCGAGCTTCTCGTAATACTTGGTCGCCTTGTCGTAGGCGCCGCTGCTCATCTCGTCCCTGGCCTCGCTGTACAGCTTGGCGGCCGACCAGCCCGCGGTGACGTCTTTGTCCTCGGTGGACGCGCAGGCGGAGAGCAAAGCTGCGGCAAGCAGGACAAGCGCACGCCATGAACGGCGCACACCCGGGGTGGATGGAATGGAATTCACAAGGCAACTCGTCGCAGGATCGGCAAGCTGACCATTATAGGAAGCGGGCCGCCCATGGGCGCCTGGCCGCCGTGCGGGCGCCCGGTGCCGAATCGATTGCACAGACGGTGGCGAGGGCTGCACTATGCTCGCGGCATGCAAGTTCGAAACCCTGGTGCCGCCGCCATGGCGGGCCTTCCATCGACGGCCGATGCGGACGATCCGCCCGACCTGGAGCCCTGCGATTCCATGGCGGAGGCGGCCGCCTTGCAGGCGCGCATCCCGGCGACGGTGGCCGGCGAGCGCCTGGACAAGGTTCTGGCGCAACTCTTTCCCCAGTTTTCGCGCAGCCGGCTCAAGGCTTGGTGCGAGGCCGGCCTGGTGCGCATGGAAGGCGCGCCGGCTGCGCCGCGGACCAAGGCGCGCAACGCCGCCTTGCTCGAACTGCAGGTCCCGCAGGAGCCGGAGGCCGGCGCCTTCACGCCGGAACCCGTCGCGCTCGCCCTGGTGTGGGAGGATGCCGAACTGGCCGTGATCGACAAGCCGGCAGGCCTGGTGGTGCATCCCGCCGCCGGAAACTGGAGCGGCACCCTGCTCAACGGGCTGCTGTTCCGGTTCCCGGAGACGGCCGGCGTGCCGCGCGCAGGCATCGTGCACCGGCTCGACAAAGACACCAGCGGCCTGCTGGTCGTCGCCCGCACCCTGCAGGCGCAGACCGACCTCGTGCGCCAGTTGCAGGCGCGCAGCATGAGCCGGCAGTATCTGGCGCTGGCCTGGGGTGAACTGAAGCGGCCCGTGACGGTTGATGCGCCCATCGCGCGCCATCCCCGCGACCGGTTGCGCATGGCGGTGGTGGCGGGCGGCAAGCCGGCGCGTACCCATCTGCTGCCGCTGGGGGTGCTGGCGACTCCGCATGGGCCCGTCACCGCGCTGCGCTGCAGGCTGGAGTCGGGGCGCACCCACCAGATCCGCGTGCACGCCCAGCATGCCGGCCTTCCCCTGCTGGGCGACGCCCTCTACGGACGCCGCAGCGCGCCCGCGTTGGATCTGCGGCGCCAGGCCCTGCATGCGGCGGTGTTGCGTTTTGCCCATCCCGCGACGCGCATATCGATGCGTTTCGAATCGCCCGTCGCGGCCGATGTGCGGACCCAGTGGCAGGCCCTGGGCGGGCGTGCGGACGTGATGGACACCGGACTCTGGAGCGATGATGAAACCCTGGCCGGATGACTGGATCACCGCGCATTGGCCCGGCGTTCCGCAAGTGCACGGCGTGTTCACCAGCCGCCAGGGCGGCGTCAGCGCCGGGCCTTACGCAGGAGCGCCGCAGAGCGGACGCGCCGGCGCAGGCGGCATGAACCTGGGCGGCCATGTCGGCGACGACCCGCATGCCGTGGCGGCCAACCGCGCGCGGCTGGCGCAGCGGCTCGGCGAGGTGCGGATCGCGTATCTCGACCAGGTGCATGGCTCCTCGGTGGCCGACCTCGACGCCTGGGACGGCAGCGCCACGCTGCGCGCCGACGCCGCCGTCAGCAGCACGCCGAATCTCGCCGCCTGCGTGCTCGTGGCCGATTGCCTTCCGGTGCTGTTCGCCGCGCCTGAAGGCCGTGCCGTGGCGGCGGCCCACGCCGGCTGGCGCGGCCTGGCGGGCGGGGTGCTGGAGAACGCGCTGCTGGCCCTGTGCCGCAAGGCGAAGTGCGAGCCGGACGCGGTGCAGGCCTGGCTGGGTCCGGCCATCGGGCCCTCGGCCTTCGAAGTGGGCCGCGAGGTCCGCACCGCCTTTGTCGACAGCCAAGCCGAGGCGGCCACGGCGTTTCGCGCAGCGGCCGACCCGGGCAAATGGCTGGCCGACCTGTTCGCGCTGGCGCGCCTTCGCCTCGGCGCTGCCGGCCTGAAGCCCGAGCATGTTCAGGGCGGGGATGTCTGCACCGTTTCGAACCCCGATCGCTACTACGCTTTCCGGCGCGACCGCGTCACGGGCCGCCAGGCCGGACTGGTCTGGATCATGGCCGACGTCCGGCGGGAAAACTGCGTTGACACCTTGGGTGCTTTGTCCAAGAATGAACCCAACCCGTGAGCGCTGCGCGGCACGGCGATGGCCGCGCAAAAGCTGCTGGATCTTCGAGGCTGCAGACCTGTCGGTTCGCCCTGAAGCACGGGCGTCTTCCGCGTGCAGTCACGAGGGCCTGGCATCATGTGGCGCAGCACCGGAGTTGCGCATTCCGCGGTCCCCAAGCTTGAGTCGCCATGTCAGCCAACCCATCCGTTACCACCCGCCCCACTGAACCGCCAGGGCCCAGGGCCGCTGCATCCGCCGCGGGTCTCCAGCATGCCTTCGCCACGGCCACGCAGGCGGCGGGAGACGCCGCGAAGGCCCTGTCGCTCAACCCCGCGCGCGTCGCCGACATCCAGGCGCGCTTCGCGCGCGAGTACGCCGAACTCTGGACCGGGCTGCTGCGGGCAGACGCGCCACCGCCCGAGGTGAAGGATCGCCGGTTCGTCAACGACAGTTGGCGCGCCAACCGTTTTTCCACCTACACGGCTGCGCTGTACCTGCTCAACGCGCGGGCCTTGCTCGAGCTGGCCGAGGCTGTGCAGGCGGACGCCAAGACCGAGCAGAGAATCCGCTTCGCCGTGCAGCAGTGGGTGGACGCCGCCGCGCCCAGCAACGTCTGGGCGCTCAATCCCGAGGCCATGCAGGCGGCCATACAGACCCAGGGCGAGAGCCTGAGGCGGGGCATGGACAATCTGCTGGCCGATCTGCGCCGCGGCAAGCTGACGCAGACCGACGAGAGCCAGTTCGAAGTGGGGCGCAACGTGGCCACCAGCGAGGGGGCCGTGGTGTTCGAGAACCCCTGGTTCCAGCTCATCGACTACAAGCCGCTGGCGGCCGAGGTGCATGCGCGCCCGCTGCTCATCGTGCCGCCCTGCATCAACAAGTACTACATCCTCGATCTGCAGCCGGCCAATTCCCTGGTGCGCTATGCCCTGGAACAGGGCCAGCGCGTGCTGCTGATGTCCTGGCGCAACCCGGACGCGAGCTGCGGCCACTGGACCTGGGACGATTATGTCGAGCAGGGCGTGCTGCGCGCCATCGCGGTGGCGGGCGAGATCGCCGCTGCGGCCGCGACGCCTGCGAAACCCGCAGCGCGCGGCGCAACCAAACCGCCGAAAGCCGAAGGCGGCAGCATCAACGCGCTGGGCTTCTGCGTTGGCGGCACGCTGCTGGGCACCGCGCTTGCGGTGCTCGCCGCGCGCGGCGAGCAGCCCGTGCACAGCGCGACCTTTCTCACCACCTTGCTCGACTTTTCCGACACCGGCATTCTCGACGTATTCGTCGACGAGGCCCAGGTGAAGCTGCGCGAGGCCACCATCGGCAAGGGCGGCCTGCTCACCGGGGCCGAGCTCGCTGCGGCTTTCTCCAGTCTCAGGCCCAACGATCTGATGTGGAACTATGTCGTGGGCAACTATCTGAAGGGCGAGACGCCGCCGCCATTCGATCTGCTGTACTGGAATGCCGACAGCACCAATCTGCCCGGGCCGATGCTGGCCTGGTATCTGCGCAACACTTACCTCGAGAACAAACTGCCCAAGCCCGACGCGGTCCGCGTCGCCGGCACGCCCGTGGCCATGCATCGCATCGCCATCCCCGCCTATGTGTATGCCTCGCGCGAGGACCATATCGTGCCGTGGCATGCGGCCTACGCGTCGGCGCGGCTGCTTTCGGGCCCCACGCGCTTCGTGCTCGGCGCATCCGGCCATATCGCCGGGGTCATCAATCCGGCATCCAAGGGCAAGCGCAGTCACTGGCGCCTGGATGCCGGGCCGAGACCAGGTAAGGGATGGATTGCGCTGCCGGCCAGCGCCGCGTCCTGGCTCGAGCAGGCCACCGAGCACGCGGGAAGCTGGTGGCCGGATTGGGCCGCCTGGCTGGCCGCGCAGTCGGGGCCGCTGCGGCCTGCGCCGAAGGCCTATGGCGGCGGGGGCCACAAGGTCATCGAACCCGCGCCCGGGCGCTACGTCAAGGTGCGGGCATGATTCCTGCTGGTCGTGTTTTTTCTGCGGAAGCCGTGCGGGTGATGCGCGGTTCCCATTCCGTTTTCATTGCATTCATCACCAAGGACATCCAGTCATGAGCGAAGACATCGTGATCGTGTCGGCCGTGCGCACGGCCGTGGGAAAGTTCGGCGGATCGCTGGCCAAGACCCCCGCGGTCGACCTGGGCGCACGGGTCGTGCAGACGGCCGTCGAACGCGCCGGCATCGAGCCGGGCCAGGTCTCCGAGGTGATCCTGGGACAGGTGCTCCAGGCCGGCGTGGGCCAGAACGGCGCGCGCCAAGCCAGCATCAAGGCAGGCCTGCCCGACATGGTGCCGGCCATGACCATCAACAAGGTGTGCGGCTCGGGCCTGAAGGCCGTGATGCTGGCGGCGCAGGCCGTGCGCGACGGCGACGCCGAGATCGTCGTGGCCGGGGGGCAGGAAAGCATGAGTCTTTCCCCGCATGTGCTGCCCGGATCGCGCGACGGCATGCGCATGGGCAACTGGAACATGATCGACACCATGATCACCGACGGCCTGTGGGACGCGTTCAACCACTATCACATGGGCACCACGGCCGAGAACGTGGCGAAGAAATACGGCGTCACGCGCGAGATGCAGGACGCTTTCGCCGCCGCCAGCCAGAACAAGGCCGAGGCGGCGCAGAAGGCCGGACGCTTCGCCGACGAAATCGTGCCGGTGCTGTTGCCGCAACGGAAGGGCGATCCCGTCGCCTTCGCCACCGACGAGTTCGTGCGCCACGGTGCCACGGCCGAAAGCCTCGCCGGGCTCAAGCCCGCCTTCGACAAGGCCGGCACCGTCACCGCCGGCAATGCGTCGGGGTTGAACGATGGCGCCGCGGCCGTGGTGGTGATGTCGGCCAGGCGGGCCGCGGCGCTGGGCCTCAAGCCGCTGGCGACCATCCGCGCGTATGCCAACGCCGGGCTGGATCCGGCTTATATGGGCATGGGTCCGGTGCCTGCGTCCACCCGCTGCCTGTCGCGCGCGGGCTGGAAGCCGCAGGATCTGGACCTGATGGAAATCAACGAGGCTTTCGCCGCCCAGGCCATCGCGGTCAATCAGCAGATGGGCTGGGACACGGGCAAGGTCAACGTCAACGGCGGGGCCATCGCCATCGGCCACCCCATCGGCGCCAGCGGCTGCCGCATCCTGGTCACGCTGCTGCACGAGATGAACAGGCGCGGTGCGAAAAAGGGACTGGCCTCGCTGTGCATCGGCGGCGGCATGGGCGTTGCCCTGGCCGTCGAGCGGTGAGGCCCGCGCGGCAACTCGATATTCAATGTCATCACAATCGGAGAATCCAACGATGAGCAAGAAAGTGGCTTACGTCACGGGCGGCATGGGCGGCATCGGCACGGCGATCTGCAGGCGCTTGTGCGAGGCCGGGCACAAGGTGATCGCCGGTTGCGGGCCGAACTCCTCCCGCAAGGACACCTGGCTGGAGGCCATGCGCGGCGAGGGTTTCGACGTGTACGCGTCCGAGGGCAACGTGGCCGAATGGGACTCCACCTGCGCGGCCTTCCAGAAAGTGTTCGCCGAGCACGGCCAGGTCGACATCCTGGTGAACAACGCCGGGATCACCCGTGACGCCGTGTTCCGCAAGATGAGCTACGACGACTGGGACCGCGTGATGAAGACCAATCTCTACTCCATGTTCAACGTGACCAAGCAGGTCATCGACGGCATGGTCGAGCGCGGCTGGGGCCGTATCGTCAACATCTCCTCGGTCAACGGCGAGAAGGGTCAGTTCGGCCAAAGCAACTACTCGGCCGCCAAGGCCGGCATGCATGGGTTCACCATGGCGCTGGCGCAGGAGGTGGCGTCCAAGGGCGTGACGGTCAATACCGTGGCGCCGGGCTATATCGCCACCGACATGGTCAAGGCGATCCGGCAGGATGTGCTGGACAAGATCGTCTCCACCATTCCGGTCAAGCGCCTGGGCAAACCCGAGGAGGTGGCTTCCCTGGTGACCTGGCTGGCCAGCGAGGACGGCGCCTTCATCACGGGGGCGGAACTGTCCATCAACGGCGGCCTGCACATGAGCTGAAGCCGCCGGACGGCGGCCCGCAAGCCTGGCGGATGTGCTTGCGGGTTTGTCTGCACGAGAAAGCGGCGGCGGGTCGCTTTTTTTGTGCTCCAATCGAAGCCATCCCGCAGTTTCCGCAGCACGCCACCATGCCCAATTCCGAGAGCCCCGCACGCGTCATCAAGAAGTACCCCAACCGGCGCCTGTACGACACCGAAACGAGTGCCTACATCACCTTGGTCGATGTGAAGGCGCTGGTCATGGAGGGCGAACGCTTCGTGGTGCAGGACGCCAAGACCG
>JAJXUC010000040.1 GCA_021783435.1 Pseudomonadota bacterium | reverse complement strand
GCAGCCCGAGGCGCTGTCAGTAGGTCGGCACCGATGGATCGATTTCCCGCGACCAGGCGGTGATGCCACCCTGCAGGTTAAAGACCTTGTCGAAGCCGTTTTGCAGCAGGAAATGGGCCACTTGCGTGCTGCGGCCACCCGTGCGGCACATCACCAGGACATTCTTGGATTTGTCCACATCATGCTGGCGCAGCGGCACGGCAGCCATGGGAATGTGCGTGTGCTGGAACTTCGGGTGTCGGATCGAGGCGCGCTCCAGTTCCCAGGGTTCACGGACGTCGATGACCTGCCAGTTCGCCAGTTGTTCGGGTTGTGCGTCGAGCAGCGTGGACAGCTCGCTCACGGTCATTTGTTGGATCATGGGGGGTCCTCAAAAGCGAAAATGCGGCACATCGGGAAAACCGTGCAACCTCGGCGCCATGGTGTCGAACAGGTCGACCACTTTCGATTCCAAGGCGCCGGTGCGCGAGAGCAATTGGGCGCGCATCATCGGCGCCTGGCCGACGATGGCGCACAGCCGCCCACCCGGCTTGAGCCGCTGGACGAGCGCATCGGGGATCTGCGCGACTGAACCGGACAACACGATGGCGTCGAACTCGCCCGGGGGCAGTTCCTTCGAGGCGTCCATGCAGCGCACGGTGGCATTCATCACACCAGCCTGACGCAGATTGTGCTGCGCGGTTTCAGCCAGATCGGGGTGAATCTCCAGGCTGAGCACATGGGCGGAGCGATGGCCGAGCAGGGCGGCGAAGTAGCCACTGCCGGTGCCCACCTCCAACACCCATTCGTGCTTGCGCACGCTGAGTTCCTGCAGCAGCCGACCTTCGAGCTTGGGCGACAGCATGCTCTCGCCACCGGGCAATGGAATGTCCATGTCGGTGAACGCCAGACTGCGATAGGCCGCAGGCACGAAATCTTCGCGCTTGACGGCGCCCAGCAGATCCAGAACGTCCTGATCCAGCACGTCCCAGGGGCGAATCTGCTGCTCGATCATGTTGAAACGGGCGCGTTCGAAGTCCATGTTTTTCAAGTTGCAAGCCGAAACTGTCATTTTAGATGGCACAGGCTGGTGGTGTTTGCAGTGTGAACACGCTGCAGCTGCTGGTTAGCGACGCATCCGAGGGCAGGCGTCAGGAAGCTGGGTGGCAGAAGTAACGGGAGGTAATACAACTCGCTACTCAATCAAGAACAATTATCATTTGCGGAGAAAATCAACCTTCCCGAATAGCCCATGAGTTCTCCCCTCGTCGCTGGCACGCCTCGACCGGACCTGTCCGCGACACGCTGGAAAATCTTCCTTGCCGTGCTCGGCCCAGGCTTGGTTGTGATGCTCGCGGACACCGATGTTGGCAGCGTGCTCACCGCAGCGCAAAGTGGTGCGCAGTGGGGCTATCAACTGCTCAGCCTTCAACTCATCCTGATCCCCATCCTCTACGTGGTTCAGGAGGTCACCGTGCGCTTGGGCATTTTCACCGGCAAGGGGCACGGGGAACTCATCCGCGAGACGTTCGGCCCTGTGTGGGCCTGGGTCTCGGTCACGGGGCTGGGCGTGGCCACGGTTGGCGCCCTGCTGACGGAGTTTTCCGGCGTGGCTGGAGTGGGAGAACTATTTGGCGTGCCGCGTGCCTGGAGCCTCACGCTGGCCGCCGGTTTCCTACTGGTCATCGTCTGGACAGGGAGTTACCGGCGGGTGGAGCGGGTGGCCATTGCGCTTGGTTTGTTCGAATTGGTGTTCATCTGGGTGGCCATGCAGGCGCCGATCAAGTCGCATGAGTTGCTCGCTGGCCTGACGCATGTGCCGGTGCACGAATCGAGCTTCTGGTATCTGGTCGCCGCCAATATCGGTGCGGTCATCATGCCGTGGATGGTGTTCTATCAGCAGTCCGCCGTGTCGGACAAAGGCCTCAAACCCGAGCAGTACACCGCCGCACGCTGGGACACGGCTTTCGGTGCCGTGCTCACCCAGGTGGTGATGGCCGCTGTGCTGCTGGTGGCCGCAGCCACGCTGTGGGCCGGGCACCTCAGCCCCCCGCTCAACACCGTGGGGCAGGTCGCGCAGGCGCTCACGCCTTTCTTGGGCCAGACGCTAGGGCACACGATATTCGGCCTGGGCATTCTCGGCGCCGCCATGGTGGCGGCCATCGTTGTCGCTCTGGCTGCGGCCTGGGGCTTTGGCGAAGTGACTGGCTACAAGCATTCGCTCGAATACCACCCCCTGGAGGCGCCCTGGTTCTACATCGTGTTCACGCTTGGTGTGGTGGGTGGGGCCTTGATCGTGGCGCTGGTGCCTGATCTGGTCGCGCTGTCTGTGGGTGTGGAAGTCATGAACGCCTTGATGCTGCCCCTGGTGCTGGGTTTCCTGGTGGCCTTGGCTGTCAAGGCCCTGCCGCCAGAACACCGCCTGCGCGGCGGCTATCTCTGGGTGGTGTTGGCGGTGGTGGCACTGACATCCGGGCTCGGGGTCTATGGTGGCTTGAGCGGCTTGCTCTGACGCTTCGGCGTTCAACGAGCAGCCCACCGCGATGGATGTGCAATTCTGGCCACGGCCTGCGCCGCCCGTGATAATGCGGCCTTTTGCACACAAGCCGCATGGACACCCACACTGCATTCGTCGCCATCATTCTCGGCCTGGTCGAGGGCGTCACTGAATTCCTGCCCATCTCGTCCACCGGTCATCTCATCCTTGCCGCCAGCCTGCTGGGTTGGGTGAGCGACAAGGCCAAGGTGTTCGAGATTGCCATCCAGAGCGGCGCCATCCTGGCGGTGACGTGGCACTACCGTCAACGCCTCATCGGCGTGATGGAGGGCCTGATCTCGCGTCAACCGGTCCGGCGCACTGCCGCCTGGCGTTTCAGCCGCAACCTGCTCATCGCCTTTATGCCTGCGGCATTGCTGGGCCTGGTGTTCGCATCCGCCATCAAGCGCCATCTGTTCGCCCCCGTGCCCGTGGCCCTGGCCTTCATCGCTGGCGGGTTGGTCATTTTCTGGGCCGAGCGGCGGCAGGTGGCCAGGGCGGATGCCATCCGTGTGCAGACCGTGGAGGCCATGACTGCGCTCGATGCCTTGAAAGTGGGCGCGGCGCAGGCATTCGCCCTTGTTCCGGGCACCAGTCGATCGGGCGCCACCATCATCGGCGGCATGCTGTTCGGCTTGAGCCGCATCGCAGCCACCGAGTTTTCCTTCTTCCTCGCCATTCCCACCTTGCTGGCCGCCACTGGTTACGACCTGCTCAAGCATCGTGCGCTGCTGGGTGCCGCCGATCTGCCAGCCTTCGGCCTGGGCATGGTGGTGTCATTCGTGTCTGCGCTGGTGGTGGTGCGCTGGCTGCTGCGCTATGTGGGTGGACACAGCTTTGTGCCCTTCGCCTGGTACCGCCTGGTGTTCGGTGCCGCAGTCCTGATGACGGCCAAGATGGGTTGGGTCAACTGGGCGGCTTGAGTCGATGCTCGCCGGCTTCGCTGGCGCGGGTCTCAGTCAGGGATGGGTCGCTTTTCAAACACCAGATCCCACACGCCATGCCCCAAACGCAGGCCGCGCTGCTCGAATTTGCTGAGCGGCCGCCAGGCGGGGCGTGGGGCATAGCCAGCGGCGGTGTTCACCAAGTCCTCGTTGGCCGATAGCACCTCCAGCATCTGCTCGGCATACGGCTCCCAGTCGGTGGCGCAATGCAGATAGCCGCCAGGCGCCAGCCGGCTGGCCGCGAGTTCGACAAAACCAGGCTGAATCAGGCGACGTTTGTGGTGGCGCTTCTTGTGCCAGGGGTCGGGAAAGTACACATGCACGCCCGCCAGGGCGTTGGGCGCGACCATCTCGCGCAGCACCTGCACCGCGTCGTGCTGAATGATGCGCTGATTCTTCAACGCCAGTTTTTCGATGCACAGCAGCAACGCGCCCACTCCTGGCGTGTGCACTTCCACGCCGATGAAATCGCGCTCGGGCTGGGCTTGGGCGATCTGCGCCGTGGCCTCGCCCATCCCGAAACCCACTTCCAGGATGCGCGGCGCCGTGCGGCCGAACACCGCGTCCCAATGTGTTGCCTGCGGTGTGTAGGGCAACACGAAGCGCGGCCCGAGTTCCGCCAGCGCACGCGCCTGCCCGGTGGTGGTGCGCCCGGTGCGCAGGACAAAGCTGCGAATGCCGCGTGCGCGCGGTGCGTGGGCCGACGTGGAGTCGGCCGCTGCGGCAACGGGCTCGGGAGGTGAGGCGGCAGGCATGGTGCTGAAACTCGGAGAGGCGGCGTAAAAAAACCGGCCGGGCCGGAAGAGTTTCGCTGCAATGTCAATGCGAGTGGAGCGGGCGATGGGAATCGAACCCACGCTATCTGTCGGGTAGGAAGGGCACCTCGCGGTGACCCCTCCCCCCTAAGAACCGGACGTGCAAGTTTCCCCGCATCCGGCTCAAGCAGCCTGAAGTCACCCGCCATTTCTGGCTATGGTAACCGCCGCAAAGTTGCTTGAGTAGCACTCGTCGGCACAACCGACAGACTGGCATTCGCCGGGCTTTGCAGTTGGCGCAGCAGAGCGTCGGCATTGGGTCGCCCCAACGCCACTGCCCACAGCACTTCCCGCTCCAGCGCAGCCCGCCCGCCTTCGATGAATCGCATCGAATGGGGCTTGCCTCGCAGATCGCCCTTAGTCCGTTCGTCGTCGTTCATACCGATCTTTCGTGTCCCATGACTCTGGTCTCGTTCGGCGAGGCGTCAAGTCCTGAGGTCGCTCTTGGACACACTGGCGTGTCGGAGGGCTCACATGCCAAGCCACGGTTTGATCACCCACTGCCAAAGGGCCCAACTGGTTCCGATCCAAACGGCGACGACTAGGAAGGCACCCACCCGACTGGTGGGCTTCTTGCCTTGCGTCCTCATCCATTCGTCGGCCTGATCGCGACACTCCCCAAGAACGGGAGCGGGGATCAGCTTGATGGCCAGCCATATCAGTCCCGGTAGCAGGATCACATCGTCAACGTAGCCGAGCACCGGCACGAAGTCCGGAATCAGGTCGATGGGGCTGAGCGCGTATGCGACGACGAAAACCCCGAGAGCCTTTGCAGGCCAAGGGACTTCGGGATGCCGGGAGGCAAACCAAAGGGTCACGCCGTCGCGCTTGATTTTCTTCGCCCATCCTCTCAACCGTTCAGCTACAGACACATTCACCTCCAATTCGGCCGAGCATGCCACGCTCGGTTCCTCTCACTCTCGGCGTCGGCACCTGTTCGTGCCTCTGTCGCGCCTTCCAATCTCTTCGTCACAGGACACGTCCTCTGACTCACTCGGTGGCGTGGTGTTGCCGATGGCAGTTCGGATGGAGCAGTTGAAGATTGCTCATCTGTTCCGACCCGCCTTCCGACCGCTTGATGACGTGGTGGATGTGCCACCCCGTCTCCTTCGTGATCTTCTGGTTGCAGCACGGACACAGTCCTTCCTGCCAGTACCACAACCACGCCAGCTTCCGGCGCCCTTTCAAGTCCGACTCCATCTTGCGCGCGAGGCGCGCGTCGAAGTAGTCCTCGTCTTCCGGGCTGTACGGATTTCGGCTGCCGTCGATTTTGGTGTGGGGCTTCTTGTGGAAGCTCACCAGCGTCAACAGCGCCTTGTCCTTGTCCGCGAACCGCCAATCGCGACCCTTGATGCGCCGGAAATACCGGGCCTTGGTCCACCGCTCCCCCTTGTTGGGGTGACGGCGGCGAGCCCAGCGCCACAGCGCCTGCCAGATCAAATG
Organism: Pseudomonadota bacterium; assembly: GCA_021783435.1. The sequence goes on along the minus strand of JAJXUC010000040.1, from coordinate 19,678 downwards.
GTCGGTCTTCGCGAACGTGCGCGTCGCCATCTGGCTTCGATGATAGTTAGCCCAGCCCCGTATTACCGGGTTGAGCTTGTCGATCACGTCTACCTGTCTGGCTGTGCGCATCTGCCGCAGCGTCCCGCGAATCTTCTCCAAGAAGTTCTTGATGTTCTTCCTGGCTGGTTTCGTCAACAACATGCCGCCTTGCCAGCGGGCCGTCCATCCCAGAAAGTCGAAGCCGTCGTCCACATGCGTGATCAACGTCTTCTTCTCTGAAAGTTCGAGCCCGCGCTCGCGCATGAACTCCTGCACGAGCGGTTTGATCTTCTCTTCCAACAGCTCTCGCGAACTGCTGGTGATGATGAAGTCGTCGGCGTAGCGCACGAAGTTGACCTTGGCCGCCCTGGCATCGCGCACCGTGCGGAAGAGTCCCGCCAGCTTGCTTTGCAGACCGTCCAGTGCCAAGTTCGCTAAGACGGGCGAGATGATCCCGCCCTGCGGTGTCCCGCTCTCTGTCGGGAAGAGGGCATTGCCCTCGAAGTACCCGGCTTTCAGCCACTTGCGCAACACGCCTTTGTCCATCGGAACGTGGGCGAGCAGCCACTCGTGACTGATGTTGTCGAAACACCCTTTGATGTCTCCCTCCAGCACCCATTCCGGCGAGTGCTTTCGTCCAAGCGCGTTGCGCACCTGTTCGATGGCATCTGCCGTCGAGCGCCCACGGCGGAAACCGTAGGAGTGAGTGTCGCCGGTCGTCTCGGCTGTCGGATCGAGCGCCAACAGGTGCAGCGCTTGCATGGCCCGGTCGCGCATGGTCGGGATGCCCAGGGGGCGTCGGTCGCCATTTGCTTTCGGGATGTAGACCCGTCTCATCGGCTTCGGCTTGTACCCCTTGTGGTGCAAGGTGCCGACCGCCTGCCACTTATCGTCCGGAGTACTCCATGTCTGCCGGTCGATCCCCGGGGTCTTGCGACCCTGGTTCTCGGTGACCCGCTTTACCGCCAGCGCTTTCGCGCTGATGGAGCGGGTGAGGAGTCTCTGCAGGCGTTTGACATTGCGCCATTCGCCTGCCTTTGCTGCTTTCGCGATTCTTGCCTGCACCCTCCCGACCACCTGATGCGCGTCCTGCCACGGTATGCCGTGCCAGTGCGTCCAGTTGGTGGAGGCAACATCGCAATTGCTTGCGTCCATATCAACCTCCGTTGACGTGGAGCGGGTGAAGGGAATCGAACCCTCGTCTTAAGCTTGGGAAGCTTCAGCTCTGCCATTGAGCTACACCCGCCCGGTCCCGAGGGAAACGGACAGCCCCGAAGGGCCTGTCCCCTCGGGATGGTTGGAGCAGACCTGTCTCGCGACAGGCCACCACACGGAAGTCAGCACCCTTTCGGGTCGGGGCAATCGTTGCATCCCCTATCCGGACCATTACAGCCCGGCGTTCGCTTTCTCCGCGATCCTCTACCCGCAACCGAAGCACCTGATTTTACAACCGGGCTTGTCGCGCCTCGCGGTGCGACTCGGTTACGGGCTTACCCTGTTCCGTGCGACGAGCACGGGTCAGGAGGACCCCACCTTTCTGCCGGTGATCGTTTTGTCAGCGTGTCCCCACCAAGCAGGGAGACATCCGATCACGTACCGTTTGGTCCGAGCCTGTCAGTCGATTTGGCTCGTTCTTGCTTGACGGCATTTACCAGTGGTTCACGTCTGTTGGTCCTTTGACCCAGCCTTGCGCCTCATCCGGATTTCGACTTCCAGAATCACGCGACGACCCTCACGGGCATCACGTACCCGCGAGGGTGGCTACGTTGTCAGTGCGCTCGGCACGAGGTCGTTGCCGACCCCGCACTGCACCTAGGCTACTGGCGGCTGAACGCCAAGTTGCATACACGCTCCCGCGTGGGCAACAACTCATCTCACGGCTTGCGCCGCTCGAACAACCCGACCCCGGTTTTGCCGGGGCCACGACCCGAGGGCCGTATCCGATCAAGCTCTCGCCTGACCACGCGATCCCGGAGGACCGCAACTCTAGGGCTGTCTCTCCCACACTTCGAAGCAGTGTGGCCAGTCACAGCTGACTGGGCGACTCTCAGGTCGCACGCTTGGGAAGCAGAAGTTCTACCATTGAACTACGCCCGCATGGACCACGATTATAGGCAGGGGCCTCTGCCGGCACCGTGTGTTGCACCGCAAGCGACAGTGGATCCGTCGTGAGCCGATGCGCAGCCTCCGACTGTCGCGACTCCCTGTCCGGGCGCATTGCACTCTCCATATCCTGTTGCACCTTCTCGACGTTCGGCTGCACGATGTCCCCATCATCATCGATCCGTTTACAGGGCCTGCCGCCCGCGGTCACGGCGCAGACCCGCTTGCTGCTGCTCGGCAGTTTCCCGAGTCGGGCGTCGCTGCAGGCGCAGCAGTATTACGCCCACCCACGCAACCAGTTCTGGCCCTTGCTCGCCGCCCTGTTCGAGCTGGACCTGATGCGGCTCGACTATGCCGCGCGGCTGCAGGCGGTGCTGGCTCGCGGTCTGGGCATCTGGGATGTGTACGCCACCTGTGAGCGGGAGGGCAGCCTCGATACCGCCATCACCCAGGCGCGGCCGAACGATTTGCCCGGGTTGGTGGCGCGGTTGCCGAGGCTGCAGGCGATTGCCCACAACGGCGGCGAGTCGGCGCGGATGATGCGTGTCACTGCGAGTCTCGTTCCGGTTTGCCACCGCCTGCCTTCCACCAGCCCGGCGAATGCGGCGTGGAGTTTGACGCGCAAGCTGGAGGCTTGGCGCCTGGTGTTCGCCCGTCATGGCTTGATCGCCAGCGCAGGCTCGGATCCTCAGACGGACCTCAACCAGGCTCTACACTCAGGGCATGCAAGCATCCAGGCCCGCAACGCCCAAGGCTGAGGCTCATTCCCGATCCGAGCCCAAGAGCGCGCCGCGCGCGATGCATGGGCCGCTGGACTGGCGCGACGTGCTGCATTGGCTCCACGACGACGACTTCATCGACGATGCCGGTCTGCGCCAGGGGCTGGACCGCTGTGCCCATGCCAGCGAGCGCCTGCACGCGCTGCACAAGGTGGCCAACGCCGGGTTGACGCGTGTTGCAGACGCCAAGGCGCTCGATCTGGACCAGCTGACCGCCTGGCTGGCCGGACGCGCCGACATGCCCCTGGTGCGCATCGATCCGCTGAAAGTCGACATCGGCAAGATCGGCGATCTGATTTCGCTCAACTACGCCGAGCGCCATCGAATCCTGCCGGTGGCAGCCGACGCCCTGGGCGTGACCATCGTCACCGCCGAGCCCTTCGACCTGGGCTGGAAGACCGAGCTGGAGCGCATGCTGCGCCGGCCCATCCAGCTGGCCGTGGCGAACCCGGTGGACATCACGCGCTACACCATCGAGTTTTTCAACCTGGCGCGCTCGGTGCGCCAAGCGCACAAGAACAGCGCCACGGCGGGCATGAGCGGGGTCAACCAGTTCGAGCAACTGGTGGAACTGGGCAGGAGCGGCCGTGCTCTCGATGCCAATGACGCCGGCGTGGTGCAGGTGGTCGATTGGCTATGGCAATACGCCTTCGAGCAGCGCGCCTCCGACATCCACCTGGAGCCGCGGCGCGAGCTAGGCGTCATCCGCTTTCGCATCGACGGCGTGCTGCAAACGGTTTATCAGCTGCCGCCTGCGGTGATGAACGCCATGACCAGCCGTGTCAAGCTGCTGGGCCGTATGGACGTGGTGGAAAAGCGCCGCCCGCAGGACGGGCGCATCAAGACCCGTCGGCCCACGGGCGACGAAATCGAGTTGCGCCTGTCCACGTTGCCCACGGCCTTCGGCGAAAAACTGGTGATGCGCATTTTCGACCCCGACGTGGTGCTGCGCGACATGGCTGCTTTGGGTTTTCCCAGCGCCGAGGGTGCGCGCTGGAACGAACTCACCAACCGCCCCCACGGCATCGTCCTGGTCACCGGGCCCACCGGCAGCGGCAAGACCACCACGCTGTATTCCACGCTCAAACGCCTGGCGACCGATGAGGTGAATGTCTGCACGGTGGAAGACCCGATCGAGATGGTCGAGCCCGCGTTCAACCAGATGCAGGTGCAGGCAGGCCTCGACATCGGCTTCGCCGATGGCTTGCGGGCCCTGATGCGGCAGGATCCGGACATCATCATGGTGGGTGAAATTCGCGACCGCGAGACGGCCGACATGGCGGTGCAGGCCGCCCTCACCGGCCACCTCGTCCTGTCCACCCTGCACACCAACGACGCACCGGGCAGCATTGCCCGTCTGCTCGAACTTGGCGTGGCACCCTATCTGGTCAGCGCCACCGTGCTCGGCGTGCTGGCGCAGCGTCTGGTGCGCACCTTGTGCGCACATTGCAGACAACCCGACGATGCGTTCGACCAGGCCACCTTCCAGCAGGCCGTGACGCCCTGGAAGCCGAGCACCAAGGTGTCGCCCTACAAGCCGATGGGCTGCCTGGAATGCCGCAACACCGGGTATCTCGGCCGCGTCGGGTTGTACGAGTTGCTGGTGTTCAGCCCGGCCTTGCGCACGCTGGTTGCCGCTGCCGCGCCGCTGGATGCGCTGCGTCAGCAGGCCGTGAAGGACGGCATGCGTCCGTTGCGCCTGGCGGGTGCCCTGAAGGTGGCCGAGGGCAGCACCACGCTCGACGAAGTGTTGCGCGCCACGCCGGCGGCGCAAGGCTGAGCGCTGCCGCTTGCGGCCCTCGTGTCACGGCAACTCCAAAGGAATTTTCGATGTTCAAGCACAAGCATGTTCTGGGTGTGGCGGTGTTGCTGAGCAGCGCGGGTGTCGCTGGCGCCTTCAATCTCGGCGACCTGCAAAATCAACTCGGCGGTGCCCTGCAGCAAGCCCAGCCGAACACGGCGCAACAGACGGCGCCGCAGGCCGATAGCGGCGCCATGGGGCAGGGCGCATTCACCGGCACGCCGGCGCTGGCGGCTCTGAGTTCAGGCGAGGTCGGGCAGGGCTTGAAGGCCGCGCTGTCACGCGGGGTGGATACGGCTGTCAGCACCCTGGGGCGCGCCAATGGGTTCTATGGCAGCCCGAAATGGCGCATTCCGCTGCCTCCGGCGCTGGACAAGGCCAGCAGCTTGATGCGCATGACCGGCATGGGTTCGCAGGCGGACGCGCTTGACCTGGCCATCAACCGTGCCGCCGAGGCCGCCGTGCCCGAGGCCAAGACCCTGCTGGTGAATGCGGTCAAAAGCATGAGAATCGCCGACGCCAAAGGCATCCTCACCGGCGGCAACGAGGCCGCGACCGCATACTTCAAGCGCAAGACCGAGGCGCCGCTGACGCAGAAGTTCCTGCCCATCGTGCGCCAGGCCACGGCCCAGGTCGGCCTGGCGCAAACCTACGATCGCTACGCCGGCCAGGCGGCGCAGTTCGGGCTGGTCAAGGCCGATCAGGCGAACATCGACAGCTACGTCACGCAGCAGGCGCTGGATCGCCTGTACCAAGCCATCGGTGAAGAAGAAAAAGCCATCCGCAGCGACCCGGTGGGAACCGGAAGCGCCCTTATCGGCAAGGTGTTCGGCGCGTTGCGCTGAGATCGAAGTCAACAATCGTGCGGTTCGATCCGTTCGCCAGTCTCGTCGCCATGCCCAGCGTTTTTCCAGGCGACTTGCTCCGTGCCAGGGCGCGGCATGGCGCGCGGCGCCCATCGCATGACGCCGACTGAGCGCCCGCCTGCCTTGCAACCAGCGTGCGCGCTGTGGTGCGCTGGCGATGCGCCGGACATGCGCACGCTGACCCTTGGGGGTGCCTGGACGGTGCATGGACTGGATCCGGCACCCGCGCTTCATCTGCCGGCGGGCTGCACCACGGTGCGCGTCACGGCGGAGGGAGATGCCGCCATCCATGCCGCAACCCTTGTCACCACCCGGGACATGCCCGCGGCCGAGCCCGCAGCCGTGGTGCCCTTGCAGCTCGATACGGCCGGCGCCCTCGTGCTCGGGCGCAGTCTGAAGGCCTGGGCCGATGCCGGCATCGTGGTCGATCGCAGCGCGCTCACCCCGGCCCACCGCCAGCTGCTCGATCTGGTGCTGGCCCGTGCCGCGCCGGCCCCGCAGCTGCAGCCCAGGGCGCATGCCGGCCTGCTTGGCGACATCGGCCGTGCCGCGGTTGCGGCCGTGCGCGAGGGCCGCGAATTTCTCGCCTTCGTGGGCGAACTGGCGTGGCGTGGCGTGCCCTTGTTGCTGACCTTCTGGCGCATCCGCTGGCGCGAGGTGGTGGTCGAAATCGACGCTGCCGGACTGCGCGCCCTGGGCATCGTCGGCCTGCTGTCGTTTCTCATCGGCATGGTCATGGCCTACCAGGGCGGGGCCACGCTGGCGACCTACGGTGCCAACATCCTCATCGTCAACCTGGTGGCCATCATCACCTTGCGTGAACTCGGTCCCTTGCTGGCAGCCATTCTGGTGGCAGGGCGTACCGGCTCGTCGTACACCGCGCAACTCGGCACCATGCGCATCACCGAGGAAATCGACGCGCTGCAGGCCTTGGGCTTGTCGCCGTTCGAGATGCTGGTGTTTCCCAAAGTCGTCGCACTGGTCATCACCCTGCCGTTGCTGTCGCTGTTTGCCGATGTGATGGGGTTGATCGGCGGCGGCGTCGTGGCTTCCGTCGGCTACGGTGTGCCGTGGAATGAATACCTGTCGCGCATTCCCCAGGTGGTCGGGGTCCAGACCTTGATGCTCGGCCTGGCCAAGGCGCCGGTCTTCGCCGTGATCATTGCGCTGGTTGGCTGCATGCAGGGGCTGCGCGTGTCGGGCAGCGCCGCCAGCGTGGGCCGCGCCACCACGGTTGCCGTGGTGCAGTCCATTTTCCTGGTGATCGTGATCGACGCCGGGTTTTCCATCGTCTACAACCTGCTCCGGCTATGAACGGCGCAGACCTGGTGATCGAGGCCAGCGGCATCGTCAACCGCTTCGACCACAACGTGGTGCACGAGGGGCTGAACCTCGCCATTCCGCGTGGTTGCATCATGGCCCTGGTGGGCGGCTCGGGCACGGGCAAGACGGTGTTGCTGCGCACGCTCATTCTGCTGCGCGAACCACAGGGTGGAAGCCTGCAACTCTTGGGCCAGGATGCGCGGGCTGCTCAGTATTCGGTACGTCAACGCCTGCGTCAGCGCATCGGCGTGCTGTTTCAGGGCGGCGCGTTGTTCACCGGCCTGACCGTGCTGGAAAACGTGCTGCTGCCGATTCGCGAACATGGTGCGGTGGAGCGCGCCGACCTGGCCGACTTGGGCATGCTGAAGCTGCGTCTCGCCGGGCTGCCGCCGGACGCCGCGCACAAATATCCGGCCGAGCTGTCCGGTGGCATGGTCAAGCGTGCGGCGCTGGCACGCGCCCTGGCGCTCGACCCGGAGTTGCTCGTGCTGGACGAGCCCACTTCGGGCCTCGACCCCATTGGCGCCTCGGCGTTCGACCGACTCGTGCGGGAATTGCGCGACCTGCTCGGGCTCACCATTCTGCAAGCCACACATGACCTCGACTCCATCTGGCATGGCAGCGACATGGTGGCTTTTCTCGCACGCAAGCGCGTCCTGGCGCTGGGTCCGGCCGCCGAGCTGGCGCAGCGCGACGAACCTGAGCTGGTGGCCTATTTTCGCGAGGGCCGGTCGCTCGCTTTTTTGCACGAGCTGCAAGCTGCATCGGGAACGGGTGCATGATGAACATGATTTTTTGCTGCAGCGGAGTCGCATGATGGAGTCGAAGATCAATTACACCGCCGTGGGCGTGTTCGTCGTGCTGCTCGGGCTCATGCTGGGCGGTGCCGCCTGGTGGCTGGCGACAGGCAAGAAGCAGGGCAACACCACGCCCTATCTCATCTTCGCCACCGACAACGTCAATGGGCTGCGGGACTCCAGCAATGTGCTGTACCGTGGCGTCAAGGTGGGGCAGGTGCATTCGATCGAGATCGATCCGAGCAATCCAACGCTGATTCGCATCCGTGTCGACATCGACAAGAACGTCCCGGTGCGGGCCGACACGGTTGCCCAGTTGAGCCCGCAAGGTGTCACCGGGCTGTCGGTGCTCAATCTGAGCGGCGGCGCTTCCCCCGCGCCGCTGAAAGCGCGGCCGAATCAGCCTTACCCCGTGATCCGCTACGCACCCTCGGTGTTTTCGCGGCTGGAAGGCGGTTTGAATGATGCCACCATCACGCTGTCGAAAATCGCCAGCCGCCTCGATCTGCTGCTGAGCAACCGGAACATCGAGGCCATCGGCCAGAGCCTGTCGCACGTTGCCAGCCTGACGCAGACCCTGGATGCGCACCGCCAGGACATCGCGCAAACGCTGGCGAACCTGCGCCAGTCCAGCCAGGAACTGGCGGCGATGGGTTCGCAAGGCCGGACACTCGCTCACCAGGGCGACGACCTGCTGGCCCGGCTCTCGAAGACCACGCAACAGCTGCAAGCAACCCTGGCGACCATGGACCAGGCGGCCGAAAGTTGGCGCGAAGCCGGGCAGGGGGCCGTCAAGCTGGGCGCAGCGGGGTCGAGGGCTGTGGATCAGTTGCAGAACCGTACCCTGCCGGGCTTCGACCGTCTCACGGGCAACCTCCAGCAACTCAGCAGTCAGCTCACCGAACTCGTTCGCGGTCTCAAGACCAACCCGAGCCAACTGCTCTACGGCGCGCCCTTGCCGCCGCCAGGCCCTGGAGAACAGCGATGAACACGACTGCGCGTCACGCCGCATGGGTGCTGCTTTGCTTGGGGGCTCTCGCCGCCGCGGGTTGTTCACTGCCCATCACCCGCCAGCCATCGCAAACCTCCTATCGCTTGCAGGCCACGGCACAGCACGGGCCTGACGCCGTATCGGCTGCGTCGATCCAACCAACTGTCATTCACCTGTTGCCCCTGGGCGCAGCTCCAGGCCTGGGGGGTACGGGGATGTTGTACAGCCCCCGCCCCGGTGTGCTCATGCCGTATCGCGACAGCCGCTGGCTGGCGCCGCCGGCGGACCTGATGCGTTCCGCCTTGGCCCAGGGCCTGTCGCGCCAGCCCTGGGTGAGCGCGGTGGAGCAAGACCAGCCGCTGGCTCCCGCCGACTGGACGCTGCATTGCGAGCTGACGCGCCTGGAGCAGGACATCCACCGTGGCCCGGGCGTGGTACGGCTCGATCTGGCCTGCCAACTGGCGCAGTCCAGCCCGCTGCGCATCGTCGCGCACTGGCAGGTGGACGGCACGCAGCCGACCGCAGTGAACGATGCCGCCCACTACGCCGCAGCCGCGCAGACGCTGCTGGACCGTGCCGTGCAGGCTGTGGTGCAGCGGGTTGCGGCCGTGCTGCAGCGGCCCAGGGCTGGTTGACGCCGCTGATCGACCTCGCTCAGGCAGGCGAGGCGTCGTTTCTGGATGCCCTCGACGTTTTCCGTGCCCGAGGTGAAGTCGCCGACCTGGAGAGCAGTTCAAGCGCCGGCTTCGAGGGCCGAGTCCGGTGCGCAGGACGTGCTGGGGTCGGGCTCGGAGGTGGAGGCGGCAAGGTCGAGTCGGAGCGCCGCTGGAGCCATGTCCTGGGTCCGGATGGGGTGCAGCAGCAGTTTCCAGAATTGATCGCGTACCGACAGACTCAATTTTTGGAGTTGATGCACGTAAATCACGGCGTCTTCCTGCGGCGCTTCGGCGATGGTGCGCAGGCATGCGTGGAAGGCCTCATGGTCCGCGATGAGTTTGCGAAAACCCGGGACATGTCCATACTCGGTGGCTTGGCTCTCGCACCAGCGCCCGAGAGCGCAACGCTTGCTGGCATCGACTTGGGCGAGACGCTCGCGTTCACCGGCATCGAGCGTGCCGACCTTGGCACGTGCCAGACTTCTGCCGTGTTCGACCACCGCGCGAATCGCTTCGGTGTCGATCGCCTTTTGCCAGGCCAGAGTCGCGGTCCAGGGGAGCCGTTGTGGCCAGTCTTGCAGCCAGATCTCCAACTCCTGTGCCGGCATGGGCTTGGCGATGGCATAGCCCTGCAACTTGCGGCAGCCCAGCGCCACCAGGGCATGCGCCTGGCGGGGTGTGCGCACGCCTTCGGCCACGGCGCTCAGGCCCATCATCCGGGCCGTGCGCAACAGGCCATAGGTGATGCTGAGGTCGGCGCTTTCGTCGAGCAGGTTGCTGGTGAAACGGCGGTCGATCTTCACCGCCGAGGCTTCGAGCAACTGCAAATGCGTCAGACTGGCGCTGCCGGTGCCGAAATCATCCAGGCTCACCTCGACGCCCATGCGGCGGCATGCGGTGACGACGTAGTGGGCGATGTGGCCGTTGAGTTCGGAGCCATGCTCCGTGAGCTCCAGCACCAGCCATTCCGGTGAGCATTGCGGATGGCGCTCCAGTGCTTCGCGCAGGTCGGTCAGGAACTGGGGCTGCAGGAAATGTTGCGGGCTGATGTTGAGGCACACGCGCAGCATGCGTCCATCCCGGCGCCAGCGCAAAACCTGGCTGAGCGTGGTGTCGAGGACGAAACGCCCGAGCGGAGCGGCCAGTCGGGGGTCATCGAGCACAGCCTCAAACTCGGCAGCGTCGTGCAAGCCGTCGTCGTCGCGCAGGCGCAGCAGCGCCTCGACATCATCGACGCGAGGATCCCCGGCTTTCTTGCCGGGATCGACCGTGAGAATGGGCTGATAGTGCAGTTCCAATTGCCGCGCCTGCAGGGCAAGCTTGACCCAGCTCAGCAGGCGTTCGCGGTCATGAACCTGCCGTTCCATGCTCGGGTCGAAAATGCGGTACTGGCTGCGCCCATGCCGCTTGGCCGCGTACATGGCCAGATCGGCGTGCCGCAGAAGCGCATCCGGGCCCACCGCATCGGATTTGTCGTGCAGCACCAGGCCAAGCGACAGGCTGCTGTACAGGGCCTGGCCTTCGAGCACGAAGGGAGTCTCCATGGTCTTCAGCAGGAGCGCCGCCTGGTGGCGCAACTGGTGCTCGGTCTGACAATGCGGCAGCACCACGGCGAACTCGTCACCACCCAACCGGGCGAGCAGGTCGCCGCGGTGCAGCACAGCACTCAGGCGTTTGCCCACTTCGATCAGCAGCGCGTCTCCAGCGGCATGGCCAAGGCGATCGTTCACGTCCTTGAAGTTGTCCAGATCCATCAAACCGACAACTAGTTTCGAGTTCTTCGTGCTGCGCAGGCGCGTGCGCAGGGTGTCGAGCAATGCGCGGCGGTTTGCCAGTCCGGTGAGGTCGTCAAGCCAGGCCATTTTTCGGAGTAGTCGAAATTCTGTTTTCTGCGCTTGGCGCGAGCGTGCCGCGCAGCGATGTTCGCGTGTGAAAATCTGTCCGAGCAAGGCGCTGTAGACCAGCAGTGAACCGAACGCCGCAGCGGAAACCCAACGCTGTCGGCTGGTGGCGACGGGGATGCCGAGCTTGGCGCCAGCAAGCGCGAAGGCGGTGATCGCCAGAGCTGCCAGCACGCCGACGAGCGGGATCCAATGGCGCAGCGAGCGCGCCGGCAGGTGCAGCGAACCCGCGCCGAGGCCGAGGAAGATGATCAGGATCAGCAGCACGATGCCGCCGATCTGCGGCGCCACGGCGATGCAGGCCAGTTGGATGACCACGTTCAGCATCATCCGGGCTATCAGCCTGGGTTGCGAGTAAGCCGAGGTCGCAACACTAGCGGTTTCTTGGCGCAGGCTCCAAATCCAGGACAACGCCGGATTGGCGCTGAGCCCGGTGAACGCATAGGTCAGCGCGATGGTCAGCGGCAAGGCGCCTGCCCAGACAAAACCCAGCATCAGCGGCACGGTCAGGCCGTAGCCAATCAGGGTCATGGGCAACAGCAGATCGCGTTGACGCGGGGGGTCGGCAGGCTCGGAAAAGACGATGCTCATGGCAGCGGGCTGTCGAATGGATTCATGGGGATGAACATGTATCCAGATTACCTTCCGACGCAGACAGCTTGTGCCAAGTAATGCACGCTTTCCGCAATTCAAATCGTCACATCTGCTTCACAGTCGTGATGCTGCACTGCAATAGCGACGTGTTCGTGCGCTTCGCCGGCCCTTGCGACGGCCGCCGGGCGTGAACAGCTCCCTGCTCAGGCGTCAGGCGAAACCTGTCCTTCGATCAGCCCCAGCAGCGCCGGGCCGAAGTTGTCACGCTTCTTATCACCGACGCCGGAGATGCCGCGCAGGGCGTCGAGGTTGGCGGGGCGGGCGATGGCGATGGCTTGGAGCGTGGCATCCGGGAACACGACGTAGGCGGGCACGCCGTGCTCCTTGGCCGTGGCGGCGCGCCAGGCGCGCAGGCGCTCGAACAGTGCGGCATCGGCACTGGACAAGGCCTGCATCACGGCGCGCGTACCGGCCGATTGACCGCCAGCAGCGCCGCCTCTGGCGCGACGTTTGCCCTCCGTGCCCGGCTCGCGGCGTTTGAGGTGAATGCGGCGCTGTCCGCGCAGCACCTCGCGGCTGGCGTCGGTGAGATGCAGCACGTTGAAGTGCGCGGCGTCCACCTCCAGCAGATGCTGTGCGACGAGCTGGCGCAGCAGCAGGCGCCAGTCGGCTTCGGACAGGTCGGTGCCGATGCCGAAGGTGGACAAGGCGTGGTGGCCGTGGCGATCGATTTTCTCGCCACGCCTGCCGCGCAGCACGTCGATGATGTGCGAGGCGGCGAAGCTGGTGTTGCTGGCCTGGCGACAGCGGTAGATGGTGGATAGCAGCTTTTGCGCGGCCTCGGTGGCGTCGATGAGCTCGGGTGGGTTGAGGCAGTTGTCGCAATTACCACAGGGCGTGCTGGCTTCATCGAAATAGGCCAGCAGACGCACGCGGCGGCAGTCGGCGGCTTCGGCCAGCGCCAGCATGGAGTCGAGCTTGGCCGTCGACAGGCGCTTGTAGGCATCGTCCGCCTCGGACAGCTCAATCAGGCGGCGCTGCTGCACCACGTCCGACAGGCCGTAGGCCATCCACGCCTGTGCGTGCAGGCCGTCACGGCCTGCACGGCCGGTTTCCTGAAAATAGCCCTCGATGGATTTGGGCATGTCCAGATGCGCGACGAAGCGCACATCGGGCTTGTCGATGCCCATGCCGAAGGCGATCGTCGCGACCATGACGATGCCGTCCTCATCGAGGAAACGGCGCAAGTGGCGCGCGCGCACCTCCGACGGCAGCCCGGCGTGATAGGGCAGGGCGGCCATGCCGTGGCCCGCGAGCATCTGCGCCACCTCGTCCACCGTGTTGCGCGACAGGCAATAGACCACGCCGCAGTCGCCCGTGTGCTCGCCGCGGATGAACTGCAGCAACTGCGCCCGGCCATCGCGCTTTTCCACCACCCGATAGCGGATGTTGGGGCGGTCGAAGCTGGAGACGAACTCGGTGCCGTGGTGTAGCAGGCGCTGCACGATTTCGTGCCGCGTGGGCTCGTCGGCGGTGGCGGTGAGGGCCACGCGGGGTACCTGCGGCCAGCGCTCGCGCAGCATCGCGAGCTGGCCGTATTCCGGGCGGAAATCATGGCCCCATTGCGACACGCAATGCGCCTCGTCGATGGCGAACAGGGCAATGCGGCAGCCGTCGAGCAGGGACAAGCCGCTTTCGCTCAGCAGCCGCTCCGGCGCCATGTAGAGCAAGTCCAGTTCGCCGCGCCGCGCGCTCTGCTGCACCTCGCGTGCGGTTTGCGCGTCGAGCGTGGAGTTGAGGAAGGCGGCACGAATGCCCAGTTCGCGCAGCGCAGCGACCTGGTCCTGCATCAGCGCGATCAGGGGCGAGACGACGACGCCCAAGCCCTCGCGCAGCAATGCCGGAATCTGGAAGCACAGCGACTTGCCACCGCCCGTGGGCATGAGCACCAGGGCATCGCGGCCGCCGAGCAGATGCTCGATGACCGCGCGCTGCTGGCCGCGAAACGCCGGGTAACCCCAGATGTGTTGCAGTACATCTTCAGGACTGGATGGCGAGTCGTGGCGTGCGTTCATGCCGCAAGCCTAGCAAGGTCGCGGCTTCGGCAGGGCTCGTCCACGGCTTGTGTGCAGCGCACAAGGATCCGTCGCATGTTGTATCTCGCTTCGCGTCTTACGTTTGTTCACCGGCACAAGCGGCCATTTGGAATACAAATGTCAAGTACCAATGAAGTTCGCGACGACTGCGAGCCATCCCCTCAAGAAAACGCGGGGCCGTTTCCCTGATTTCTCGGCCCCCTCGGGGGTGGGGCGTCGGCAAGTCACGCCCTTGGGCGTACTCAAACGGAGATCACCATGGCCAGTGTTCCACTCGGCGCGGCAACCCCGCCCAAGACCCAGCGCAGCAGGATCCACAAGGAGGCGGGCATCTGGAGCCTGCTGTTCGCCAGTCTGACCGCCATCATCGGCTCGGGCTGGTTGTTCGCACCGATGACGGCGGCACAGCAGGCAGGGCCGTCGAGCATCTTGTCCTGGGCCATCGGCGGCGTTGCCATTTTGTTGCTGGCCTTCGTCAACGCCGAGCTCACCAGCGCCTTTCCGGGCATGGGTGCGGTCATCACCTTCCCGAAGCTCAGCCACGGCAACCTGACTGCCGCCATCATGAGTTGGGTGGTGTTTCTCGGCTACGTCACCGTGGCACCAGCCGAGGTGCTGGCTGTGGTGACTTACGCCAACAACTATCTGCCTGGTTTCGTCGACGCCAAAACCTCCCTGCTCACGCCGGAAGGCATGGCAGCCAGCGTCGTCCTGCTGGGTGTGTTCGTGCTGATCAACGCCATGGGTGTGCGCATGTTGCTGCGGGTGGGCAACACCATGATGATCTGGAAGCTGATCGTCCCCATTCTCGCCATCATCATGCTGCTGGTGTCGTCGTTCCACAGCGGCAACTTCAGCTCGCAGGGCTTTGCGCCGATGGGTGTGCAGGGCACGATTTCGACCATCGCCACCTCCGGCATCGTCTTCAGCTACCTCGGCTTTCGCCAGGCGATCGAGCTGTCGGGCGAGGCGAAAAATCCACAGCGCGATGTGCCCATCGCCATCGTCGGCTCGGTGCTCATCGCCGGGATCATTTTCGTGTTGCTTGAAGTGGCTTTCATCGGCGCGCTGAACCCCACCGACATTGCCAAGGGCTGGGCCAAAGTCACCTTCACCGGAGCTTCCGGTCCCTTCGCGGGCCTGGCCACCATTCTGGGCTTGAGCTGGTTGGCGGCGCTGCTGTATATCGATGCCGTGGTCTCTCCTGCAGGTACCGGTCTCGTGTACGGCGGCACCACGGCGCGCGTGGTCTACGCCACCGGCAAGGATGGCCTGTCGCTGCCCTGGTTCGCCAAGCTCAATGCCAAAGGCGCGCCGTCCGTGGGTTTGTGGGTCACGTTCATCGTCGGCCTGCTGTTTTTCCTGCCGTTTCCATCCTGGCAAAAAATCGTCACCTTCATTTCATCGGCTTCGGTGCTGGCCTATGGGGTGGGTCCGGTCTGCCTCTTGACCCTGCGCCGCACCCTGCCGCTCGACGCCCATCCGCGGCCCTTCACCCTCAAGGGCGCCTGGCTGTGGGCACCGCTGGCCTTCATCGCCGCCAACCTCATCATCTTCTGGTCCGGTGCGGGCACCGACAACTTCCTGTTCGGCGCCCTGGCGGTGATCTTCGTGCTCTATGCCATCGCCCAGGCTGTCGCCGGTCGCGCCGGCCAGTTGCACTGGAAAAGCGCGTGGTGGCTGTTCCCGTATTTCCTCGGCATGTGGGCCATCACCTACATGGGCCCGGCAACTCCCATTGGAGGTAACGGCACCTTCAGCTTCAACGAGGGCATGGGCTTGGTGGTCATCCTGAGCTTCATCATCATCGGCCTGGCCGTTACCAGCGGTCTGCCAGAGCCGGAGGAAGCGCGTGCCGCACTGCTCGTCGGCGAGCCTGAATTGACGGGCAGCGACGTGCCGGGTTGATTCACCAGAACGCAGTCAACGCAACGGATTGCACAACAGCCTGAACCGGCCCGGATGCCTGCGCATCCGGGCCTTTTGCATCGGGGTTGGGTTTCAAGCGCGGGTGCTTGGGACCAGCTTGTCTGCGTCGGCAGCAACCTTGTGCTTCGACGCCACCACCACTTGTCGCTGCGCGCCCAGTCCCTGCACTTCCAGCGTCACCACATCGCCGGGCCGCAAATAGCGCGGCGGCTGTTTGCCCATGCCCACGCCCGGCGGGGTGCCGGTGGCGATGAGGTCGCCGGGGCGCAGGGTCATGAAGTGGCTGAGGTAGCTGACGATCTGGGCGACGGAAAAAATCATCTCGCGCGTATGGCCGCTTTGCATGCGCTCGCCGTTGACGTCCAGATGCAGCGCAAGGGCTTGCGGCTCAGGCACTTCGTCGGCCGTGACGAGCCAGGGGCCGACCGGGCCGAAGCTGTCCAGCCCCTTGGATTTGTCCCACTGGCTGCCGCGCTCGAACTGGAACTGACGCTCCGAGACATCGTGCACGGTGCAATAGCCGGCGACGAAATCCAGCGCCTCGGCCACCCCCACGTAGCGGGCTTCGCGGCCGATGACCACGCCGAGTTCGACCTCCCAGTCCATGCGCGTGGAATGCGGCGGATGTTCGATGGCATCGAACGGCCCGGTGATGCAGGTGGTCCATTTGTTGAACACGATGGGCTCGGTCGGAATGGCCTGCTTGGCTTCGGCCGCATGGTCGCGGTAGTTCAGACCGATGGCGATGAACTTGCCGATGCCCACGAACGGCACCCCCAACCGGGGCTGACCGGCCACACGCGGCAAGGCTTCGACATCCAGCTTGCGCAGGGCGCGCTGGCCCTTCGCGCCATAAACCTCGGGACCAATGTCATGCACCACCCCGCGCAGGCTGCGCAGACGGCCTTGCGCGTCGATGAGGCCGGGTTGTTCACGCCCCGAAGGGCCGTATCGCACGAGTTTCATGAGGGTTCCAGATCAAGGGCCAATGGGGTTGTACAAGCGGTTGCGCGCCGAGAGCCCGGCAGGCGGCGACCCGGCGCCGCCGCTCGATTCGCGGGGGCTTCAGCGCCGTTGGTATTGTGCTGCGCCAAACAGGTTCTGGCGCGCCTGCTCGTCGAGCAAGGGCTTGCGCTGCTCAGCCAGAACGGCCAAGCCACGCTGCACCGCGGGCCGGGCGGCAATGGCGTCGAACCAACGCTTGGCATGCGGGTAATCGGCCCAGTCAACGCCCTGGTTGCTGGCGCTGCGGCACCAGGGAAACGCGGCCATGTCGGCGATGGTGTAGTCGTCGCCCGCCAGATAGGTGCTGCTGGCCAGGCGCGCGTCCATCACGCCGTACAGGCGCTTCGCCTCATTGGTGTAGCGGCCGACGGCGTAGTCGATTTTCTCCGGCGCGTAAATGCGGAAATGGTGCGCCTGACCCAGCATGGGGCCGAGTCCTCCCATCTGCCACATCAGCCACTGCAAGGTGGTGTAGCGCGCGGTGCCCGAGGCGGGCAGGAAGCGGCCGGTTTTTTCTGCAAGGTAGATGAGCATCGCGCCCGATTCGAACAAGGTGATGGGTGTGCCGCCGGGTCCGTCAGGGTCGACCAGGGCCGGAATCTTGTTGTTGGGGCTGATGCGCAGGAACTCGGGTTTGAACTGTTCGCCGGTGCCGATGTTGACGCCGTGGATGCGATAGGGAAGGTCGAGTTCTTCCAGCAGGATATGCACTTTGTGGCCGTTGGGAGTGGGCCAGGAATAGAGGTCGATCATGGCAGGCTGTGGGTTGGGGTATCGGCGGGCAGCAGCCCCATCGGCCACTGATGGCTTTATTGTTGCGCCGCATTGCGAATCGTGCAGGGATGGCTGGAAAGCCGCGTTGTTTGATGCCCTGCGAGGCGCAGACCGCGCCGTGGTCTGCAGCGCCGCGAGCGGACAGCAATGCGGCAGCGCGCCACTCAGACCCGCGCCCGCCTGGGATAACGCGGGTGCACTAAGGGCGTGACAAGCCCTGGGCGCGTCCGGGTGTTGCCGCCAACGCGTGGTGACGTAGCCAGCGCCTGCGCTCGCCAGCCAGGACTTCGTCCAAGGGCCGACCTCCAGCAAGTGCCATGTGCTGCTTGACGCCGCCCAGTTCCGCGGGTGTGTGCCGGGCCAGTGGTCGGGCGAGTTGCAGGGCCATGTGCAGCGCCATGCCTGGGTCGGTGAGGCGGCAGGCCAAGCCAAGGGTGTGAGCCCGTTCGGCCGACAAGCCGTCATCGGGCAGGCACAGCTCGGCGAGCGCGGCGCGAGGCAGGCGCTGCGCCGCCAGCCACAACGCCCCGGCATGCCTGCCGGCGATTTCGCCCGCCATCGGCAGCAGGAATTGGGCGCTGCGGGCGGCGACGATCAGATCGCACGCCAACGCCAGCGCCAGGCCGGCGCCGCTGGCCTGGCCTTCCACGGCCGCGATGATGGGTTTGTCGCTGTCACGCAGGGCCAGCAGCCAATCGTGCAGCGCGTCGATGAAAGAGGCCTCATCCTGCGCCGCCTGCAACGTGTGCGACGACTCTTGCGGGCCCAGACAGAATTGCTCAGCGCTTCCGGTCAGCACGATGACGTGGATGTCCGGGTCGCGCAGTGTGGTGGACAGCGCCTCGATGCCGGCGTGAGCCATCGCCGGCGTCATGGCCGCGCTGGCTGTGCCGAGCTGGAGATTGAGCACGCAGATGCGGTCATCGGTCGCGGCGGTGTCATCGTCGAAGAGGGTCATGGTCGGCGCGTGTCCAGAGGTTTGGGGCGGCAGTTTCAAGGCGCAAGCGCCGCATTCAGATTGCATGTGCAAAATCCCATGCAGAAAAACACATTTTTGCAAAATCGTTCACAAAATTCCCAGGCTCATTGTGAATCAACCCTTCTCGGCACGATATTGGCTGATAAATTCGGCTTCAGTCTGTACAGTTCAGCGCCCGAACCTGCGCCCTCACAACTTTCGATCCGCTTTGCCGTTGTCCATGCACCATCGTCCGACCCATGTTTCGCGTGGACATGCCCAGCCTTCCTGGCTGAAGCTGGCACTGCTGGCTGGCTTGCTGCTCGTGCCGTCTCTGGCGCAGGCCTTGTTGTTGAACCGCCCCCTGGTTCACGCCATTCTCGGGCAACCGCTGCGCGTGGACATTCCGGTGCGGCTCGACGCGGGTGAACAACTGGCCACCCGCTGTGTCCAGGTGCAGGCCGATGCCGGCTCCGACCCGCTGCGCGCCGACCAGTTGCAGATCGGAGTGCAGCCCGAGGGATCGAGCATGGAGCGCATCCAGGTGCGATCCACCATGCCCATGACCGAGCCATTTGTGGTGCTCACGCTCAAGCTTGGCTGCCAGTACCAGCGTAGCCAGCAGTACACCATCCTCGTCAATCCGCCCACCCCCGAGCTGCCCGTGCTGCCAGGCGAGGCGGCTGCCACGGTACGCCTGCCGCAACACCCAGGCAGCGCGGCATCGACGCCGCGGTCTGCTAGTCCGGAGCCTGTGCAGTCTGCCACGGCGACGGCTCAGTCTGTCCTCGCGGGTGGTTTTGGCGCACGACAGGGTACCGGCCACAATCCGGCGCCTGCCCATGCCAAACGCCAGCCCGACGTCGCAGCGAACCAGGATCGCCAGCGGTACGCAACCGTGCAGACTGACCAGGAGCGCCGACAACGCCACCCGGCTGCGATGCTGGCCAGGATGAAGCAGGAACAGACCGCGCAGGGCGCCAGCCTGGTACGGCATGCAGGGACCAAGCCGGAAAGCCAGTTGAAACTGGATTGGCTTTCGGCGGCGCTGGTGCCCGCGCCCGACTTGCACATCAGCACGACG
>JAJXUC010000039.1 GCA_021783435.1 Pseudomonadota bacterium | reverse complement strand
CGCGAAGGCGAGGCGGGGCAGTGGAAGCTCGAATTCGACTTCGGCCAGCCCATCAGCGGCGAAGGCTCCGAGGCCCCGGATTTCACCGGCCAGGAGCCGCTGGGCGCCTGTCCCAAGTGCAGCGGCGCGGTCTTCGATGCCGGCAATGCCTATGTCTGCGAGCACAGCGTGGGGCCTGCGCCGTCCTGCGACTTCCGCAGCGGCAAGATCATCCTGCAACAGCCGATCGACCCGGCTCAGATGCGCAAGCTGCTGAGCGAAGGCCGCACCGACCTGCTCGACGGTTTCGTTTCCGCCCGCACCAAGCGTAAGTTCAAGGCCTTCCTGGTGCGCCAGCCGGACGGCAAGGTCGGCTTCGAGTTCGTTCCTCGTCCCGTGGCCGCGACCAAGCCGGGGGCGCCAGCCAAGACGGCAACGCAGAAAGCCCCGGCACGCAAGGCGGCGCGCTGAGCGCCAGGCCGACGCGCAAGGAGCTTGGAGTCGGCCGGTCCCGCAAAGCACGCTTCACGTCGGCCCGGGGGGTTCCGCTGCCGCAAGGTGCAGGCGTACCACCAGCCCCGGCGTGTCGCAGCCGGCGCAGGCCGGGTTGTCGGCGAGTTCGATGATGGCGCTGTGCTGGCGCGCGATTTCTTGCACGATGGACAAGCCCAGGCCGCTGCCGTCATGGCCAGTGCCCAGCACGCGGTAAAAGGGACGGAACACCAGTTCACGCTCAGCCGGGGCGATGCCCAGACCGCTGTCTTCGACGCTCAACAGCATGCGCCAGTTGGTGGCATCGGCTTTCAGACGGACGGTCACGCTGCCGCCACGTGGGGTGTAGGCGATGGCGTTGTCCACCAGGTTTTTCGTCAATTCGTGCAGCAGCAGGGCGTGGCCACGCACCCATAGCGGCGTATCGGGCGCGTCGAACTCCAGATCCAGCCCCTTGCCGAGCGCCATCGGCGCGAGTTCCTGCACGGCGTCGCGCACCGGCCTGCGCAGGTCCACGCTGCTGAGCGCGCCATGCGCGGCCACGCCCTGGTTCTCGGCGCGCGCCAGCAACAGCAATTGGTTCACCAAGCGCGTGGTGCGCACGACGGACAGACTGATCTGCCGCAGGCTGGCACGCAACTCCTGCGGGTCGGTCTGGCGTGCCGCCAGCTCGGCCTGCATGCGCAAGCCGGCCAGCGGTGTTTTCAACTGATGCGCGGCGTCGGCGATGAAGCGTTTTTGCGTGAGGATGGATTGTTCCAGTCGGCCGAGCAAGCCGTTGATCGAGTCCACCAGCGGGGTGATTTCCTCGGGTGCCTCGCGCTGGTCGATCGGGCTCAGGTCGTCGGGCCGGCGGCGGCGAATGCGCGCTTGCAATTCGTTCAGCGGAATGATGCCCTGGCCCAACCCGAACCACACCAGCAGGATGGAGATGGGCACGATGACGAACTGCGGCAGGATGACCCCGCGCACGATGTCACGCGCCAGCAGCGTGCGGCTTTTCAAGCCCTCGGCCACCTGGACCAGCAGCAGTGCCGGCCGATCCGTCGCGTGTG
Source organism: Pseudomonadota bacterium (assembly GCA_021783435.1). The sequence continues at coordinate 24,850 of JAJXUC010000039.1, read as the reverse complement.
TGGACGAAACGGTCGGTGCCGCGGTCACGGGCAAGGCGGGTGCGGCCAGCCAGCGCCAGGCGATGCGCAGCTCCTGGCCACCCACTTCGGCGTCGCGCAGATGCACACCATCGGGCCAGGGCGCGGCGGCGTCGGGCGGCAGCGGCAGGTTGGCGTCGCCACCCAGCAACTGGCCGTGGGCGCCGCGCACTTGCATCAGCACGGGGTCGCCGCCGGCCAGGGTGTCGGTTCCCGGCTGTCGCAGCAACGGCCGGACCGCATGGGGGCTGCGTTGCACCAGTTCGGCCAGCACGGCGACACGCCGCTCCAGGCCCTGGTCGAAGGGCTGGGTGGCGATGGCCTGCGCCACCAGATAGGTGATGCCGATGGACAGCGGCCAGACCAGCAGCAGCGGCACCAGCATCCAGTCCAGAATTTCTCCGAACAGCGAGCGCTGGCGTGGCCGGCGCCCGGGTGGTGTGGACTCGGTCCTGGCGACTTCGTCCAACTGGGGAAGACTGGCCATGAAGGATGACGGAGCCCGGTCTCGATCAGGCGATTTGTTGAGGCGCGCCGGGGATTTTTTCCAGACAATACCCCAAGCCCCTGACGGTGGCGATGTGCACCGGACCGACCTCGATTTTCTTGCGCAGGCGGTGGATGTAGACCTCGATGGCGTTGGTGCTCACCTCCTCGCCCCAGACGCACAGGTGATCGACCAACTGGTCCTTGCTCACCAGCCGGCCGGTGCGTTTGAGCAGCACTTCGAGCAGGGCGAGTTCACGCGCGGAGAGGTCGACCACCTTGTCGTCGAGCATCACCACGCGCCCGGGCAGGTCGACGCTCAGCGGGCCGTGGCGAATGGTGGGGCTGGCGCCGCCCATGCCGCGACGCGTCAGCGCGCGCACCCGTGCCTCCAGCTCGGCCAACTCGAACGGTTTGGCCATGTAGTCGTCGGCCCCCAGGTCAAGGCCGCGCACCTTGTCTTCCACGTTGTCCGCGGCGGTGAGGATGAGCACGGGCAGGGTGTTGCCGCGGCTGCGCAACCGCCGCAGCACCTCGAAACCCGACAGCCGCGGCAGGCCGAGGTCGAGGATGAGCAGATCGAACTCGCTGGTCTGCAGCGCCGAGTCGGTCGCCGCGCCGTCGCCGACCTGATCGACGGCGTAGTGACTGGCGCGCAGGGAGCGTGTCAGGCCATCAGCCAGGACTTGATCGTCCTCGGCAATCAGAATGCGCATCAGGGTCTCCTCATCGTCCTAGCCCCTCGCATCGGCGGCATTGCAACGATTTTAGGCAGCAGCCACGCGAGCGTCCTGCTGCATCGCCGCAAGCGTCATTTGTCTTGTCGAACGCTTCCAGATCTGTCAGGAGATTGCACAGCCCGTGGAGTCCCCAAGCTTGTGAGGCGCTGATGGCGGTACCGGTGCCGGTGCGGAGTGTGGCGACGGCGGCGAGATCGATGGGGCGCTTGCGGGCGATGGTGCGGTCATCAAGTGGTGCCTTGCACCGCGCGCGGCGACGCGACACGGCCGTCCTGCATGGCCACGGGCAGCGGTTCGCTCCATTGCAGCTGCACGGTCCGGGTGGGAAAGGCGAACTCCACGCCGAGTTTGGCGCAGGCACGCATCAGGCCCAGATTGATGGCCTGCTGGGTGTCCATGTAGGCGGTGTAGTCGGCCGTTTTCATCCAGTACACGACTTCGAAGTTCAGGCTGGAGTCGCCGAAGTCCTTAAAGTGGGCACGGTCGAAACGGGCTTGTTCGTGCTCTTCGATGAGGGACTTCACCAGCGCAGGGATGCGCTCCAGGGAGTCGGCCGGGGTGTCGTAGGTGAGTCCGAAGGCGAAGACGATGCGCCGCTGCTGCATGAACTTGTAGTTGCGCAGCCGGGCCTTGGTCAGATCGGTGTTGGAGAACACCACGATTTCGCCGCTGATGGAGCGGATGCGGGTGGTCTTGAGGCCAATGTTTTCCACCGTGCCGGAAAAGCCGTCGACAACGATGGAATGGCCGATCTGGAACGGCTTGTCGAGCACGATGGACAGGCTGGAGAACAGGTCGCCGAGGATGTTCTGCAAGGCCAGGCCGACGGCGATGCCGCCGACACCCAGCCCGGCCAGCAGGGTGGTGACGTTGAAGCCGAGATTGTCGAGCAGCAGCAGGACCACCAGCGACCACAGCACCAGCCGCGCCAGGAAGCTCATGGCGGCGAGGCCGGTGGCGGTTTCCGGGTCGTGCTCCATGGCGCGGGCGCGTGAGGACTTGATCCAACTGTCCAGAAAGCGCCCCGCCCACAACCCGAGTTGCACGAACAGGCCGACCGCAGCGATTCCCGAGGCCCAGCGCTCGGTGGTGGCGGACAGCGCGAGATTGTCCAGCGCCGGGTACAACGCCATGGCGCCGACCAGCAACACGCGGGTGCCGCCGACGGCATGCGCCAGGGCTTCATTCCAGCGCGCCCTGCCCAGGTGATGCATGGCACTCAGTCGTGCCATGAGCAGTGGCTTGATGACGCGAACCAGCAGCATGGCGAGCACGATCAAGGCCAGCGCCATGAGCCAGGCCAGCAGGGGGTTGTGGTCGATCGGGGTGAGCAGCCAAGTGGGCATCGTGCAAGTCCTCAGTTGGTGACGCGAGCGTGCTGCTCGGCATCGGCAGTGCCATCAGCCCGCCACGACAGGCGGCGGCGCGGCAGATGGTGGGGCCAGTCGCGCTGCAGGTAAGCCACCATGGCCTCGCGCACCCGGCATCTCAGTTCCCAGGCGCGAGCCGAGTTGGCGGCACTGACGAGGAAGCGTACTTGCAGAGCGGTGGCGTCGGCATCGGTGACATGGATGATGGCCAGGCGGCCATCCCAGTCGGGGTCTTCGGCGCACACCCACTTGAGTTCGGCGCGCAGAGCATCGATCGGCATGGCGTAGTCCACCCACAGAAAGACCGTGCCCAACAGGCTGGCGCTGGTTCGCGTCCAGTTCTCGAACGGGTGCTCGATGAACCACTGCAGCGGCAGGATCATGCGGCGCTCGTCCCAGATGCGGAACACCACATAGGTGCCGGTGATTTCCTCCACGCGGCCCCATTCACCCTGCACGATCAGCACGTCGTTGATGCGGATGGGCTCGGCCAGAGCGATCTGCAATCCGGCCAGCAGATTCGACAGCACCGGCCGCGCAGCGAAGCCCACGACCACGCCGGCAATGCCGGCCGAGGCCAGCAGGCTGGTGCCGAGTTGGCGCACGCCGGGAATGCTCATCAGCGCCAGCGACAAGCCCACCAGCACGATGAGCAGGCTGGCCACCCGCGCCAGGACCCGGGCGCGGGTGAGGACGCCGCGCACCTGCAAGTTGGTGTCGAGCAGCTTGGGGTCGTCCGGCAGGCTCAAGCCGCCACGGCGCAGCATCACGATCTCGCCGCCGGCCTGCGCCAGCCGCAGCGCCAGCCAGGTGACCGCGGTGATGAACAGCAGGCGCAGCACCGTGGTCGACCAGACCCAGTGCGAGAGATGCTGCTGCAGCAAAAACAGGTCCAGCCGCAGCACCAGCAGCAGCCACATCGCGCGCAACGCACGGCGTGTGCGCAGCAGCAGCAACTGCCACACGCCCCCTGTCGGCTTCAGCCGCAACGCCAGTCGGGTCGCCAGCGCGAACAGCGGTAAGGCCAGCACGCTCAGGCCGATGGCCAGTGTTTCCGGGTGATGGGCTTGTGACCACAGCCAGGCATCGGTCACGAGTTGGTTGTGCATGGCGGCTCTCTAGCGCATTGCCCTGGGCGGGGCTGCAGCGGGGCGGGGACGTTGGGGCATCGTGGGCGGGGTCAGGCGCGCAAGGCCTGTCCATCGGGAGCGCGCGCCGCAGGGCGCTCGGCGCGCAACTGCGCGAACAGTTCCAGCACATGCCTGGTCCAGTGGCCGATGTCGTAGCGCTCCACCAGCGCGTCCATGCGTTGCATGCGGGTGCGTTGTTCGTCGCGCGGCATATCCAGGGCGCGGTCGATGGCGCTGTCCATCTGGCTGATGCTGTAGGGGTTGACGAGCACCGCGTCTTGCAGCTCCATCGCGGCGCCGGCGAATTCCGACAGCACCAGCACGCCGCTTTCGTTCACATGCGCGGCGATGAACTCCTTGGCCACCAGGTTCAGCCCGTCGCGCAGCGGCGTGATCCAGGCGATGTCGGCAGCGCGGTAATAGCACAGCGCCTCGGCGAATGGCAGGGATGTGGTGGACAGCAGGATAGGCAGCCAGCTCAGCGTGCCGAAGTGGCCGTTGATGCGTCCTGCCAGTTGTTCGATGGCCTGTTGCGCGCGCCTGTAGACGCGCATGCCGTCGGCGGCGGCCACGGCCGTGATCAGCAGCTTGACCTGGCCGTGCAGCGCCGGGCGTCGTCGCAGCAGGCGCTCGAAGGCCAGCAGCAATTCGCGCGTCCCCTTGGCGTAGTCGACGCGGCCGATGGAGACGATGATGGTGTGTTCGGGAATTTCGCGCCGGATATGGGCCACGCGGGCTGAATTTTCCGGCTTTTGCACCGTCTCGCGGATCAGTTGCGCATGGGTGCCGATGGGGAAGGCATCGATGCGCACGCGGCGCCCGCCCACCGTCAGCGACACCGGAGTCACCGGTTCCGACAACGCGGTTCCCATGGCCTGCAATTCGGGATCGACGCGGCGCTCCACCAAAGCATCCACCTTGCGCAGTGCCTGCACCAGCGCGGCAAAGTTGCGCGCATAGCGCGGCACATGGAAGCCGACCAGATCGCAACTCAGCAGGCTGTCGAGAATCTCGTCACGCCACGGCAGGATGTTGAACACATCGGGCGCGGGGAACGGCGTGTGATGGAAAAACGCGATGTGCAGGTCTGGCCGCATGCGTCGCACGAAACCCGGGACCAGCCACAGGTTGTAGTCGTGCACCCAGACCACGGCGCCGGGCGCCGCCTCGGCGCAAGCGGCTTCGGCAAACAGGCGGTTGACTTCGCGAAAGACGCTCCAGTCGCAGTTCTCGGTGGAGTAGTGCGCCGGAAAGCTGTTGAGAATGGGCCACAGCGCCTCTTTCGAGGTCACGTGATAGAACTGGTTGATCTGCTCCGCGCTCAAGGGCAGGCGGACCACGTCGTAGCTGCCGTAGCTGTCGTTCACGGCGATGCGGCGTTCGAACTGCAACGGCTTGCCGGCCGAGGCCTTTTTCCAGGCCACCCAGCTGGCACGATCGACGCGGCCGATGAACCCCTTGAGTGCGGGCACGATGCCGTTGGGACTGCTGTTCTCGCGCAGCACGGTCTTGCCGTTCTCGATCTGTTCCTCATAAGGTTGTCTGTGATAGACGATGACCAGCGATGAAGCCATGCGTGTTCCCCGGTGGATGAAAGCGCCTCAAGGCGTCGAGTACGCCGGCCGCGCCCGGATGCGGGCTGCGATAGACGTTGCGGTGGTGGGCGATGGCGGCGTCGAGCGCCGCCTCGCGGTTGCCGACGGCGACGCCGGCCAGGCCCGTCTCGAACATCGACAGGTCGTTGAGGGTGTCGCCAGCCACGAGCGTGCGCTGTGCCGGCAGGCCCAATGCCGTCAGCGTGCGCAGCAGCGTCGGGCCTTTTTGCACACCGCGCGGCAGCACGTCGAAATACTGGTTGTCCGACAGCAGGGTGTCGAAACCCAGGCCGTGCATGGCATGTCGCGCGGCGTGCGTCTGCGCCGGATCGTCGAACAGATAGGAGCGGCGCCGGCCACTGCGCACGGCTTGCGGGCGCAAGTACGGATGCTCCCGCATCTGCCGTTCGATGCGCGCCGCCGCGTCTTGCGGCCAGGCAGCGTCGAGCCAGCGTTCCAGCGGCGGCAGCGGGGCATACTGCGGACCGCTCCTCACCGTCGTGCCGACATCGCCGATGAGGTGGTCCGGTCGGACGGGCAGTTCCGTCGCCAGTTGTTGCATGAAGTCCTGGCCGCGACCGCTGACGAAGATCAGCACCAGTTCGCTGCGATGTGACGTGATCCATTGCAGCAGCGCTTCGCGTTGTGCTGAGCTGCCCCCGAGAAAGGTGCCGTCGAGGTCGGTCGCCAGGATGGTGAGCGGCATGGCGCTGGCGCTCACTGCAACAGCTGCTGCGACGAGCTCGCAGTCGCCAGGCGTGCCGCCTTGGCCAGTCGACCGTCCTGCTGCGCTGGCGTCATCGCGGGTAACACCGGTTCGGGCAGTGCTTGCGCCGGGCTGTCGCGCAGCAATCGCGCCAACGCCTGCGGCACGCTGGCGTGCCGGAGCAGGACATCGCGCACGCAGGCGGCGACATGCAAACGCAGGCCATGGCGGCGCTCCAGCGCCTGCACCGAGAATGCGGCGATGGCCCCCTCGGCCAACTCGCCGAAGGCGGCAGTTGCGGCGGATGCATCGAGACCATCGCCACGGCCCAGTCGCAGCCCGAGCCGGGTGTTGCGTGAGCGGGTGGAGGCCACGGTCAGAAACAAGTCGCCCACGCCGCAACTGCTCAACAGGGTCTGACTGCGTCCGCCCAGTGCCCGTGTGAGCCTGCGCATATCGTCCAGCCCCAGGGTGACGATGGCGGCACGTGCGTTCTCGCCCAGGTCCTGTGCCATGGCCATGCCGCTGGCAATGGCGACGATGTTCTTCATCGCACCGCCGACTTGCGCCGCAACCGCGTCCTCGGTCAGATCGAGCATGATGGCGGCCTCCGCCAACTGCCGTCGCAGGCCGAGCGCGAAGGCGCGGGCATGTCGTGCTTGCGCATGACTCGGCTGCAGCGCGGGCATGGCCAAGGCGAGCCGGGTGGGCAGGCCGCGTGCCACTTCATCGGCAAAGCTCGGGCCGCTGAGCACCCCCAACAGCGGGTCACCGTCGCAGCACTCACGCAAGACGTCGATGGGCAGCGCGCCGCTTTGGCGCTCGAAGCCTTTGCACGCGGTCAGCACCACCGTGTCGGGCGCAAGCAAGGGTGCGACACGCTGCGCAGTTTCGCGCAGCGCCGCCGACGGCAGTGCAAGCACCACCAGCCGAGCGCCTGCCAGGGCTTCGGCGAGCGCTGTGGTCGCGCGCAGGCCGGGTGGCAGCATGATGCCGGGTAAATGCCGGGGGTTGCTGCTCTGGGTCTGCAGCGCGTGGACCAAATCCGGCCGTCTGGCCCAGAGCGTGACCTGGCTGCCGCCGCGTTGCAGCGCCGCGGCCAGGGCCGTACCCCAGGCTCCGGCGCCGATCACGGCAATGCGCGGTGGCAGGCCCGCTTGGGGGTCGGCCCCGTGGTGCGGCAGATCGGGCGTGGCGCTGGGAACGTGCATCGTGGCTCCATGGTCGGGGATGGCCGGCTGGCGTATCCGTGGACAGGATGGCCGGCGCAAGACCGGCCGGCGACTTGGCGAACCCCCGCACAGACTTGCGGCGGGATCGGGGCAGGAATCGTTCGCGCATGGAACCATGCCTGCGCGAACGATCCGCCAGAGTGCTGAAACGCCCGTTGATCTTGCCAGGGGCAAGGCTCGCCTGCCGTCCGATGGCGCCGCAAGCTCAGGGCATGATCGTGCGCACCGGGAGAGGAGCGGCACGGGGCGCCTGTAGAGACTCGTTCGAAGAATGAGAATTTATTAGAATTCTAAAGCAATTTACATGATAAATAAACAGATAAAAATTTAAATTCAGAGAATAATATAGAAAATATGATGGAATTTAAAGGTATGCCGTGTGCATCTGCCCGTGGCGCCGCCCGGGAGGGTCCTGGGGCTGCTGCGTCGCAACAATTCCGAACTGGGGCGTGGCCGCCGGTCCCATCCGGCGCTTGCGTGCGCGGCAATGCATGGGCGCGAGGCCAGTGGGGCTGGGCGGGGAATTGGCCTGGGGATCGGTGAGGGCCGGTTCACCCAGGCCTGCGCGCTACGCCTCGCGTTCCCCACGGCTGGGGGCAACGCGGGTGCAGAACGCGTGTGAAGAGACGCTGGACTCTGGACGGCTCAGGTGTTGCGCGCCTCGACGTCCAACAGCGACGCCAACGCATGATCCTCGCTTGCGGGTGGCATCCCGGCAAGGAACTGCGGCGTCGTCAACGACTACTCGCGAGGGGTGTGCCCATAGCGCAAGCGCAGCAGCAGCACACAGGAGGCGAGACTCAAGGTGATGGCATTGGCGGCGATGAGCGGCCAGGAACCCTCGGCGATGCCGTAGATCAGCCACAGAAACACCCCGGTCGTGAACGCGGCATACATGCCGACGGAAATACCGGAAACGTCACGCGTGCGCAGGGTCAGCCAAACCTGCGGAATGAAGGAGGCCGTGGTCAAGGCTGCGGCAGTGAAGCCCAACCAGTCGGATAGGTGCATGATGCGGCTGACGGACCCGGACTCAGGCGTTGTGCAGCGCGTCGTCCAGCAAGGCTTCAATCGTACCCCAGCCGCCGGCTGCGCGTGGGTCGTTGATCAGCGCCACCACGGTGGAGCGACGGCCCGTGGTCGGCGATTGCACATAGCCGGCCAGACTCAACACATTGCGCAGGCTGCCGGTCTTGGCGTGGATCAGGCCAGCTTCCGGGCGACCGTCGAAGCGACGTTTGAGCGTGCCGTCCTCACCCGTGAGTGGCAGCGAGGCGATGAACTCCGGCATCACCGGCGAAGCCCAGGCGGCGCGCAGCAGGCGGTTGATGTCGTTGGCCGAGATGCGGGCGATGCGCGACAGCCCGCAGCCGTTGTCCAGCACCAGACCGGGCATGGCGAGCTGATGCGCATCCAGCCACTGGTTGGCGGCTTGCGCGGCCTTGGCGAAGTTGGCCGGCGGCCCATAGGTTTGCAGCGCCAGCGTGAGGAACACCTGCTGCGCCATGACGTTGTTGCTGTACTTGTTGATGTCACGCACGATCACCGCCAGCGGCTCGGATTCCCAGGCCGTGAGCAGGTTGGCAGTCGGCGGCAACCGACCCGACACCACCTGCCCGTTCCAGGCGATGCCCACCTGCATGAACAAGGCGGCCAGGATGCCCTGGGCGAATGCGTCGGCCGACAGGGGCGCGGCGATGTTCCAGGTCTGCTCCCCGCACTGCGGCGAATACTGCCCGGTGAAGGCAGGGGCCAGCGGCTGATCGAAGTTGGCATGCAGGCGGTCTTTCCACGCGCCGCAGGCCACGCCATCGAGGTGCGGGCGCTGCGCCACATGAAAGCCCGCCAGCGGCGGCTCCACCGCAATGCCCACCTGGCCGCGCTGTGGCTCGGGCTGGAAGCTCAGACGCATGGCGCCGAAGTTCAGCAGCAAGGCGTTGGGGCCGACGTTGTAGGGCGCCAGGGTGTCGCCGTCGAAGGCGGCGCGGTCGTGCGGCGGCAGGTCGAACGCGCTGCGGTCGATCAGCACGTTGCCGTCGATGCGGCGCAGGCCCAAGTCGCGCAGGCGCTGAGCCAGGCTCCACAGGTTGTCGGCCATCAGGTGCGGGTCGCCGCTGCCGACAAAGGCCAGATCGCCCGAGAGCACGCCACCTTGCAGCGGCCCCACCGTGTACACCGGCGTCTTCCAGCGGTAGGCGGGCCCCAGCAGGTTGAGCGCGACATAGGTGGGCACCAGCTTCATCAGCGAAGCCGGGTTCATCGGCTGCTGCGTGTTGAAGGCGAGTGCGGGCTCGGCATGCCCCAATGGCTGCACCATGAAGCTGCAGGACGAGGCAGGAATGCGGGCCTGGGCCAGGGCCTGCTCAACCGCAGCAGGCAACTGTTCCCGCATGTGCGCCCGAGCCCGGGCCGGGGGTGCGAACCCCGCAGGAATGGCGGCCATGGCCAGGCCGGAGCACAGAAGTCGACGGGTTCGATTCATCGGCAGTTACAGGTTGGGAGGTGGGTCGTGGGGACGCGACAACACCATGCAGCACATCGGGCGGTCAGGGGCGGAGTGGCGATCAGCCCGGGCGTGGCGACGACAGTGCGGACATCGGGTTGTCGTGAGTTCAGGACAAAAATGCGTCAAAAAATCAGCGGGTTATCGCAACAATGGACATCGTGTCGTCTCAGCAGGACGTTCTCGGCGCCGAATCCCCGGTTTCAGCTTCGACATCCGGATTTTCGATCCATGACTGGGAATTAACATCTTGATTTCGAACAGGAAACAGACACTGGCACATCGCTTGCTCAATGACTGTGCGCGTTGGTTCCATTTTGCGCACCATTGTTCACTCATCAAGGAGTTTCTCATGCGAACAGCCACACCTTTCCGAAGCCCATGGATTCGAGCACTTGCCACCGCGGCACTTCTGACATCTTTCGGGTTCGCGTCCGCCAGTGCCCAGACCGCCGGCGCCTCGCAAGGCCAGACCGGAGCGCCGTCAAAAGCCAAGTGTGAGCAGGAAGCCGCGGCTCAGGGGCTCTCCGGTGAGCAGGCCAAGAACTTCATCGACCAGTGCATGCACAAGGGCTGACCGTTGTCACCTTGAACGCGCGGCTTGTGCTGACAAGCCGCGCGTTTTTGCTTTCGGGTGCGCAGACGGCCCATGCTCAGGCCGGCTTCGCCTCGAACGCAAGCAGCGAGGCGCAACCTGGCGCCGAGCCCTGCGGTCACGACCGACAACCGCTTCAACGCCGACGCGACATCGACGCGACGTCATCGTCCTGGCGCGCATCGGCATGCCTTGGGGTGCATGTTTTCCGGCGGCTGATGATGAACAGGTTCTGCCGGACGGCTAAACTCGGTTGCAGGTGGGGGCTGGGTGCATGGCAGCACGCGGACGGGCGCCATGCCTGCACCGCTTTCACGCTACCGTCATCCATATTCCAGCCCGATTCATCCCCCGCATGTCATCAGCCCTGCATGTGCTTGCCTTCGACTCCAGCACCGAGTGGCTGTCGGTCGCGCTCCAACTGGACGAGGGGGCCATCCTTGCCGGCACCGAGCCCGGCGGCGCGCGCGCCTCGCAGCGCCTGTTGCCGCTGGTGCAGGAATTGCTCGCCGAAGCCGGCCTGCGGCTCGGCGAGATCGGGCTGATCGGTTTCGGCGCCGGTCCTGGGGCTTTCACCGGGCTGCGTGCCGCCTGTGCTGCCGCGCAAGGCCTGGCGTTCGGGCTGGACATTCCGGTCGTGCCGGTTCATACACTGCTCGCCGTGGCGGCATCGGCCGAACACGCGGCCATGCCGGCCTCCACCTTGTTGGTGGCCAACGATGCCCGCATGGGCGAACTGTATTGGGCGCTGGCGCAGCAGGGTGCAGACGGCAACTTGCGCCTGCGCGCCCCGGCGCAGGTTGCGCCGCCGCAAGCCGCAGCGATGGCTTGGATGCAAGCCTTGGGCGAGGTGCCACCCGAGGATGTGCAACTGCTCGGTCATGCCTGGGCCGAGCATCGCGCGGCACTGGCTGCAGCGTTGCCCGTGGCCTGGCGCAAGCCGCTCGATGAGGCCCTGACCGTCACGCCCAAAGCCGCCGCGATCGCCCGGCTGGCGCGTGCCGCGCATGCGCGCGGAGAGAGCGTCGCTGCCGCGCAGGCCTTGCCCATTTACGTGCGCGACAAGGTGGCGCTGACCACGGAAGAACGCGAGCGTGCCCGCCATGTCGAGGTGGTGCATCCATGAGCGCCCAGTTCAACGCGCCACTGCCCGCGGCCGAGCTGCGCGGCATGACCGAAGCCGACTTGAATGCGGTCATGTCCATCGAACTGCGCGCCTACGAGTTTCCCTGGAGCCGCGGCAATTTTGCCGACTCGCTCAACCCGCGCTATGAGGTGCAAGTGCTGGCGCGGCCGGATGGCATCGTGCTGGGTTATTTCGTCGCCATGTCGGGGGTGGAGGAAATGCACCTGCTCAACCTCACCGTAGACCCTGCGCTGCACGGCCTGGGGCTGGGCCGGCATCTGCTCGACGCCGTGCTGGTCGCGGCGGCCTCGCAAGGCGCGCAGTTGCTGTGGCTGGAGGTGCGTCCCAGCAACCACCGCGCCATTCGGCTGTACGAGCGCTACGGCTTTCACACCGTGGCCAAGCGCCGCAACTACTACCCTGCGCTCGACGTCTACGGCCAGCCGTGCAAGGAAGATGCATGGGTGATGTCGGCCCAGGTCGACATGTTGCGCCGACGCCGTGGACTGGTCTGAAGGAGCGCGTCTTGCCGCATCCCTGGCTTGAGGCCGATCGCCGCGCCATGCTGCAGGCGCTGGGCCTGCCTGCAGCCTACGTGCGCCGCAGCGTCCTGAGCACGGCAGAACTCGCGGCGCTGCAGCCGCGCATGCCGGGAGAGCGGGCTGGCGACGGGGCCACGCTGCCGGCCGAGACCGGCGTCGCACAGGGGCTCGAACAGCCTGGACCCTCGCGCCGGCAGCCGAGCGGCGGACAGGGCCTGGCGTCCAGACCAGCGCATGGCTTGCACCACGGCGGGGAGACCGCTGCGCCGCCCTCGGCCGCGTTCCGCGCCGCAGGCTCGGAGGTCGCCGTGCCAGCCTTGGCGGTGCGGCCGCTGGCTGCGCCAGCCCGCCTGCAGCACATCGCCACGCTGGATGCGGCTGGCCTCGCCGCCTTCACCCGCGATTGCCGCGCCTGCAAGCTCGGCGGCCTGCGCCACCAAGCCGTGTTCGGCGTCGGCCATGCCCAGGGGCAGGTGATGGTGGTGGGCGAGGCGCCCGGTGCCGAGGAAGACCGCCAGGGCGAGCCCTTTGTCGGCGCTGCCGGCAAGCTGCTCGACAACATGCTGCGTGCCGTGGGCCTGGCGCGCAGCGGCGACGACCCGGCGCGCACTGTGTACATCGCCAATGTCATCAAGTGCCGTCCACCGGGGAACCGCAATCCCGAGGTGGACGAAATCACGCAATGCGAACCCATTCTGGAACGCCAGATTGCCCTCGTACGCCCACGCCTGCTGCTGGCGCTGGGGCGTTTTGCCGCGCAGCAACTCACCGGCAGCACCGAGCCCATCGGCCGCTTGCGCCAGCGCGTGTTTCAGTACCGGGGTATTCCCGTGGTGGTGAGCTATCACCCTGCGTATTTGCTGCGCACACCGCAGGACAAGGCCAGGGCCTGGGCCGACCTGTGTTTCGCCCAGGACCAGCTTGCGGTCGCGCTGCAAGCCGGCAATCGGTCGGCTTCCTAGAATGCCCGCATGACATTCATCGACCAATGGCTAGCCGCCAGCAAGCGCAACGCAAGCAGCTTGTGCGTGGGCCTCGACCCGGAGCCCGAGCGTCTGCCCGCGCCGTGGACACACGACACCACGCGGCTGTTCGACTTCTGCGCCGCCATCGTCGACGCCACGGCCGATCTGGTCTGCGCCTACAAGCCGCAGATCGCCCATTTCGCCGCCGTCGGGGCCGAGGCACAGCTCGAAAAACTCATCGTCCACATCCACCGCAGCGCCCCCGGCGTGCCGGTGATCCTGGACGCCAAGCGCGGCGACATCGGCTCCACCGCGCGGCATTACGCCCGCGAAGCGTTCGAGCGTTTCGGCGCCGACGCGCTCACGGTTTCGCCCTTGATGGGCGCGGACTCGCTCGGCCCCTACATCGATCACTACCCGGAGCGCGGCCTGTTCGTGCTCTGCCGCACATCCAACCCCGGCGGCGAAGACCTGCAAGCGCTGCAAATCGCCGCCGATGCCTCGGGACAGTCCGAACAACTGTTCGAGCGCGTTGCACGCCTGGCCACAGGGCCGTGGAACCGCAGCGGCCAGATCGGACTGGTGACGGGCGCAACTCGGCCCGGCGACATCGCCCGCATCCGCGCCATCGCGCCCGACGCGCCGCTGCTCATCCCCGGCATCGGCGCCCAGGGCGGCGATGTGCTCGCCACCGTGCGCGCCGCACGCCATCGCTATCTCATCAACGCCTCGCGCAGCGTGCTCTATGCCGGCAACGGCGCGGACTTCGCCAAGGCGTCGCGCGCCGAGGCCCTGCAGTTGCGCGCCGCCATCGCCGCCGTTCCCGGCTGAGCGCCCCGACCTTGTTCCACGCCATGTCATCCAGCACCATGTCTTCGCCCCTCACCCATTTCGACGCCGCCGGCCAGGCGCATATGGTGGACGTCAGCGCCAAGGCCGAGACCGCGCGCATGGCCGTGGCCCGCGGCAGCATTCGCATGCTGCCCGCCACGCTGGCACTGATTCAGTCCGGCAACGCGAAAAAGGGCGACGTGCTGGGCGTGGCGCGCATCGCCGCCATCCTGGCGTCCAAGCGCACGGCCGACCTCATCCCCCTGTGCCATCCCATCGCGCTCACACGGGTGACGGTCGAGTTCGAGGTGGACCTTGTCAGCAGTGCCGTGCATTGCCATGCCCGTGCCGAAACCTGTGGCCGCACCGGCGTCGAGATGGAAGCCCTCACCGCCGTGCAGATCGGCCTGCTCACCATCTACGACATGTGCAAGGCCGCCGATCGCGGCATGGTGATGACCGACGTGCGCCTGCTGGAAAAGCAGGGCGGCAAAAGCGGACATTGGCAGGCGGATGCGGTCCAGGGTTGAAGTCGACGGCGCAGTGAGGGGCGCTCAGCGCCGCAGTCACCGTCCCGACACACCCCGCCCAGGCTGCCCATGGGCCCCGCGAGGGCAAGCGCGGCTTCCTACAATCAGCTTCATGAATACCTTGACCGAACCCACCCTCTTGCGCCTCGACGAAGCACGCCGCCTGCTGCTGACTCCCTACGGCATCGACGAATTCAGCCTGCAGCGCGCCTTGGCGCGTGCGTTCGAGCACAAGCTCGACTACGCCGACATCTATCTGCAGTACACGCGCTCGGAGGGTTGGAGCCTGGAAGAAGGCTTGGTCAAGAGCGGCAGCTTCGGCATCGAACAGGGCTTCGGCATTCGTGCCGTGGAGGGCGACAAGACCGCTTTTGCCTATTCCGACGACATTTCAGAAGCGCGATTGTTGGAGGCTGCGGCAACTGTGCGTGCCATCGCCCGCCAAGGCCGTGGCCGCGTCAAGCTCGGCGGCGTGGCGCGTCCGGCGACCGGAGGGCGGTCGCTGTACGGCGCCATCGACCCGCTGTCTTCGCTCGATTCCGCCGCCAAGGTGGACTTGCTTCAGCGCGCCGACGCCATGGCTCGCGCCAAGGATCCGCGCGTGGCGCAGGTCATGGCCAGCCTGTCCGGTGAGTACGACGTGGTCATGGTGCTGCGCTCGGACGGCATGCTGGCCGCCGACGTGCGCCCGCTGGTGCGTTTCAACCTCTCGGTCATCGCCGAGCAGCATGGCCGGCGCGAAACCGGCTCGGCCGGAGGTGGCGGACGTTTTCCGCTCAGTGAATTCACCGAGGCCAAGGTCCAGGAGCATGTCGACGAAGCCGTGCGCCAGGCGCTGCTCAACCTCGAATCGCGCCCGGCCCCAGCCGGCGAGATGACCGTCGTGCTGGGCAGCGGCTGGCCCGGCATCTTGTTGCACGAGGCCATCGGCCACGGGCTGGAAGGTGATTTCAACCGCAAGGGATCCAGCGCCTTCGCCGGCCAGCTCGGCAAGCAAGTTGCGGCCAAGGGCGTGACGGTTCTGGACGACGGCACCCTCGACAACCGCCGCGGCTCGCTGAACATGGACGATGAAGGCCACCCGACCCAGCGCACCGTCCTGATCGAGGACGGTGTGTTGGTGAACTACATGCAAGACAGCCTCAACGCCCGCTTGATGAAGCGTCAACCCACCGGCAATGCGCGGCGCGAGAGCTATGCCCATGTGCCCATGCCGCGCATGACCAACACCTACATGCTGGCCGGCGACAAGTCACCCGAGGAGATCGTGGCCAGCCTCGACCGTGGCCTCTACGCGGTGAATTTCGGCGGTGGTCAGGTCGACATCACCAGTGGCAAGTTCGTCTTTTCCGCCAGCGAAGCCTGGTGGGTGGAAAACGGCAAGCTGCAATACCCGGTCAAGGGGGCGACGCTGATCGGCAACGGCCCCGATGCGCTCACCCGCGTCAGTCTCATCGGCTCCGACATGCGACTCGACCCGGGCGTCGGCACCTGTGGCAAGGAAGGCCAGAGCGTGCCCGTCGGCGTTGGCCAGCCCACGCTGCGCATCGACGGCATGACCGTGGGCGGCACCGGCTGATTGTTCGCCGCCAAGGCTGCGGCGTGTGATGTGCGGCATGGCTGGTCCCACACGCGCCGCGTGCCCCGGACTTCACGCCACCTTCAAGCCCTTGAGCTCCGGTTTCGGGTCGGGATCGCGGATGTCCATGGCCTGGAGCGCTCGCACCACCAGCCGCGCCACCAACAGGTTGCGGATGGGTTTGCGGTCTGCCGGGACGATGAACCAGGGGGCATGCCGGGCGTTGCTGCGTTGCAGGGCGGCCTCATAGGTGTCCTGATAGCGGCGCCACCATCGACGCTCCGACAGGTCGGATGGGTCGAACTTCCAGTGTTTGGCCGGGTTGTCGATGCGCTCCTGCAGGCGCTCGCGCTGTTCCTCATGGCCGATATGCAGGAAGCACTTGATGATGGTCGTGTTGTTCTGCGCCAGCATGCGCTCGAAGTCGGCAATCTGTGCCAGGCGCCGATCGAATTCAGGGATGTCGATCTGCTCATGCACGAGATTGATCACCGGATCTTCGTAGTGGCTGCGGTTGAACACGCCGATACAGCCCCGCGGGGGCACCTGCGCGTGCACCCGCCACAGAAAGTCGTGCCGCTGCTCCAGAGCGGTCGGAAAGCTGAATGACGCCGCGCGCATGCCCAGGGGGTTGACTCCCGTGAAGACGGCCTTGGTCGTGCTGTCCTTGCCGGCCGAGTCCATGCCCTGCAGCACCACCAGCAGCGCTCGATCCTTGCGGGTGAACATGCGGTCTTGGCGTTCGCCGATGTCCTCGCGCAGCTGTTCGAGTTCTGCTTCGACCCCGTTCTTGCCGCTGTATTCGGGCAAGTCGATGGCGGTGTCGCGCTTGTCCAGCTTGGGCGCTTCACCCACGTCAAAGCCGAGATCGCTCATCGATTTCATCTCTTTGAGTTGGCTCATCCGGGTTCCCTCCTGCGGTTGTGCTTGGATGGTATCGGCGCACCTCGCGGCGTTCCAGGGGGCAGTGCTTGGTCGCGTCCGCACGGGATGCCGCCCAAGCCCGCGTTGCAATTCAGCCAAGCTCCGGCTTGCGGCCGCGGCGCGAACGCGACTACACTCATCGCACTGATTTTCCAAGCTGCCATGTTCAATTCCGGTTTTTACTTTTATTTCTGGTTCTCGCACCGTGCCGGCGGAGGGAGAGGGCAGCGTTCAGCCTGAAACGATCAAATCCCCAAAAACCGCCGGCTCAACCCGGCGGTTTTTTTTCGCCGGGTCGGCAAGGAACCCGCCATGTTCGACGAACACTCCCAGTCCTCCATCCTGCGGCAAGCGCAGCAACCCAAGCATTCCACTCAGCCAGGAGAAAGCTCCATGCCCCCGAAGTCGACTGCCCCGATGCCCGAGTGGCGCGCCGCTCCGTCCGAGAAGACCTCGGCCACCGACGATGAACGCATCAAGGATGTCATGCCGCTGCCACCGCCCGAACATCTCATCCGCTTTTTTCCGATTGCCGGTACGCCGGTCGAGCGGCTGATTCAGGACACGCGCAAGGCGGTGCACCGCATCGTGCAGGGAGACGACGACCGTTTGCTTCTCGTCATCGGCCCCTGCTCCATCCACGACCCCAAGGCCGCGCGTGAGTACGCCGAGCGCCTGGCGCGCGAGCGCCGCCGCCACGCCGGCGAGCTCGAAGTGGTGATGCGGGTGTACTTCGAGAAGCCGCGCACCACGGTGGGCTGGAAAGGGCTGATCAACGACCCCTACCTGGACCAGAGTTTCCGCATCGACGAAGGCCTGCGCATGGCGCGTGAACTGCTCATCGACATCAACCGCCTGGGCGTGCCGGCCGGCAGCGAATTTCTCGACGTGATCTCGCCGCAATACATCGGCGACCTCATCTCCTGGGGCGCCATTGGCGCACGCACGACCGAAAGCCAGGTGCACCGCGAACTGGCCTCCGGGCTGTCGGCGCCCATCGGTTTCAAGAACGGCACCGACGGCAACCTGCGCATCGCCATCGACGCCATCCAGGCGGCACGCCGGCCACATTCGTTCCTCTCGGTGCACAAGAGCGGCCAGGTGGCCATCGTCCAGACACGCGGCAACAAGGACACCCACGTCATTCTGCGCGGCGGCAAGGCGCCGAACTACGACGCCGCCAGTGTGCGCGAAGCCTGTGAGCAACTCGAGGCGGCGAAGGTCGAATGCCGCTTGATGATCGATTGCTCGCACGCCAACAGCGACAAAAAACCCGAGCGCCAGCTCGACGTGGCGCAGAACATCGCCGCCCAACTGGGGGCTGGCGAGCGCTGTATTTTCGGTGTCATGGCGGAAAGCCATCTGGTCGGCGGAGCGCAGAAATTCACCCCCGGCAAGGACGCCGCCAGCAGCCTGACCTACGGCCAGAGCATCACCGACGGTTGCCTGCCGTGGGACGAGTCGGTGCAACTCATGGACACCTTGGCCGCCGGGGTGAAGGCGCGGCGCAAGCGCAAGTCAGCATAGGTCAGCGCACACGCGGGATTCAGGCCGGCGCGATGGAACCCCAGGCCCCCAAGCCATCGACGGCCTTCCTGCGAGGCACCTTGCGGGCGCTGGGCGCGGTGGCCACCGCCATGGTGGGTTTGCGCCGACGGCAGGACCGCGAGCGTGACTTCGCCACGCTGAAACTGCAGCATGTGGTGGTGGCCGGCGTCATCGTGGCCATCGTCATCGTCACGCTGCTGATCGTGCTGGTGAACCGCATTGCTGGCTGAGTGCCACTGGGTAGGCCCAGCCGAAGATGCAAAAAACCCCGCACGCGGCGGGGTCAAGGTCAATCACTCGGAAATCAGGATCGGGCGGGCGCAAAGCCCGTCCGATGCAGGCGATCAGCCTGGCAGGCCGACCGTGGGGTTGCCCAGATTGGTCCACTCGTTCATCGAACCCGCGTACAGCTTGGAGTTCTTGTTGCCCATGATCTCGTGCACCACGAACCAGGCGCCTGAAGCCAAATGACCGGTGTTGCAGTAGGTGGTGGTGGGCGCGTTGTCGCTGATGTTGGTGTCGTGGAAAATTTTCTTGTAGTCCGCGGCGCTCATGAACATGGCGGCCCCATGGTCGTCTTTCACGATGGCATCGATCGGGAACGATTTCGCGCCAGCTAGGTGGCCGGCGGTCTTGTTGATCGGCTTCTTGGCGATACCGAGGAATTGCGCAGTCGGGCGGGCGTCGATGTATTGCTCCGAACCGTTCTGCAGCCCGATCTTGACCTCCTGCGTCGTGGCCAGCAGTGCCTTGTCTTCGCCGGCGGCCTTCCAGTCACCCTTGGCGGCGGGCGCGGGCTTGGTGCTCACCGGATAACCGGCGTTCAGCCAGGCGTTGGTGCCACCGTTGAGGATGGCGATCTGGTCGTGCGGTACGCCGAAATAGCGCATCTGGAAATACAGGCGGGTGCCACGGTCCATTGCGAACACGGCATTGCCCGTGGGCACGATGATGATGGGCTTGCCGCTGTTCACGCCGGCGTCGTCCATCACCTTGGTGAAGTACTCGGCGGTGGGCATCATGGCCTTGAGCTTGACGCCATCGACCGTGCGGGTCTCACGAATGTCGTTGAAGTTGACCAGCACGGCACCGGCAATGTGGCCGCCTGATTTCTTGACCATGTGGTTGGCCATCACCGGCTCTTCGTCGAACGCCTTCATGCTGCCACCACCACGAATGTCGACCACCGTCACATCGTTCAGATGCGCCTTGAGCCACTGCGGCGTCACCAGGGGGCCAGGTACATCCATGGCCATGGCGCCTTGTGCAGCAGTCATGCCCAGCCCCAGAATGCTGGCGCCCATCAGTTCTTTCATCTTCATGTCAACTCCTCCTCGGTTTCAATCGATCAGACTGCATCCAAATCTGCAGATTCATGCGTCGGCTTGAGTCCAACATCGTTGCCGACCTCTTTTCCCCGCAGCGCACCTCTCGGCAGGCCGCGCGAAACGTGTTCATGGCACCTGGCTTGCCCCGTTGTTCGTCGGGGTGCGAACTGCTGCCGGCCACCACTGGATTCAGGCGGCACGACAAGACGCTGCTGGGCAGTTGTCGCGCCTGACCATGTCAACGTGGAGAGCGATCCATGGCTGTCTTGCAATCTAATGGATACTGTACTGAGTAAATGTAGCTGCCTTGTATCGACTGTGTCCAAGCGTTTCACCCGGCCTCGGTGTTTATGCGGAGCGACATACCCCTCGGGCTGCCGGTGTCCGGCACGATCCGCCGGAGCAGGAGCAGCGCAAGACCGGTGTCGCAAGCCCGGTGCAGCCGATTGCGCCGCCTACAATTCCAGCCGTTCCCAGTCGACCCGCCCTGCCGCATGACTTCAGCCCTACTCACGACCTCCATCACGTCCCTGCCTCTGCTCTCGCGTGGCAAAGTGCGCGACAACTACGCCGTCGACGACGACCTCATGCTGATGGTGGCGAGCGACCGCATCTCGGCCTTCGACGTGGTGATGGACCAGGGCATTGCAGGCAAGGGGGAGATGCTCGCGCGCATCTCGTGCTTCTGGTTCGGCTTGCTGGAAGACGTGGTGCCCAATCATCTCACCGGCATCGACCCCGAAAGTGTGGTGGCCGAGCACGAACGCGAGCAGGTGCGGGGCCGCGCTCTGGTCGTCAAGCGTCTCAAGCCACTGCCGGTCGAGGCCGTGGTGCGGGGGTACCTGGCTGGCTCGGGCTGGAAAGACTATCAGGCCGGCGGCAAGGTGTGCGGCGTGGACTTACCCCATGGTCTGCAGCAGGCAGCCCGCCTGCCGCACCCCATTTTCACGCCGGCCACCAAGGCTGCGCTGGGTGAGCACGACGAGAACATCGACTTCGGGCAGATGGTGCGACTCATCGGCGTGGAACTCGCCGGCCAGGTGCGCGACATCAGCCTGGAGGTTTACAGCCGCGCGGCGGCGCATGCCAAAGCGCGCGGCATCATTTTGGCCGACACCAAGTTCGAGTTCGGTCTGGACAAGCAGGGCCGCTTGGTGTGGATGGACGAAGCGCTCACGCCCGACTCCTCGCGGTTCTGGCCGGCTGACCAGTGGCGCGAAGGCATCTCGCCACCGAGCTTCGATAAGCAATTCCTGCGCGATTGGCTGGAAACCGTACCCGGCTGGACCAAGCGGCCACCACCCCCCACGTTGCCACCCAAGGTGCTCGACGGCACCGCGGCCAAATACCGCGAGGCGCTGGAGCGCATCACCGGCCCGGCTTGATCCGCCGGTTCCGACACAAGGCCTCAAAAATCGAAGGTCGGCATCTCAACTCAAAACCACCATGCTCAGGCGGCGGCGGTAGCTTTCCACCGTGGGGTCTGTGGCAGGCGCCTGGCCTTCCGCCGGCTTGGCCACCGGTGGCGCGATCAGTTCGAGGATGGCGACATAAGCCTTGCGCGCGGCATCCCCGTTCCAGTTCTTGTCGCGCATGAGGATGTCGAGCAGTTCGTCCATCGCCTCGGTCCAGCGCTGTCCCGCCATATGGTGCTGCGCCAGGGCAAAGCGGGCGGCGAAGTCGCGCTTGTTGGCCGCGATGGTCGCTTGCAACGTGCCGATGTCGGCAGTGGTTGCAGTGGCGTCGATGGCGTCCAGCCAGTGCTTCAGCGCACTCGCCATGCGGTCGATGGCCACTTTGCCGGACAGCGGCTCGAAGGCGCGGCGCGCGTCGTCCAGGCGGCCCTCCTGCAACAGCAGCTTGACGTACTCGCCGCGCGCCGCATCGTTCGCCGGGTTGGTGGCCAGCGCTTGCTGCAGTTGCTCCAGCGCGGAGACCGGCGCGGCCTCTGCCAAGGCATCCGGCACCTCCTGAGCGTCATCCTCTTGGTCCGCGAAAGCAGGCATATGTTTGTCGAGGAACTCACGAATCTGCCCTTCGGGCAGGGCGCCGACAAAGCCGTCCACCGGCTGGCCGTCTTTCATCAACACCACCATCGGAATGCTGCGCACACCGAAAGCCTGGGCCAGTTCCTGCTCCTCCTCGGTGTTGACCTTCACCAGTTTGAAACGGCCGTCGTAACTGGTTTCCAGCTTTTCCAGCACCGGGCCCAGGCTGCGGCAGGGGCCGCACCACGGCGCCCACAGGTCCACCAGAACAGGCATGGTCTTCGAGGTTTCGACCACCTCGGTTTCGAAATTCGTCAGGGTTGCGTCGATCATGATGAGTTCTCCAAAACGCACAGATGGGGGCGCCGCGGCCGATTTCCAGGTCGCCCCGCAAGACAGGGCGCGGGGGCTCGCCGGGCGAGACTGAACGCTAGCCACAAGCATACGGCCCCGTAAAATGGAAGGCTTTCGGAGCAAGACGGAACGCTCCGTATCGACACGCAACGCGAAAGAACACGGCATGGCCTTGATCGGTGTGGTGATGGGTTCAAGTTCCGACTGGGACGTGATGCGGCACGCGGCCGAGATGCTGGCACGCTTCGACGTGGCTCACGAAGCCCGCGTGGTTTCGGCCCACCGCATGCCCGACACCTTGTTCTCTTACGCCGAAACCGCGCGCGGGCGTGGCCTGGCGGCCATCATCGCCGGCGCCGGTGGCGCCGCGCATTTGCCCGGCATGCTGGCGGCCAAGACCACCGTGCCGGTGCTGGGCGTGCCCGTGCCCAGCAAATACCTGCGTGGCGAAGACTCGCTCCTGTCCATCGTGCAGATGCCCAAGGGCATTCCGGTGGCAACCTTCGCCATCGGCGAGGCCGGTGCAGCCAATGCTGCGCTGTTCGCGCTGGCCATGCTGGCGGTCCACGACGCTGCGCTGCTGGCCCGGCTCGATGCCTTTCGCGCTGAGCAAACCGCACAGGCCGAAGCCATGCGTGTCGGGCTTTGATGGGGCCGGCGCCAGCGATGCCGGCGCTCTCGCTGGCTTGTTCGGCAGCGTCCCACGCCAAGCCCCGCCGTGTGCGCCTTGCCGTGCAACGCGCCGGCTTTTCTCGCACCACTTTCTTTGAGCTGATGCCTGCATGACCGCCCATCCCACAGACTTCATTGCCCCCGGGGCGACACTCGGCGTGCTCGGCGGTGGCCAGCTCGGACGCATGTTCGCGCAGGCAGCGCAAGCCGCCGGCTATGCCGTGGCCGTGCTGGAGCCCGACGCCCATGCGCCGGCCGCCCAGGTCGCGCCGCACCATCTCCGCGCGGCTTACGACGATGTCGACGCCTTGCACCAGCTCGCGCGCAACACGGCGGCCGTGACCATCGAGTTCGAGAACGTTCCGGCCGCGACGCTCGACTGGCTGGACGCCCATGTGCAGCTCGCGCCGCACGCCCCCGCCGTGGCCGTGTGCCAGGACCGCACCGCCGAGAAGGCTCTGTTCACGCGCCTGGGCGTGGCCTGCGCGCCGCATGCGGTCATTACCTGCGAGGACGATGCGCGTGCCGCGCACCTCGAATCGCTGTTGCCGGGCATTCTCAAAACTGCGCGCCTGGGCTATGACGGCAAGGGCCAGATGCCAGTGGTCCATGCCGCCGATCTGCCAGCCGCCTGGCGCGCCCTCGGCGGCGTGACGTGCGTGCTGGAGCGCAAGCTCGACCTGCGCCAGGAACTGTCCGTCATCCTGGCCCGTGGACGCGATGGCCGAATCGTCCACCTGCCGCCGCAGCAAAACCTGCATCGCGACGGCATTCTGTTTGCCAGCTTCGCGCCGTCCTCCGCCCTGGAATCTGCCCCGGACCCCACCCTGGCGCAACGCGCGATTCAGGCTGCCCGGACCATTGCCCAGGGGTTGGACTACGTGGGCGTGCTGTGCGTGGAATTCTTCGAGCTCGGTGATGGCAGTCTGGTGGCCAACGAAATGGCGCCGCGCCCACACAACTCCGGCCATCACACGCTGGACTCTTGCGACGTCTCGCAATTTGACCTGCAAGTGCGCGCCCTCGTCGGCGCCCCATTGGTCGCGCCGCGCCAGCACAGCTCTGCCGTCATGCTCAACTTGCTGGGCGATATCTGGTTCGACCCATCCGGCCTGCAGCGCGAGCCCGACTGGGCTGCCGTGTTGGCGCTCCCGGGCGCGCATCTGCACCTCTACGGCAAGCGCGAGCCGCGCCGCGGCCGCAAGATGGGCCATCTCACCTTCACCGCGGCCACCGCGGCGCAAGCGGAGCACGCCGCACTGCAGGCTTGCGCCGTGCTCGGGCTGGAGCCCTTCTGATGCAACCCCAAGGCCGTGGGCCACGGTGGGTCACGCCGGCCACCGTCCATCCCCGCGAGATCATTCAGGCTGCGGGCTTGCTGGAAGCTGGAGAACTCGTCGGCCTGCCGACCGAGACGGTGTACGGCCTGGCCGCAGACGCCGCCAACCCCCAGGCCGTGGCGAAGATCTACGCTGCCAAGGGCCGTCCGGCGAATCATCCCGTCATCGTCCATCTGCACCGCGACGCCGACCCCACCCGCTGGGCTGCCGAGCTGCCCGACGTGGCCTGCAAGCTGATTGCCGCTTTCTGGCCCGGCCCGTTGACGCTGGTGCTGCCGCGACGCGCCGGCGCCGCCGAGGCTTGCGCCGGCGGGCAAGACACCATCGCCCTGCGCTGCCCCGACCACCCCGTGGCCCAAGCCGTGCTGGCGTTGTTCCGAGGCGGGCAGGGCGGCTTGGCCGCGCCTTCGGCCAACCGTTTCGGCCGCATCAGTCCCACGACCGCGGCCCATGTGCGCAGCGAATTGGGCGCGGCCGTGTCCCTGGTACTGGACGGTGGTGCCTGCGCGGTGGGCATCGAAAGCACCATCGTCGACTGCTCGCGCCTGCACACCCTGGATGGCTTGCCACGCATCCTGCGTCCTGGCGGCGTGGAGGTGTCGACCATCTCGGCCGTGCTGGGATGCACCGAGCAAAGCCTGCTGGGGCTGCCGCATCGGCTTCAGGGCGAGCGACTGCAACCCTGGTGCGCGGGCTTGGAACCTGGCCTGGCGAGACGGGCGGCGGACGCGGTGCCGGAGGCTCCCCG
>JAJXUC010000192.1 GCA_021783435.1 Pseudomonadota bacterium | reverse complement strand
TCTGGCGTTTCATCGCCTCCATCGGCATCGGCGTGGAGTTGGTGAACATCGACAGCTACGTGTCGGAAATCGCACCCCGCGCGCAACGCGGACAATATTTCGCGTTCAACCAGGTCTTTGCCTTCGCAGCGGTTCCGGTGGTGGCGTTCCTCGGATGGATGCTGGTTCCGCAGCAAATCATGGGGCTGGACGGCTGGCGCTGGGTGGCGATCATTGGCGCGATTGGCGCCGTGTTCGTCTGGTTCATTCGGCTGCGTTTGCCCGAATCTCCCCGCTGGCTGGCGCAGCACGGCCGGCACGAGGAAGCCGATCGCATCATGCGCACCATTGAGGGCAAGGTGCAGGCCGAAACGGGGCGGGCGCTGCCGCCGCCGGTCGTGGTGGCGGGAGAAGACGAAACGGTGCGCGGCGCCTGGATGGAAATGTGGCACGACACCTACCGTCGCCGCACCATCATGCTCATCCTGTTCAACATCCTGCAGACGGTTGGTTTTTACGGCTTTGCGGTCTGGGCGCCGACCTACCTGATTTCAAAGGGACTGGATGTCACCAAATCGCTGGAGTACACCTTCATCATCGCGATGGCCAATCCCGTGGGGCCACTGATCGGTTTGGTGTTCGCGGACCGATTTGAGCGCAAGTGGCAGATCGGCATCGCTGCCCTGGTGGTCGCTGGTGCCGGCTTGCTGTTCGCCAATTCTGTGACTGCGCTGCCGATTGTGCTGTTTGGCATCCTGGTCACGCTGGCAAACAACTGGATGAGCTTTGCGTTTCATGCTTACCAGTCCGAGCTTTACCCGACGCGCATCCGGGCGCGAGCTGTGGGCTTCGTGTATTCGTTCAGCCGTATCAGCGCGGTGTTTAGCGGATTTTTGATCGCCTGGCTGTTGGGGCACTATGGGGCCATGGGGGTGTTCAGTTTCATCGCCGCAGCCATGGTGGGGGTTTTCCTCGTCGTTGCCACGATGGGCCCGAAAGTGACGAAGCGCCGGCTTGAGGATATTGCACGCTAGCCATGCTGCGTCATGTATTAAGGCTGCGCGGTTCCCAGACTCTGCCGATCTCTGGACACCGCGCACCGGCATCGGACGCGCCAGCGCATACCCTTGGCCAGCCGTGGCGTCCTATGTGAAATCTGAAAAACCGAGCTTGGCGTGGCCCGATCATCAGGTCGGCAACGCGAAGCCGCTCAAGATCCGAGAAATTCACCAATCGTCATCAAGCCATCCAAACGATCACAGACTGCCTTGACGATCATCAGAATCGGCACCCCAAGCAGTAAACCCCAGACCCCCCAGAGCCACTCCCAGGCGAGCAATCCGACAAAAACGGCCACCGGGCTGAGTTGGCTGCTGCGACTGGTCAGCCAAGGCGTCTGCAAATGGCCAACCAGCGTATGAATCCCCAGGGAAACCCCGCCGATGACCAGGGCCATGTCGAGAGAGCCAAACTGCAAAAAAGCGACCAGTCCTGATGTGGATGCCGTGGCTTGCAGCGTGATTTTCTTGCTGCTCAAACTCGGTCCGGCCGGCTTGAGCAGCTTGCGTCGAAAGCTGTCGCCGGAAATGATCAGGAACTAGGTCAGGAACAGCACGGCTGGCGTCTGACTCAGCAGGGTCAACAGACCAATCGTGCCTGACCACAATAATCCTTGACGTTGAAACTCGAAGGCTCAACGACCACGCGCATGGCTTCGTGGCTATTGCGAACCTCTGTCTGGTTGCCAGCCGCTTTTTCGATTGGTGTCGCGGCTTTTTGCACCGTCTCCGGTGCTGTGTCGTGATGTCCATGGCCGGACCTGATCTCCATTTTGAACTTCTGGACGGCAGCCGGTAAGGCAACGACCAGCCGAGTCGCCTGGCTGCTCAGCAAGTACGCTGCAATGCCAATCGCGCTGCAAATCGTCAACAGGATCATGCGGCACCGAGCCAACGCGGCATGCGCCTGTGCTCGAGCCAGTTCACCGCCGGCGACAGCGCGTAGCTCAAGATCAGACTCGTCATGAACGGTATGAAAACAGCCTTGGCCCAGCTCAATACG
This sequence comes from Pseudomonadota bacterium, assembly GCA_021783435.1. The sequence continues at coordinate 4,322 of JAJXUC010000192.1, read as the reverse complement.
AAGATGCTTGCGAACGCGGCCAGAAGCACCAGCGACATGCTGCGAATGTTGACCGGCACGTGCATCAGCAAAAACGTCGGCTCGCTCGCGCTGTGCTCCTGGTCCGCTTGCGGAGTGGGCAATGCCGGGCTGTTGTCGTCGTCTTCGCGCATGATGTGTTCACCAGAAGTTCTCGGGATCAACGCCAGAGACGCGCGATGCCATGCATCCGAGTGCCTCCTCCAAACCTGCGTCAGCAAGATCCAAATTCATGCGGTGGCCTACCTAAATTGTGCGGCAGGTTTTGCTGCAGAACTGCGCTGCCTTCATGTGAGAATCGTTTTCAGGATCGCTGGCGTGGCGCACGGCCTGCTCGCGCCCTCAGTGCAGCTCCCTGGTTTCCTTGTCTTGGCCCGGGAGCCGTCCTAGCATGCAAACTCCACTTCAACGAAAGGATGGCCATGAATCCCGAACAGTTGATTGCCGCGCAAAAAGCCCAGTTCGAAAATCTGTTCAATATGGTGACCAAGACCATGGACAGCATGGAAAAGCTGGTAACCCTCAGCATGCAGACCGTGAAATCCACCTTGCAGGACAGTGCCGAGGAAACCATGGCCAAGATGTCGACCAAGGATTTGCAGAGTCTGACACGCCAGCAGGGCCAGTGGATGGAACCGCTGGCTGAACGCATGCTCAGCTATGCCCAGCATGTCCAGCAGATCACATCCAGTGCCCAGGCTGAAATCGCCAAAAACGCGGAGGACCAGGTGGCGGAGATGCATCGCCAGTTCATGGCCCTGGTCGAAAGCTCGGCGAAACACGCCCCAGCCGGATCCGAGCCCGCCGTGGCGATGATGAAGACAGCCATCCAAGGTGCCAACGCGGCTTACGACTCGGTGCGCAGAGCGTCGAAACAAGCCGGGGAAATGGCCGAGACGAATTTGCGTGCAGCCACGATGGCCGCGCGTCAATCGGTCGAGGCCGCCTCGACGAAATCGAAACGCAAAACCTGAGGTCGGGCTGTCGAGGCGGGCTCCCGGGTGTCGGCCCCAGCGCCTAGGTTTGGGCCGCGGTGCACGCTGGAGTCTCCTCGCGCCCGCGCTGCCCGGACGGCGCGAGGGGTTCCCGGGTGCATGTTCATGTCAGGGCTGCGCGGCCTGCTGACGCCCCCAGGTCCAGTCAGAGACCTGACCGGTCAGGCTCAAGGCTCCAGTTCCTTGAACACCTCGCGCGCAAGGCGGAAACTGTCGATGGCGGCCGGTGCGCCGCAGTACACCGCGGCCTGGAGGAAGACCTCCTTGATCTCGTCCCGCGTCACCCCATTGGTGAGGGCTCCCCGAATGTGCAGCTTGAGTTCGTGCGGGCGGTTGAGCGCGGTGAGCATGCCTAAATTGAGCAGGCTGCGGTCACGACGCGACAGCCCGGGACGAGACCAGATCTCGCCCCAGGCGTACTCGGTCACCAGACCTTGCAGGTCGCGGTTGAAATCGTCGGCGCCACGGATGGCGGCGTCCACATAGTCGGATCCCAGCACGTCCTTGCGGACAGCCAGGCCACGGTCATATCGGTTTTGATCCATCGGGTTCTCGAGCAAGCATCCCTGCAAGGCGTCGAGCCGGAGAGCACGCTCGGCACAAACAGAGGACGACGAAGTCTGGGAGATTGCCCCTGATGAGGCGAATGAAGTCTAATACGCGTGAGCCAGCTTGTCGCAAACCGCTCGACGCCTGCCGCCGCTGAAGATCACCTGGCTGATTGAGTCTGATCACCATGATCGCTGAGCGGTGTGATGGATTCAACTCGACCGCCGGCCCATTGAGCAAGCCCCGAATACACACACCATGCGCGCCCTCGCCCTTCGGAATCATCTGCGCTTTCACTACGCCTGGGTCGTGGTTGGCGTGACCTTTCTGGTCATGCTCATCACCGCCGGCACGCGCGCCGCACCGAGCGTGATGCTCGTCCCGCTGCAACGCGCGTTCGGCTGGGATCTGGCCAGCATTTCCGGCGCGTTGTCCATCAACCTGGCCCTCTTCGGCTTGATGGGCCCTTTCGCCGCCGCCTGCATGCAGCGCTTCGGTTTACGCAAGACGGTGCTGGGCGCACTCATGCTTCTCGCAGTCGCCGTGGCGTGGTCCAGCGTCATGCAGCACAGTTGGCAGATGTGGCTGATCTGGGGCTTGATCGTCGGCAGCACCACAGGCGCCACGGCCATGACCCTGGGCGCGGTCGTCGTCAGCCGCTGGTTCACCGCCCGGCGCGGCCTGGCCATGGGCCTGCTCACCGCCAGTTCCGCCACCGGGCAACTGGTGTTCCTGCCCTTGCTGGCCTACATCGTCGAGCACCATGGGTGGCAGCCCGTGATCTGGACCGTGGCCGGCGGCGCGGCGCTCGTCATCCCCCTGGTCTATGTCCTCATGCCGGAGCAGCCCGCCTCGGTGGGCCTACGGCGCTACGGGGATGCCGACGACGCTCCCGCCCAGGCGGAGGCACCGAAGACCAACCCCATCTCCATGGCTTTCGGCGCCCTCGGCAAAGCCGTGAAGGTGCGCGACTTCTGGCTGCTCTTCTTCAGCTTCTTCATCTGCGGCGCGACCACCAACGGCTACATCGGCACGCACTTCATCGCCATGTGCGGCGACCACGGCCTGACGCCGGTGCAAGGCGCCAGCATTCTGGCCACCATGGGCGCCCTCGATCTCGTGGGCACCACGCTATCCGGCTGGCTGTCCGACCGCTTCAACAACCGCGTGCTGCTGTTCTGGTACTACGGCCTGCGTGGTCTGGCGCTCATCTACCTGCCCTATGCCTTCGGCCTGGGCTACTTCGGCCTGCCGGTCTTCGCGCTGTTCTACGGGTTGGATTGGGTGGCCACCGTGCCGCCGACCGTGCGCCTCACGAACGATGTCTTCGGCAGCCGCGAGGCGCCCATCGTGTTTGGGTGGGTCGTGGCTGGCCACCAGATCGGGGCGGCCTTTGCGGCGTTGATGGGAGGAATCCTGCGCAGCAGTTACGGCAATTACACCCTGGCCACGACCCTCTCCGGCATCCTCGGGTTGGTTGCCGCCGTTCTGGTGCTGCGCATCCGCAATCGCGCGGTGCGCGTGGTGGCAGCTTGACTCCCTCAGAGCCCCGATCATGCGCATCCTGATCATCGGCGCCGGAGCAATCGGCGGTTATTTCGGCGGCCGGCTGCTGCAGGCGGGTCAGGATGTGACCTTCCTGGTTCGGGCGCGCCGCGCGCTGCAGCTCGAGCGCTCCGGTTTGCGCATCCAGAGTCCGCGCGGCGACCTCACTCTGCACGATCCAGCCACCGTCCAGGCGGAGCATCTGCGCACCCACTTCGACCTCATCGTGCTGAGCTGCAAGGCTTACGACCTGGATGACGTGATCCGGGACATGGCGCCGGCCGTGGGCCCGCAAACCGCCATCCTGCCTTTGCTCAACGGCATGCGCCACCTGGATGCGCTGGACGCCGCATTCGGGCGTCAGCGCGTCCTCGGCGGCCAATGCATGATCGCGGCCACCCTCGATGCCGACGGTGTCATCGTGCACCTGAACGACACCCATCACCTAGTCTTCGGAGAGCGCGATGGTGAACACTCGGAGCGTGCGCGTCGCATCGCGGAGGCCTTCGCCAGTGCCCAGGTCGACGTGCGCGCGAGCTCGCAGATCATCCACGAGATGTGGGAGAAGTGGGTGTTCCTGACAACCCTGGCCGCCAGCACCTGCCTGATGCGCGCGCCGATTGGCGCCATCCTTGCCGCGCCTTCAGGCAGGGGCGTGATCGAGGGTCTGCTGGAGGCCTGCCTCGGTGTCAGCCGAGCTGCGGGGTATGCCCCGCGGGCGGCATTCCTGGAGCGCACGCGCGACATCCTGACCACGGCAGGCTCAACCTTGACGGCCTCGATGCTTCGCGACATCGAGAACGGCTCCCGCATCGAGGCCGACCACATCGTGGGCGACATGCTCCAGCGACGCGTTGAAGCCGGGCTCGAGTCGCCTGGCGCCTCCTTGCTTTCCGTCGCCTACAGCCATCTGAAAGCCTATGAGGCACGCAGGGCCGAAGCGGCAGGCAAGGCGGCTTGATGGCGCCTTGCCGGGCTGGCGCGTGCGCCATCCCGGCAAGCGCCGCCAGATCATCGCCGGACATCATGCCGCCGCATCTGTCGATCCGCGCCTGGCCGGATCGTCGTCTCAACAGGGCGCCGTGTGGCGCCCGCCACCCACTCCCACTCCATCAAGGAGACCCTCATGAGCAAGGTCAAAGCCATCCCCGACGGCATGCACAGCCTCACCCCGCACCTGGTCTGCCGCGGCGCCGCGGCGGCCATCGGGTTCTA
>JAJXUC010000038.1 GCA_021783435.1 Pseudomonadota bacterium | reverse complement strand
GATCAACATCATCGGCACCATCGGGTCGAGACCCAGACGGAGATGGACGAGCAGGGCGCGGAGGCGGTAGGCGAGGGATTCGGACATGACGAGCGGGTGCGGCAGGACATCGCCGCTGCGCAAGGTGGAAATTTTCGAAATGGTATCGGCTCGCACGCCCCACAACGGTGAAGTTTGGTGAACGCCGGCAACAAGCGCCACACCAGCGGCGGGTCATCGGTCATCGTGGGCAGCGCGATTGCTCAGTTGCCCAGTTGCCCAGTTGCCCAGTTGCTCGGTGGCGGCCGTGCAGCGTTGTGATCGGGTTCGCGCCGCGCCCGCCAGCGGCTTTGCGACAATGCCAGCCATGTCCAGCAGCTCCGCATCCACCTCGGCCCCGGCTTTTCTGCGCAAACTCTGCGCACCGGCGCAATTGCCGCAGGCCCTGGCCGCGCTGCCGCGCCCGTTGGTGTTCACCAACGGCGTGTTCGACATCCTGCACCGCGGCCATGTGACTTACCTCGCGCAGGCGCGGGCGCTTGGCGCCAGCCTGGTGCTGGGGCTGAATTCCGACGCGTCGGCGCGGGGCCTGGGCAAGGGCCCGGAGCGCCCGCTGAACCCGCAAGACGATCGCGCTGCCGTCCTGGCCGCGCTGGAAAGCGTCAGCCTGGTGGTGCTGTTCGACGAGTCCACGCCGCTGGCGCTGTTGCAACAGGTGCGCCCCGAGATCTATGTGAAGGGCGGCGACTACAGCGTCGCAACCCTGCCCGAAACCCAACTGGTGCGCGGCTGGGGCGGCGAAGTGCGCATCCTGCCCTTTGTCGCCGGCCGCTCCACCACGGCGCTGGTGCGGCGCATTCGCGGCGAAGGCTGAGACCGCTTCAAGCGGTTGCAGCAGGCATCCGGGACGCATGCCGCGCAGCCGGCCCGCACGCTCCTAGGGATGGGTCGCGCTCTTGCGCTGCGCCGTGGGAGGAATGCGCAGGGCCTCACGGTACTTGGCCACCGTGCGCCGCGCCACGGTGATGCCCTGCGTGGCGAGTCGCTCGGCGAGTTCGCCGTCGGACAGCGGCGCCGCCGGGTTCTCGTCCTGCACCATCTGGCGGATGATGGCGCGCACCGCTGTGCTCGATGCATTGCCGCCGGTGTCGGTGGACAGGCCCGAGCCGAAAAAGTATTTCAGCTCGAACGTGCCGAACGGCGTGAGCACATATTTCTGCGTGGTCACGCGCGAAATGGTGGACTCGTGCAAGCCGAGCTCATCGGCAATTTCGCGCAGCACCAGCGGGCGCATGCCCAGTTCGCCGTGGCTGAAAAAGTTCTGCTGGCGCTCGATCACGGCCTGCGCCACGCGCTCGATGGTCTCGAAGCGCTGCTGCACATTGCGCACGAACCAGCGCGCCTCCTGCAACTGCCCCGACAGCCCGGCGCCGTCTCGCGAGCGGCGCAGCAGATCGGCGTAGAGGCTGTTGATGCGCAGCTTGGGCAGCACCTCGGGGTTGAGCATCGCGCGCCAACGCCGACCCGTGCGCACGGCGATGACATCGGGCGTGACGGCCTGCGCGGTGGACGGCACGAAGCTCGCACCCGGACGCGGATCCAGCCGCGCGATGCGTTGCTGCACGTCGCGCAACGCCGCCTCGTCAGCCTGCAGGGCGCGGGCCAGCCGCTTCCAGTCGCGCTTGGACAACAGGTCCAGATGGCCGCCGGCGCACAGGGCGATGGCCAGATCGCGCTCCGGGCAGGGGGGTTGGCGCTGGAGTTGCAAACACATGCACTCACCCAGATTGGCGGCGCCAACGCCAGCCGGGTCGAAACTCTGCACCAGCTTCAAGCCCACGCGCAGCGCGCTGCACAGCGCATCGCGCTCCTCCTCGCTGGCGTCGGTGTCGAGCTCGGCGGCCAGCAACTCGGGGCCCTCGGCGAGGTAGCCATCCTCGTCGAGCGAGTCGATGATGGCCTCGGCCGCAACACGGTCGGCCTCGCTCAGCCCTAACCCCGCGAGCTGCCCGCGCAGATGGGCGCGCAGGTCGGCCCCCACATGCGCCAGGCCCACCGGGTCGAAATCGTCGTCGGCCTCGCCCCCGCTGCCCTGCCAGTTCTCGCCTGGCGCGGCATCCCACTCACCCTGCTCGGCGCCGGATTGCCAGTCCTCGCGGTCGAGCTTGAGTTCGACGGTCTCCTCATGCGTCTCCTTGCGAGCCTCGGCGGCTTCCGTCGCGCTTTGCGCCTCGGCCGGCGTCTCGACATCGCCCTCGCCTTCCTCATGCTCCAGGAAAGGATTGGCTTCGAGCATCTGCTCGACTTCCTGCTGCAACTCCAGCGTGGAGAGTTGCAGCAGGCGGATGGATTGCTGCAACTGGGGGGTGAGCGCGAGGTGCTGCGACAGGCGAAGGTTGAGCGACTGCTTCATGGGTTCGTCGCGCACTCGAAAACGGCAGATGCAGGGATGCTCATAAGCGAAAACTCTCACCCAGATAGACCTTGCGCACGGCCGGGTTGTTGACGATGTCGTCGGGCTTGCCCAGGGCCAGCACGCTGCCCTCGCTGATGATGCAGGCGTGGTCGCAAATGCCGAGCGCCTCGCGCACGTTGTGATCGGTGATGAGCACGCCGATGCCCCGCGACTTGAGGAATTGGACGATGCGCTGGATTTCGATCACGGCGATGGGATCGATCCCGGCGAAAGGCTCGTCGAGCAGGATGAACTGGGGATTGGTGGCCAGCGCCCGGGCGATCTCCACCCGTCGCCGCTCGCCGCCGGACAGGGCGATGGCCGGGCTGCCGGCCAGATGCTCCACATGCAACTCACGCAGCAACTGCACCAGGCGCGCTTCGATCTCGGACTTTTTCAGGGCGCGGCCCTCGGCGTCATGCTGCAGCTCCAGCACCGCGCGCACGTTTTCGGCAGCCGACAGGCCGCGAAAAATCGAGGCTTCCTGCGGCAGGTAGGACAGGCCCAGACGCGCGCGCCGGTACATCGGCTGATGCGTGATGTTCTGGCCGTTGAGGTGAATCTCGCCGCCATCGGCCCGCACCAGGCCGACGATCATGTAGAACGAGGTGGTCTTGCCGGCACCGTTCGGGCCGAGCAGACCGACCACCTCGCCACCGCGCACCTCCAGGCTCACGTCGCGCACCACCTGGCGGCCGCCATAGCGCTTTTGCAAGCCGCGCATGCTGAGCACCCCGGCATGCTGGGCCCGGGCCGGCGTCGCCGGCTCCACCGGCTTCAACACCGCCGCGTTCACGGCTGCGCTCCCAGGCCTGGAGACACCTTCAACGCCGGCGCCGGTCCGCCGGGCTTGGCTGCGGGTTGCGCGGTGCGTGGCGACAGCATCACCCGCACCCGGCCGTTGGGGTTGGAAGGCGTGGCGCCGGCCTTGCCGCCGACCACGGCGAAGACATCCGTGAGGTCGTTGTAGGTGATGACCTCGCCCTGGGCGCGGTCCGTCAGCTTGCCGTCGCTCAGGCGGTCGAGCGTGGCCTGGCCGGTGAATGTGACCACGTCACTCTTGCCGTCATAGTGAATGGTGACGGCGCTGCCGAACATCGACGGGGTGGGCTGTCCGGGCTGCGCGTCCAGCGTCTGGGCATAGGTCGCGAGCCTGTTCGGCGTGCCGAATGCGGTGGCGTCGTCATAGCCCTGCGGCGTCTGCACCACCTCGACGCGGGCGGCGTGGATCACCAGCGAGCCTTTGGTGACCACCACGTTGCCGGTGAACACGCTGGTCTGCTTGACGTCGTTGTACTGCATCGCGTCGGCCTCGACCTGGATGGGCTGCGCCTTGTCGGACTGCAGCGCCTGAGCCGGGACCAGCGTCGCCGTCAACAGCACGGCCAGCAGCAGGCGCGTGGCGGGGCGAAGCATGGGCATGAAGTTTGCTTTCATGCGAAGCATTGTAGGCATGTCGGCCCCTGTTTTGAGCCGCCCGACGCGAGCGCGCGGCCGGCCATCGGCTGGTCTTGCTCCTGGCGTGAAAAAGCCCGCGATTGCGGGCTTTTTCAGCGGCGGGAAATCACCGGGATCTGTTTTTACTTGGCTGATTTGGCCATGCCGGCGCGCAACTGCTGCACCAGAAAATCGACTGCCTGCAAGACCTTCTCGTTGGTGGGCGTCTCCGACATCGAGGCCGACGCGGTATACATGCCGCCAACCGCCATCGTGGGCACGCCGGAGATCTGGTAGTCGGTCACCATTTGCGTGGCGCGCTTGGCTTCCATCTGCACGCCGAAGGAGTTGTAGGCGTTCATGAAGGTGGCCTTCGGAATGCCGCGCCCGACCAGCCAGTTGGCCATCTGCTCCGGGGTTCCGAGCGGGATGTGCTGCACATGAATGGCGTTGAAAATGGCGCCCTGCAAGGCATCGACCTTGCCCAGAGCCTTGAGCGCGTAGTACAGCTTTTGCTGCGCGACGTATTGCGGCGCGAACGCCACCGGTACGCGCTCCAGGACGACATCGGCCGGCTGCTTCTTCGCCCAGGCTTCCAGCAGGGGTTCGAACTCGAAGCAATGCGGGCAGTCGTACCAGAAAAATTCGGTGACGACGATCTTGCCCTTGTGGCCAACCGGCTGCGCGATCGGCAACTTGGTGTAACCAGCGCCCTCCTGGAACGGAGCGGGTCCTGCGGCGTTTGCCGCGACACTGAAACCGAGCAACAGCAGCGCGGCGATGCGGGTGAACCAGCGATTCATGGTGCTTCCTTTCAACGGGTTGGGATGGGTGTGCAATTCATGCGCCGCGTGCGGGGTCGTGCTTGAGGCCGCCCCTGCTCGGCAGCGTTACTTCGAGACCTTAACGACTGCGGATTCGATTCCGTTGTCATTCAAGAGTTTCTGCGCCTTGTCGGCCTGCTCCGCAGCGGGGTAAGGACCGACGCGCACGCGATACAAGGTGCGGCCTCCCACCTGGCGTTCGTCAATATGCGCTTCCAGCCCGGTGAACGCGACCTTGGCGCGCTGGCTCTCGGCATCGGCCTTGGTGCTGTAGGCGCCAATTTGCAGGATGTAGAGCAGATTGGACGATCCCGCCGGAGCGGCGACGTTCGCCGGCGCTGGCGTTGCCGGGCTGAACGCCCCGGTGGCACCAGCGGCCGTCGTCGCTTGACCCGGCTGCACCACCCCGGTGGGTGGCTGACCCAACGACTCGATCGCCTTGGGCGAGAGCGGGGCGCTGCTCACCTGCACGGGCATCGAACTGCCGGCCACCGGGGCCGGAGCGCCGCCGCTGACCAGTCCCTGGTTCGGATTCCAGTTGGCCGCGCCGGACGCCGCGCCGGTTGGGCGCTCCTGGAAGCGGTTCATGAAGGGCAGCGGCGCCTTGGTGATGTAGAGGGCCGCTACCAGCGCGATGGCCAGGCCCAGCACCAGACCGACGATCAGGCCGAGCAGGGTGCCGCCGCGCTGGGCGCAGCCGGGCGAACGGATGGGGCGAAGGTGTTGAGGCATGGCGTGATGGGATGGGGTGCGATGGAGTGACGGCGGCGCGAACCGCTGGCTGTTGAACCTGTGCAGGCTGGCCTGGGCGGGCCTTACATGCGCTGCGGGCTGCTCACGCCCAGCACGGCCAACGCATTGTGCAACACCTGACGCACGGCTTGCAGCAGCGCGAGCCGCGCCTGCTTGAGCGCGGCATCATCCACCAGGACGCGCTCGGCGTTGTAGAAGGCATGGAAGCTGCCGGCGAGCTGGCGCGCGTAGAACGCCACATCGTGCGGCGTCAGCTCGTCGGCAGCCTGGCGCAACATCTCGGGGTAGTGGGCCAGCAGCATCATCAGCTCTTGCTCGCGGGGGCTGATGAGCGGGCTCAGGTCGGCCCGCCGCAGCGCCGCTTCATCGCCGCCGTCACGTTCGGCCCATTGCGCCAGCACCGAACAGATGCGGGCGTGGGCGTACTGCACGTAGTACACCGGGTTTTCATCGCTCTGCGCCAGGGCCAGGTCGACGTCGAAGACGAACTCGGTGTCGGCCTTGCGGGACACGAGGAAAAAGCGCACCGCGTCGCGCCCGCGCCGTAGGGCGGCGTCGCGCTCGCCTGGCGTCATGTCGTCTCGCATGCCGCCGGACCATTCGATCAGATCGCGCACCGTGACATAGCTGCCGGCGCGCTTGGAGATTTTCACTTCCTCGCCGCCGCGCATCACCGTCACCATCTTGTGCAGCACATAGCTCGGATAGGTTGCGGGAATGGCCGGATTCGCCGCCTGCAGGCCGGCACGCACGCGCGCGACGGTGCCGTGGTGGTCCGAGCCCTGGATGTTGATGGCGTGGTGGAAGCCACGCTCCCACTTGGCCAGGTGATAGGCAACGTCGGGCAGGAAGTAGGTGTAGCTGCCGTCCGACTTGCGCATCACGCGGTCCTTGTCGTCGCCGAATGCGGTGGTGCGCAACCACAATGCGCCCTCGTGCATGTAGGTGTGGCCGGAAGCGACCAGGGCCTGGACCGTGCGCTCCACCCGGCCGTCGGCATACAGGCTGGACTCCAGGTAGTAGTTGTCGAAACGGATGCCGAAGGCCTTGAGGTCGAGGTCCTGCTCGCGCCGCAGAGAGGCCACGGCGAAGCGGCGGATGGCGTCGAGATCGTCGGCGTTACCTGCCGCCTGCACCGCCGCGCCGTCTTCGGCCTGCACCACGGCCCGCGCCAGATAGTCGCGCGCGATCTCGGCGATGTACTCGCCGTTGTAGCCCGCCTCGGGCCAGCCGGCCGCGCCAGGCGCCAGTCCGCGTGCCCGCGCCTGCACCGACAGCGCCAGATTCCGGATCTGCACCCCGGCGTCGTTGTAATAGAACTCGCGCGTCACCGCCCAGCCGCTCGCGGCCAGCAAAGCGGCCATGGTGTCGCCCAGAGCGCCTTGCCGGCCGTGGCCGACGTGCAAAGGCCCTGTCGGGTTGGCCGAGACGAACTCGACCAGGACTTGCCCGGCGCTGCCCGCCGGTTCGCGGCCGTAAGCCCCGCCCAGGGCATTGACTGTCGCCACCACCGCCTGCTTGAGCGATGGGGCCAGGGTGAAATTGATGAAGCCCGCGCCCGCCAGATCGATGCTCACCAGCCCCGCCATCAAGGCCGCATCGGTGCGCACGGCGTCCATCAGGATGGGGGCGATGTCGCGTGGGCTGCGCTTGAGGCTGCGGGCGAGCTGCATCGACAACGTGCAGGAAAAATCACCATGCCCCGCTGATTTGGGCCGCTCCAGCACGGCTTCGGGGGCTTGCGGATGCAGATGTTTCGCAGTTGTGGTGAGAACTCCTGTCAACCGGGATAGATAGTCGCGCATTATGGTGATGTTGCGATGCAAATCCGCGCATTTTAGGGTCGCCCTCCGCCACGGTTGCCGCCCTGCAGGTGGGGAATTGCGTTCGCAGCGCCCTTTTGGTTCCTCTGGCCCCGCAGACGGGTCCGCCGTCTGTATCCACGTTCCCGTTCACCTCTCGCTCGGAGTTTCACCCATGAAAAAGATCATCCTCGCCATCAGCCTGTCCTGTGCCGCCTTCACCCTGCCAGGCCTGGTTTCAGCCCAAGCCGCCACGGCGCAAACCAGCAAGATGGCCACCTGCAACGCCGACGCCAAGACCAAGGCGCTCACCGGCGAGGCCCGCAAGACGTTCATGAAGGAATGCCTGAGCGCCAAGGCCGCCGAACCCGCCAAGAAGGTCGAAGAGAAGAAGGCCATGCCCACCGCTGCCGCGCACGACGGCAAGAAGCTGACCGTTCAGCAGGAAAAAATGGTCACCTGCAACAAGGACGCCAAGACCAAGGCGCTGAAGGGCGACGATCGCAAGAAGTTCATGAAGGAATGCCTGAGCGCCAAGAAGTAAGAGGGCAAGAGCAACGCCGAGGTATCGCTTCCGTCACGGCCCGATGGCCGCGGCGCTTGCCGATACCCTCTTTGCCAACACAACGGGGCTGCCTTGCAGCCCCGTTGTGTTTTGTCGGCAGAGTCCCCCCGGCAGGACGCGAACTTCGGCCAGGCCACAGGAAACCCCGGCCGACGCGGGTCGCACCGCGCTACTGCTGCACCACCGCGTAGGCGCTCAAGCCCAGGAGGCGCAGCTTGTGCAGCAGCGCCGTGTCCGGCGCATTGCCCGGCAACGGGCCGATCTGCACGCGGTAGAACATGGCGCCATGCAAGGTACCCGGAACAACGAGCACGGGGCCAAGCCCCGCCGCCAGCAGTTGCGCACGCTCGGCCTCGGCGTTGGCCTGCAGCGCGAAAGCGCCGGTCTGCAAATAGGCCTGTGGCGCACCCGGCAACTGTGGTGCCAGCGTCTGCAGCGTGGGGGCGGGCGTGGACAGGGGTGCGGGCTGTGGCGTAAGCCGCGTGGATGGGGCTGCTGCCATGGTCGACGTGACGGCGGCGGATGCGGCGCTGGAGCCGGCGGTGGCGTTGGCTGCGGCGGACGCTGCCAGTGCGACCGGTGCTGCCGAAGGCATGCCGGCAGAGGTTTCACTCGGGCTCGCCTCGCTGCCGGAGTTTGCGCCTTGCAGCGGCGGCGGCAGCGGCTGGCTCTCGATGCCTGGCGCGTTCACCGCGCCGGCCTGCGCCACCGCGATGGGTGCCGGGGCGAAGGTCTCCGGTTGCGCGGCTGCATCCATCTGCGGCGCAACCGGCGAGACGGGCGCAGCCGGCGCCCCCTGAGCTGGAGCCGGCGGTCCATTGCCCGCCAGCGCGACGATGCGCACCCGGGCCGTCCCCGTGCGCGTGATGCCCAGCGCCTGGGCCGCGCCATACGACAGATCCATGATGCGGCTGTCGACGAACGGCCCGCGATCGTTCACCAACACCAGCGCGCTGCGGCCATTGGCCAGATTGGTGACCTGCACACAGGTCGGCAGCGGCAGCGTGCGGCTGGCTGCGGTGAAGGCCCGCGGGTTGAAACGGTCGCCCATGGACGTGGTCGAGCCCGACTCCCAGCCGTACCACGACGCCTGCCCCTGCGCCTCGTAGCCCGACGCGCTGGCCAGCGGCGTGTAGCTGCGCCCCAGCACGCGGTACGTGCGGTTGTAGGCCGCGCGCGTGTTGGGCGGCGGCGCGTAGCAGCCGCCGGCACCCTGCACCGACGCCTGCCCTTCGGTGGATGGCGCAGACAGCGGCACGCTGGAACACCCCCCCAAGGCCGCCAACATCCCCAGCAAGCACGCCAGCGGCAGCAAGGTCCCGAGCCATGCGCCGGGCCGCCCCAAGCGTGGCTCGCCCCCTCGGGGGGAGGCCTGACGCGCAGCGGCTGGCCCGGGGGCACACCCGAGCCATGCGCCGGGCCGCCCCAAGCGTGGCTCGCCCCCTCGGGGGGGTTGCCGCACAGTGGCCAATGGGGGGGAACTCGAAACCGGCCGGGTCAGTCCGGAAAACCATGGCAGCGCATGGAGTCCGGCCCACAGCCGGCCGCTTTGCGCTCGCTCGTGCCTGGAGGACGGTCCGGTCACGGCAGACGCAGCCTCGGCCAGGCCCTCGTTCACTGCAATCCGCGAAGCACCGCCAGCAGCAGCCCCGCCGCGACCACCAGCATGACGCTGATCTTGATGGTCAGGTGGCATCCCACGTCCTGCAGATCGGGTTGGTCACTCGATCGGCTCCGCCTTGCGTGTCGCGGCATGCTTCGGCAAGAGCCTCAGCCCGCGCCTCGGACATGCCGGAATCACGCAGACGGCGAACGCAGTTGTACGAAATGTACGTGGCTGAAGTCATGGCCAGACCATTGTAGGCACGGGATGGCCACGGCAATCGCCCCTCTCCCGCCTGGCCAGCGGGCCACCGGCGACGCTCACTTGTGCACCGCCGGGCGCACGCGCCCGGCCCGGAGCGCCTTCACAGCCCTCACACCCACTGCGCCGTCGTCGTCATCACCTTCGCGGCGCCGCGCATCGCCCAGCGCACCGGGGCCGGCAAGCGGGTTGCGCCGAGCTTGTCCGCCGCGCGCGCGTGCTCCAGCTCGTCGGCCTGCATCTGCGCCACCACCGCGCGCGACTCCGCATCGGCCTGCGGCAGGTGCTGCAGATGCGAGGCCAGGTGCTGCTCCACTTGGTTCTCGGTTTCCACGACGAAGCCCAGGCTGACCTTGTCGCCCGCCACGCGTCCGGCCAGCAGGCCCAGGCCGAAGGCTCCGGCGTACCACAGCGGGTTGAGCCAACTCGGGTGCGAGTCCAGTTCGCGCAGGCGCTGCGCGCACCAGGCCAGGTGATCGCCTTCGTCCCGCGAGGCGTGCAGGAAATGCTGGCGCAGCCGGCCGTCGCGCGCCGCCAGCGCCTGCCCCTGGTACAGCGCCTGGGCGCAGATTTCGCCCACATGGTTCACCCGCATCAGCCTGGCCGCAAGCTCGCGCTCGGCCAGGGGCATGGGGATGCCCTGACCGGCCGCCTGCCTCGCCAGGGGCGGCGCCGGCATCGGCCGCGACGGTTGCAGACCGCCGGCCAGGGTTTTCAGCGCGTTGTCCGCTGCCACCAGCAAGCGATCGGCTGCGCTCGGGCGTGTCGATGCACGCGGTCCGGCGGACGATGCTGGCTCGGCGCGATGGATGGCGACCATGATGAAACTCCTTTCAACGTCAGGCGCAGAGCACGAACCGGCAACCCATGCCCATGCGCTCGGCCCAGGTTGAAAGCATAGGCGCCTCCTGGCAGCGGGGTTTCCATCCGGGCGCGCCGCTCGACCTGCTGCCACGCCCCGCATGTTGTGCCACTGCAACGCAACTTCAGGAATCTGGCCCGATGTCGGAACCAGGTCTTGCACCGGCCATTGCCGGGTGCTGAAATGCATGCAACTCCCATCCCGGAGTTGGCGAGTCTGACGGCCGGCACCCTGCCCAAGCCGGCTTGCTACGCAGCGGTAAGCAGTATTGCGGCAAACCGTTTCATCCAACAATCTTCTGGAGATGCACCCATGAAAAAATCACTACTCGCGCTGGCCGTTCTCGGCGCATTTTCCGGCGCCGCCATGGCCCAAAGCAGCGTGCAGCTGTACGGCATCATCGACCTGGGCGTCGCCCATTACAGCAACGGCAACAGCAGCGTCACCAAGCTGGGCACCGGTATTCAGTCCGGCTCACGCATCGGCATCAAGGGCACGGAAGACCTGGGCGGCGGTCTGTCGGCCTTCTTCGACGCTGAAACCGGCTTCTGCGCCAACGGTGGCACGTACGCCAGCGCGGCGGGTAATGTCGGCTTTTGCACCGGCGGTAATCTTGGTTATGGCGGCGGCGGCGGCTTCATGCAGCGTCAAGCCTTCGCCGGCTTGAAGGGTAACTTCGGTGCCGTGTCCTTCGGCCGCCAGTACACCCTGACCTTCCTGGACCAAGCCAATATCGACCCGTTCGGTTACGGCCTGACCGGCACCATCAGCAACATCGGCTTGGTCGGTGCTCCGGCTCGCGCCAGCCAGTCGATCATTTATCAATCGCCGAATTTCAGCGGCTTCAATGTCGCCGGCATGTATGTGTTTGGTGATGGCATGTCGTCTGGTGGTGCGCTGACTCCGCCTGCCGGCTCGCTCTACAACACGACTGGTCAATACAACCTGCACGGCGGATACAACAACGGCCCGATTATGGTCGGCGTGGACTACCTGCGCGAAAATTTCTATAACGGTAATGCAGCCGCCAAGCACACCATGATCGTCGGCAGCTATGACTTCGGCGTGGCCAAGCTGGCGGGCATGTATGCCCAAAACCAACAGGGCCAAGTTACTGGTGCAAGCGGCGACAAGCTGGATGTCTGGATGCTGGGCGCGACGGTGCCTGTGGGCCCGGGCTCCTTCCTGGCTTCCTACACGGCGGAGAAAGACAAGACCACGGCAGGTCTGGGTGCCAAGCAGTACGCGATCGGCTACACCTACTCGCTGTCCAAGCGCACCAACCTGTACACCTCGTACGCGCACATCTCGAACGATTCTGGCGCTGCCTTTACCGTGCAAGATGCGACGGGCAACAACGATGCGCTGGTCGCCGGTACGGGTTTCACCTCCAGCGGCTTCGCCCTGGGCATTCGTCACCAGTTCTGATCAGCGCAAGCTGCATCAACTGTGTTTTGAAAAGCCGCCTTCGGGCGGCTTTTTTTCGCCTTGCTGAGAGGGAAACGGGAAACGGGGACAGACCCCATTTGGGAAAGGGGGACAGACCCCATTTCGCCTCTTTGTCAGTCATCTCGTTTTCAAATGTGCAGAAATGGTGATTGGGCGGATGATTGATTTGTTTCAGGAAAATCAAGCAACAGCTGTTTGGTTGCTTGGAATTTTCAGTGTTGTTGCAAACTTTTGCATGGATCTCGTCACTTGTCTGTAGGCAGGGGGCTGCGGTATGCCGTTATTGGCTGCATTCCACAGCGATCCGCAGGAGCATGCCATGCGCGCAACCACTCCACACCCCAAGTTGCGAGCGTCGCGCGTTGTGCTCCTGGTGATTGCGCTGTCGTGCGCGGCCCTCCTGCTGGACGCGTGCGGCGGAGGCGGCGGCTCGTCTGCGCCACCGCCCAGCGGCCCCACGCCAACGGCGGGGATCGCGAAGCCTTCCCTGATCGGCATGGTCACCATGGGCGACGAGAGCTGGGTGGGCACCGCAAGCGGCCTGCCGCAGAACCGCTTGCTGGAGGCCAACGCTCATCCTGGCGTGTACGCCGCTGCCGTGATTCAGGCTACCTGGTTGCAACTCGAACCGCAGCCAGGAGTGTTTGACGACAGCGTCATCGACGCCGCGTTGCAGAACATCGCCAACTACAACGCGCAGTACCCAGGCACGCCGCTGGTGGGCAAGCTGCGCATTTTCGCCGGCCCCAACACCCCGGCCTGGGTGATGCAGCAGGTGGGTTCGGTGACGCTCACCGAAGGCAACGGCAACAGTGCGGTCTTTCCCAACTTCTGGACACCTGCCTACAGCGCACTGTGGACGCAGTTGCAGCAGCACCTGGCCTCGGTGTACGACGCTAACGCACTGATGGGCGAGGTAGCCATTTCGGTGTGCTCATCAATTACTGCCGAACCCTTCGTCGTCTCCGGCAGTGCCAGCAATCAGCAGGTTCTGGCCAACGCCGGCTTCAGCGCCGCGCAGATGGAGCAATGTCTGTCCGATGCCCCCAACGACTACACCGCCTGGCAGGAGACACCGCTGGACTACACCTTCAACCCCACCGTGTTCGACAACGCTGGCGACGGCGGCAGCGCCTTCGCCATCCAGGTCATGCAGCAGTTCCGCCAGGCGCTGGGCACACGCGCGGTGCTGGCCAACCATGATCTGGACAACCCCATCCTCAGCACAGAAACGCAGGATTACGCCGAGTTTCAAGCGCTCTACGTTCAGGCACAGGCAGCTTCGCCGCCGGCGCTGTCGCCGCTGGAGTTCCAGACCGCCGGGCCAACCGTCAACTGGCCGACTGTCATCCCGTTCGCCATCAGCACCTATCACCCCACTGAAATCGAAATGTGGAACACAACGGCCACGGCTGGTGGCCTTGCACCGGTGACGCTGGTGGAATTGCTGCAGTGGTCGGCGCAGATCAAGGCGGCGAATTGAGCGATGGGGGAAAGGAGGGAAATGGGGTCTGTCCCCATTTCTGAACGGGGACAGACCCCATTTCGCCCTACACCAGCACGCGCTCGATGCCGCCCGCATTGGCGGCTTGAACATAAGCGGGCATCCAGTCTTCGCCGAGGCTATGACGGGCCAGCTCGATGACGATGTAGTCGGCCTCCAGCAGGCCGCTTTGCAGGTCGTTCTTGTAGCGTGACAGGCCTTGCAGACAGCTCGGGCAGGAGGTGAGGATCTTGATGTCGCCGCTGTGGCCCTGCGCGCGAAGCGCGGCTTCGTCGGCGCGCAGTTCCTCTTGCTTGCGAAAGCGCACCTGGGTGGCGATGTCGGGCCGGCTCACGCCCAGGGTGCCGCTTTCGCCGCAGCAGCGCTCGCTCTTGCGCACGCCGTCGCCCAGCAGGGCTTTCACCGTTTTCATCGGCTCTTGCTGCTTCATCGGGCTGTGGCAGGGGTCGTGGTAAAGATAAGCGGTGCCGGTGTGGGGCAGGGAGACGCCCTTCTCCAGCAGGAATTCGTGGATGTCGACGATGCGGCAGCCGGGGAAGATTTTGTCGAAGTCATAGCCCTGCAACTGGTCGAAGCAGGTACCGCAGCTCACCACCACGGTCTTGATGTCGAGGTAGTTCAGCGTGTTGGCCACGCGGTGGAACAGCACCCGGTTGTCGGTGATGATTTTTTCGGCCTTGTCGAACTGCCCCGCGCCGCGCTGCGGGTAGCCGCAGCACAGATAGCCCGGCGGCAGCACGGTCTGCACCCCCACCTGCCACAGCATGGCCTGGGTGGCCAGGCCGACCTGCGAAAACAGGCGCTCGGAGCCGCAGCCGGGGAAATAGAACACGGCCTCACTGTCCACCGTGGTGGTGGCCGGGTTGCGGATGATGGGGACGAAATTCTTGTCCTCGATGTCCAGCAACGCGCGCGCGGTTTTTTTCGGCAGGCCGCCGGGCATGGGCTTGTTGATGAAGTGAATGACCTGCTCGCGCAGCGGCGATGTCCCGGTGGTGGCGGGCGGCGCGGCGGTCTGCCGTTTCGCCGGGCCGCGCAGCAGCTTCACCGCCGCGTTCTGCGCCTTGAAGCCCCATTGCATGAGCCCGGTGCGCACGGTCTTGATGGTGCGCGGGTCGGTGGCGTTGAGGAAGAACATGGCGGCGCTGCTGCCGGGATTGAAGCTTTTCTTGCCCATCTTGCGCAGCAGGCTGCGCATGTTCATGGACACGTCGCCGAAGTCGATGTCCACCGGGCAGGGAGACAGACATTTGTGGCAGACGGTGCAATGGTCGGCCACGTCCTCGAACTCTTCCCAGTGGTGGATGCTGATGCCGCGCCGGGTCTGCTCTTCGTACAGGAAGGCTTCGACCAGCAGCGAGGTGGCGAGGATCTTGTTGCGCGGCGAATACAGCAGGTTGGCGCGCGGCACATGGGTGGCGCAGACCGGTTTGCACTTGCCGCAGCGCAGGCAGTCCTTGACCGAGTTGGAGATGGCGCCGATGTCGCTTTGCTGCATGATCAGCGACTCGTGCCCCATGAGCCCGAAGCTCGGCGTGTAGGCGTTGGTCAGGTCGGCGGGCAGCTTCGGATCGTGCAGCAGTTTGCCTTTGTTGAAGCGGCCCTCGGGGTCGACGCGCAGCTTGTAGTCGCGGAACGGGCCGATCTCGGCGTCGGTCAGAAACTCCAGCTTGGTGATGCCAATGCCGTGCTCGCCGGAAATCACGCCGTCCAGATTGCGCGCCAGGGCCATGATGCGCGCCACCGCAGCCTGCGCGGCTTGCAGCATGGCGTAATCGTCCGAGTTCACCGGGATGTTGGTGTGCACGTTGCCGTCGCCGGCGTGCATGTGCAGCGCCGCCCAGACGCGGCCCTTGAGCACGCGCTTGTGGATGGCGTCAAGCTCGCGGCGCAGCGGCTCGAAGGCACCGCCGGCGAACAGCGCGTGCAGGGGCCGGCGGATGTCTGCCTTCCACGACACCCGCAGGCTGTGGTCCTGCAGCAGATGAAACAGCTGCGCCCGCGGCTGGCGGTGCAGCATCTGCATCGCCGCGGTTTCGGCCGGGGCCAGCCCGAGCGCGGCGAAGTGCGGCAGGGCCTGCGACAGCGGCGCATCCAGCGCCTGCAGCAGGAAGCTCCAGCGCGCGTGCACGCCGCCGAGCAGATCCAGCGCCTGTTCGCGCACGGCTTCCAGCTCGTCGGCGGCGACGGGGGCCTCGCCTTCGCTCAGCTCCTCGTTCCGCGCCAGCGGCAGGCGTCCGCGCAGGAAGCGGTCCAGTTCGGCGGCGAGCTGGAGCTTGTTGGTCAGCGAGAGTTCGATATTGATGCGTTCGATGCCGTCGACATACTCGCCCATGCGCGGCAGTGGAATCACCACGTCTTCGTTGATCTTGAAGGCGTTGGTGTGGCGGGCAATGGCGGCGGTGCGCTTGCGGTCGAGCCAGAATTTCTTGCGCGCCTCGGCACTGACGGCGACGAAGCCCTCGCCGACGCGGGCATTGGCCATGCGCACCACCTCGGCCGTGGCGCGCGCCACGGCGGCATCGTCCTCGCCCACGATGTCGCCGAACAGCACCATTTTCGGGAAGGCGCCGCGCTTGCTCTTGGGCGCATAGCCCACGGCTCTCAGATAGCGCTCGTCCAGATGTTCCAAACCGGCGAGGATGGCGCCGCCGGGGCGGTTCTCGAGGAAGTTCTTGATCTCGACGATGCTGGGTATGGCCTCGCGCGCCTGGCCGAAAAACTCCAGGCAGAAGGTGCGCACCTGCGGCGGCATGCGGTGCAACACCCAGCGCGCGCTGGTGATGAGGCCGTCGCAGCCTTCCTTCTGGATGCCGGGCAGGCCGGCGAGGAATTTGTCGGTCACGTCCTTGCCGAGGCCGGCCTTGCGAAAGCGCGCGCCCTCGATCTCCAGCACTTGGCTGCTCAGCAGGGTGCGCATGTCGGCGGCGAAGGTCTCCACCTGAAAGCGCGCCAGCTCGACGTCGTGAATCTTGCCGAGGTTGTGATCCAGGCGGGTGACTTCGACCCAGCGGCCTTGCGGGTCCACCATGCGCCACCAGGCGAGGTTGTCGATCGCGGTGCCCCACAGCACGGCCTTCTTGCCACCGGCGTTCATGGCGATATTGCCGCCGATGCAGGAGGCGTCGGCGGAGGTGGGGTCGACCGCGAACACCAGACCGGCGCGGTCGGCGGCGTCGGTCACGCGCTGCGTCACCACGCCGGCGCCGCTGCGGATGGTGGCCACGGGCTCGGCCACGCCGGGCAGGGCGATGACTTCCACCGCGCCCAGCTCCTCGAGCTTTTCGGTGTTGATGACGGCGCTGTTCCACACCAGCGGCACCGCGCCGCCGGTGTAGCCGGTGCCGCCGCCGCGCGGCACGATGGTCAGGCCCAGCGCCACGCAGGCCTGCACCAGCGGCGCCATCTCGGCTTCGGTGTCGGGACAGAGCACGACGAAGGGCACCTCCACGCGCCAGTCGGTGGCGTCGGTCATGTGCGAGACGCGGGCCAGGCCGTCGAAGCGGATGTTGTCTTTGCGGGTGTGGCGAGCGAATTCGCGCTGCGCCCGCCGGCGTAATGCGGCGACCTCGTCGAACCAGGCAGCGAACGCGCCCACGGTGGCGCGGGCGCGCTCCAGCAGTTGCAGCACCAGGGCGTCGCGCGCCTGCGCCTGGGGGTCGTTCATGTCCGGCGCGCTGCGGCGCTTGTCGATTTCGCGCAGGCGGTGCCACAGGGCGTCGACCAGGGCGCCGCGGCGCTTGGCCGAGTGCAGCAGGTCGTCCTGGAGATAGGGGTTGCGCTGGATCACCCAGATGTCCCCCAGCACCTCGTAGAGCATGCGCGCGCTGCGCCCGGTGCGGCGCTCCTGGCGCAATTGGTCGAGCCAGCCCCAGGCTTCGGCACCGAGCAGGCGGATGACGATTTCGCGGTCGGAAAACGAGGTGTAGTTATAGGGAATCTCGCGCAGGCGCGCAGGCTGGTCGGTCACGGCAGTGACGGGCGTTTGCGCCTGGAGATTCAACAGCGGGGCTTGGGGGGCGTTCATGGCGGCACCAAAAGCGGCCATTGTAGGAAACGGGGGTTTCCCCGCGTGACCAGGGCCTGTTCACCCTGTTTCGCTCCGCGCGGCCACACTGGCTGCAGCCACCCGGCACCTCGGCAGCCTTGGCCTCAAGGTTTGTGGGGCATGGCCTTCATGTCCATGCCCGTCATGCCACCGGGGCCGGTGGCATCGGCCTTGCGCACCTCGAAGTCCACGCGCAGGGTCATGCCGCCGGCGAACTGCAGGGTGATGGGCACTTTGTCGCCAGGCTTCACGTCTTTCTTCGGCTGCATCAGCATGATGTGATAGCTCCCGGGCTTGAACGCCACGCTGCCGTGCGCGGGGATGAGCACCTGTTCGACATGCAGCATTTCGCTCATGCCGCCCTTGCTCATGCTCTGATGCAGCATGGCGTTGCCATAGTCGGGACTGTCGGCGCCGATCAGCTCCACGGGTCTGGCGCCGGTGTTGCGCAAGGTGACGTAACCGCCCGCCGGCAGGCCTGCCGGCAACCATCGAATCCACGCCCCGCTGGCCTGCACGACCGGCGCGGCAACAGCCAGGTCGGGGAGCGCAACCAGGGCCAGCGCGGCTGCGCATGCCGTGAGCAGGCCACGGCGGGGGTTGCGGCTAGGGTTCGAACGCATGGCAATGCTCCTTCTGGAACGGGGCAAAAAGGGGATGTGATGACATGTTGGATGCCGCCGCGCTGTCGGGAGTGGCGCACGCGCATGCATCTTAGCCCGCCAACCTGGCCGGAATGGCGATAAGGCGGCCGCGTCGAGAACCGCCCATCCAACCCCCATGCAGCCCCGTTGCGCTCTCCGGTCAGGCCGCCGACCTGGGGTCGCGGACGTCAAGCCGATGGCCCGACATGGCTCTGCATCCACGCCGCATCCAGCAGGAAGGAGCCATCGGGCTGGACCTGAAAATGCGAGCGCGCCTCTGCCGCTGCCTGGGCCAGCACGTCGCGAATGGCCTGCACGCGCAGCGCGGGGGTGCGCATGCGCGCCACCCAGGTGTCGAACACCATGGGCAGGGTCCAGCGCTGCGTCTCGGGCGCGGCAAACCCGGCCGCTTGCAGCATGGCGCGCCATTCCGACTCCCGGTAGTCGCGGACATGCGAGGCGTCGCGCAACATTTCCACGGTCTGCAGCAGGGTGTCGAGCAGGGGCGATTCGGGGGCGACGGCATCGATCACGACCAGCGTGCCGTCAGGCCGCAGCACACGGCGCGCCTCGCCCAGTGCGCCGGGCAGGTCCAGCCAGTGGTGCGCCGAGAATCGGGTGACGATCAGATCGAACGCCGCGTCGTCGAAGGGCTGGCGCTCGGCCGCGCCCTGGCGGGTTTGCAGTCCCTGCAGGCCGCGGCGCTGCGCCTCCTGCGCCACCACCTCGAGCATCGGCGCTGACAGGTCATAGGCCGTCACCTGCATGCCGGCTTCGGCCAGGGCGAAACCGGCATGGCCGGCGCCGCAACCCAGGTCGAGCGCGCGCGCACCGGGGCGCTTGCGCCCGAGTTCGCGCAAACGCTCCAGGTCCGCCCCCCGGGCGTGTACCGCGCTGGTGAGATAGGCCTGGGCGGTGGAGCCGAATTGCTCGGCGGCGAGTTGGTGCTGGTCCATGGTGGGTGCAAGAGCGTGATGGGGTGGATGACATGACGTGGAACGCGGCCCTCGATCGCTGGGGACCGAGCCCATCAGCGGCGTGCGGCAGACAGGCCACGGTGCACACCATAGGCGAACAATCATCCTGGTACAAGATCATCGTTTATCCTGGTATGCGATACGCTATCCTGACGCCTCGAATGCCAGCCCCATTTCACCTCCACATTTCACCTCCATCATGGCCGAATCCAGCGCGGCATCCATCGAACCCGGCCCCGCCGTGACACCGGAGCAGCAACGCCAGCACCTGGGCGATTTCATCCGCCTGCACCGCCAGCGCCTGCAGCCCCAGGCTGCCGGACTCGCGGCTTCGGCGCGACGCCGCACGCCCGGCTTGCGGCGCGAGGAGCTGGCGCAACTGTGTGCCGTGAGCACCACCTGGATCACCTGGCTGGAGCAGGGGCGTGCCGTGGCCGCCTCGGCGGCGGTGCTGGCGCGGCTGGCGCAGGCGCTGCAATTGTCGGCGGCCGAACGTGCCTATGTGTTCGACCTTGCCGGGCGACGCGACCCGGCGGAACCGCTGCCGACCAGCCGGGCTGCCCCCGCCGTGCTGCGCAGCGTGCAGGCGCTGCAATGCCCGGCCTATGTGCTCGACCGACGCTGGGACGTGGTGGCGGCGAACGCGCTGGCTCGCGACTTGTTTCTCGACTGGGGCGACGCGGATGCCACGGCGGGTGCGGCAGGGTCGACACCCGCCCAGGCACCGGCGCCAGCCGCCGTCAAGCGCAGCGGCGAACGTGTCGCCAGAGCCGAACGGTCCGCGACGCCCCCGAACCTGCTGCACTTCCTGTTTGTCTTTCCGCCGGCGCGGCAGCTCATCCACGACTGGGAAGCGCGCGCGCAGCGCCTGGTGGCCGAGTTTCGCGCCGACTGCGGGCGCCATGCGGACAGTGCGCCGCTGGCGGAGTTGATCGCGGCGCTGGCGGCCGCCAGCCCCGACTTCGACCGCTGCTGGCGAAGCCAGGATGTGCTGGCACGCGAGGGCGGCGAACGTCGCTTCCTGCACCCACGGCTCGGCGCGCGGATCTACGAGCAACTGACCTTGCGCCCCGCCGTGCGCAGCGACCTCAAACTGGTGATGCTGTTGCCGCAAGCGTGATGTGCGGCAGGGCGCCGGCGGCGAACTGCCGTCCGCGCCTGCTCGACGCAGGCTTGACCGGCAACGAGGAATCGGCAGGCATACGGTCCCGCAAATCCTGGCTGAGCTCGCCGCGCACCAGGGCCACCGCTCCTAAAATCGCTGCATGACAAACGCCGCCACCGCCCTTCCCAGCGTCTCCTTGCCCGCCTACACCCGGGCCCGGCAATTGCCCGAGCTGTTGCGCCAGCGCATCCTCATTCTCGACGGCGCGATGGGCACCATGATCCAGCGCCTCAAGCTGACCGAGGCGCAATACCGTGGCGAACCGATCGGAGCGTCCCCAGGCGCGTCCTTCAGGGACTTCGCCCACGACGTGAAAGGCAACAACGAGCTGCTGAACCTGACGCAGCCGCAGGTCATCCGTGACATTCACGACGGCTATTTCGCGGCCGGGGCCGACATCGTCGAGACCAACACCTTCGGCGCCACCACCATCGCCCAGGACGACTACGCCATGGCCGAGCTGGCCGACGCGATGAACCATGCCGCCGCGCGCATCGCGCGCGCTTCGGCCGACGCGCATTCCACCCCCGACAAACCTCGCTTCGTCGCCGGCGCCTTCGGCCCCACGCCCAAGACGGCCAGCATCAGCCCCGACGTCAACGACCCCGGCGCGCGCAACATCACCTTCGAGCAACTGCGCGCCGCCTACTACGAGCAAGCGAAAGCGCTGGGCGAGGAGGGAGTGGACCTGTTCCTGGTGGAGACCATTTTCGACACCCTCAATGCCAAGGCGGCGCTGTTCGCCATCGACGAATGGTTCGAGGCCAGCGGCGAGCGTCTGCCCATCATCATCAGCGGCACCGTGACCGACGCCTCCGGACGCATCCTCTCCGGGCAGACCGTGCCCGCTTTCTGGGCCAGCGTGCGCCACGCCCAGCCCCTGGCCGTGGGGCTGAACTGCGCTCTGGGCGCAGCGCTGATGCGGCCCTATCTGCAGGAGCTGGCGCGGGCGGCGCCCGACACCTTCATCAGTTGCTACCCCAACGCCGGGCTGCCCAACCCGATGAGCGACACCGGCTTCGACGAAACCCCGGACGTGACCTCGCGGCTGCTGCACGCGTTCGCTGCCGAGGGGCTGGTGAACATCGTCGGCGGCTGCTGCGGCACCACGCCCGAGCATATCGCCGCCATCGGTCGCGCGGTCGATCATCAGCAGCCCCGGCTGCTGGCCGGGCGCGGCCCGTTCTATCCGCAGGCGGCTTAGGCCCTAAGCCACGCCGAGTTCGATGCGATTGCGCCCCGCGCGCTTGGCCCGGTAGAGGGCCTTGTCGCTGCGTGACAGCGACGCGGCGATGTCGGCGTCGTCCGCCAGCATGCTGGCGATGCCGATGCTCACGGTCAGGGCGATGCGCATGTCGCCCTCGACCCAGGGCGTATCCAGGGTTCGCTGCTGCACGCGGCTGGCGAAGAGCAGAGCTTGCGCAGGGTCCGCCCCGGGAAGCACCACGGCGAACTCCTCGCCACCGACACGACCCACGCCATCGTCCTTGCGCAGCTGACTGCGCAGAATGGCGGCAAAGTGCTGCAAGACCCGATCGCCCCTGACATGGCCGTAGCGATCGTTGACGCGCTTGAAATGGTCGAGATCGCACATCAGGACCGTCGCCCTGGCCTGGGGGGAGCCGCGCAGACGCGCCAGCTCCTGCTCCATGCGCGCCATGAAGCTGCGTTGGTTGGGCAGTTGCGTCAGATCATCGACCGAGGCGAGCTGGAGCAATTGCCGTTCGGTTTCCTTGCGCTCGGTGATGTCGGTGACGAAGCCGTGCCACACGGTGCTGCCGTCCTGCAGGCGGCTGGGGCGGGCATCCGCCTGGCGCCAGCGCACGCCCTGCGCGGGCAGTTGCACGCGGTACTCGCGGTGCCAGGGCGTCAACCGCTCGGCCGACTCGGCGAGCGAGGCAAGATAGCCGGCCCGGTCACTCGGATGGATGGCACGCTCGATCAACGACGGGTCCTGCGCCACCTGCTCGGGGGTGAGTTCGTAGATCTCGCGGATGCCGGCGCTGGCATAGGTCACGGCCGCCAACCCTTGTGGCGACAGACGGTACTGCAACACCAGGCCCGGCACCTGGTCGGTCAGGAGCGTGACCAGCTCGACATGCTGCTGCAGCTGCTCCGAGAGCACGCGCAGGGCAGAAATGTCGGTGGTGGTGCCCACCATGCGCAGCGCCTGGCCCTGGGCATCGCGACGCACCACCTTGCCGCGGCTGGCAATCCATTTGTAGCTGCCGCCCTTGCAGCGGATGCGGTGCTCCACGGTGTAGTCGGGCGTGCGCTGCTCGAAATGCGCCTGCATCGCGGCGCGAACCTTGGGCAGGTCGTCAGGATGGATGCGCCCGTAGCTGTCCTCGATTCGCGTCGAGAGTTCGTCGGCGTCAAAACCCAGTATGGCCGCCCAGCCTGGGGAATAGCGAATGGTTCCAGCCTGGACGTCTCGATCCCAGACACCGGTGCCGCTGCCCCCGATGGCCAGGTCCAGGATGTGAACGTGTTCGCTGCGCTCCTGCTCGACCCGGGCAGCGTAGTCGGCGATGCGCGCGCTCTGCGCCGCAAGCGCCGCGAGCGTGACCGGGTCGCGCTGCTGCAAGGCTTCGAGCAGACAGGCCATGACCTCGGCCAGGGATGCACCCCGCTCCATGCAGGCGAGAACATCGTCGTGGCCGAGGCGCTGTAGGGGCGGCATCGAGGCGCTCGGGGACGGGGGAGGACGCATGGGCAATGCCATCTACTGCCGGCGCGCCTTGTTGCGCTTGAGCCCGCCTGCGAGCGTGGAGGCGTCGAGCGTGGGATGCATGGCCGCCGTGACTTGCGACAGCGTGGAGAGTTTGCTGGAGGTCGAGCGCAGGCGCTCGGCCAGGCGCGAGGCGATGCCCAGCGCGAGCTTGGCGGCCACCGGCGGAAACTCGCTGACCAGGCGCTCCAGCGCCTCGCGCGTGAGCAGCGCCAGCACCACGTCGGTGTAGGCCACGCAACTGGCGGAGCGCGGCGCGTCGTTCAGAATGCCCATTTCGCCCAACAGCGCGCCGGGCTGGGCAATGGACACGACCAGGCTGTCGGCCTGCTGGTTGGCGCTTTTCTCCACGCTGACCTCGCCGTCCAGCAGCAGCATCATGCCGTCGGCGTGGGTGGGATCGTCCTGGCGGATGAAGACGATGCCGGCCGGCACGAACTGAATGTCCATATACCCGGCGAGGATGCGCGCCTCGGTCTTGTTCAGACGCAGCCACGAGGGCATGCGCAGCAGCACATCGACGATGCGCGGCGTCCAGTCGCGCAAGGTGGGCGAGACGCGTGACGCGGGTGGGCGGCGAAACAAGGGCATGGAGCGTTGCCTAGAATCTTCTGGTTTTGGGAATCGCTTTACATTCTCGCACCGCGTCAAGCAACGCGGGTTGCCCCAGACACCTGACCCATGACCGCGCCCGCAGACATCGCCGCCTCCGACTCCGCCATGCTTCCACCGCTGCTGCTGTCGGGCCTGGAGCCGCTGGTCGTCGGGCCGGGCTCGCTGTTCGTCAACATCGGCGAGCGCACCAACGTCACCGGCTCCAAGGCCTTTGCCCGCATGATTCTGGCCGGCGAGTTCGACCGCGCGCTGGCGGTGGCGCGGCAGCAGGTGGAGAACGGCGCGCAGGTGGTGGACGTGAACATGGACGAGGCCATGCTCGACAGCCAGGCGGCGATGGTGCGTTTTCTCAACCTGATGGCGTCCGAGCCGGACATCGCCCGCGTGCCGGTGATGATCGACAGCTCGAAGTGGAGCGTGATCGAGGCCGGCTTGCGCTGCGTGCAGGGCAAGGCCATCGTCAACTCCATCTCGATGAAGGAAGGGGAGGCGGAATTTCGCCGCCAGGCGCGGCTGGTGCGGCGTTACGGCGCGGCCGCCGTGGTCATGGCCTTCGACGAGCAGGGGCAGGCCGACACCTTCCGGCGCAAGACCCAGATCTGCGAGCGGGCTTACCGCATCCTGGTGCACGAGGTGGGCTTCCCGCCCGAAGACATCATCTTCGATCCCAACATCTTCGCCGTCGCCACCGGCATCGAGGAACACAACCATTACGCCGTGGACTTCATCGAAGCCACGGCCTGGATCAAGCAACATCTACCCGGCGCGAAGGTCTCGGGCGGCGTGAGCAATGTGTCGTTCAGCTTCCGCGGCAACGACGCCGTGCGCGAGGCCATCCACACCGTGTTCCTGTATCACGCGATCAAGGCCGGCATGGACATGGGCATCGTCAACGCCGGGCAGATGGGCGTGTACGACGACCTCGACCCTGGGCTGCGCGCAGCGGTGGAAGACGTTGTGCTGGACCGCCGCCCCGACGCCGGCGAGCGCCTGGTGGACATGGCCGAGTCGGTCAAGGGCAAGGTCCGCGACGAGAGCGAGAAAAACGCCTGGCGCGTGCACCCGGTGGAGCAGCGCCTGAGCCATGCGCTGGTGCATGGCATCACCGAGTTCATCACCGAGGACACCGAGGAGCTGCGCGCCCGCTTCGCCGCCGAGGGCAAGCGCCCGCTGGCGGTGATCGAAGGGCCGCTGATGGACGGCATGAACATCGTCGGCGACCTGTTCGGCCAGGGCAAGATGTTCCTGCCGCAGGTGGTCAAGAGCGCGCGGGTGATGAAGCAGGCGGTGGCCCATCTGCTGCCTTACATCGAGGAGGAGAAACGCCTGATCGAGGCGGCTGGCGGCGATGTGAAGTCGCGCGGCAAGATCGTCATCGCCACGGTCAAGGGCGACGTGCACGACATCGGCAAGAACATCGTCACCGTCGTGCTCCAGTGCAACAACTTCGATGTCGTGAACATGGGCGTGATGGTTCCCTGCCAGGACATCCTGGCACGCGCCAAGGTGGAAGGGGCCGACGTCATCGGCCTCTCCGGCCTCATCACGCCCAGTCTGGAAGAGATGCAATACGTGGCCGCCGAGATGCAGCGCGACGACTATTTCCGCATGAAGAAAATCCCGCTGCTCATCGGCGGCGCCACCACCAGCCGGGTGCATACCGCGGTGAAGATCGCGCCGCATTACGACGGCCCGGTGGTCTATGTGCCCGACGCCTCGCGCAGCGTGGGCATCACGCAAAACCTGCTGTCGGCACAAGCCGAGCGTTTCGTCGCCGAGACCCTGGCCGATTACGAACGCATCCGCACCCAGCATGCCGGCAAGAAGCAAACCCCGCTGGTGACGCTGGCCGCAGCCCGCGCCAACAAGCTCAAGCTGGACTGGTCGCGGGGCTTGCCGCCGGCGCCCAAGTTCATCGGCCGGCGGCTGTTTCGCAATGTCGATCTGCACGAGGTCGCAGCCTTCATCGACTGGGGGCCGTATTTTCAGACCTGGGATCTGGCCGGGCCTTACCCCGCCATCCTCGACGACGCCGTGGTCGGCGAGCAGGCGCGCAAGGTGTTCGCCGATGCCCAGGCCATGCTCAAGCGCATCGTCGACGGCCGCTGGCTGCAGGCCCACGCCGCCATCGGCCTCTACCCCGCCAACAGCGTGGACGACGACATCGTGCTCTACGCCGACGCCTGCCGCACGACCGAGCTGATGACCTGGCATGGCCTGCGCCAGCAGACCGAGCGCCCGGTGGTCGAGGGTGTGTTGCGGCCCAATCTGGCGCTGGCCGATTTCATCGCGCCAA
This sequence comes from Pseudomonadota bacterium, assembly GCA_021783435.1. Next base: position 553 of record JAJXUC010000038.1, on the reverse strand, counting down.
GGGGCGCTGGCGAGGACCACATCGGCCTCTTTGCCGTCACGGCAGGGCTGGGGGTGGAGCAGAAGGTGGAGGAATTCATGGCCGCTTTCGACGATTACAACGCCATCCTGCTCAAAGCCCTGGCCGACCGCCTGGCCGAGGCCATGGCGGAGTGGATGCACCTGCGTGTGCGTACCGATTTCTGGGGCTACGCGGCGGACGAGCAGCTCAGCAACGCCCAACTCATCGCCGAGCAATACAGCGGCATCCGCCCCGCCCCCGGCTACCCCGCCTGCCCTGAACACTCGGTGAAGGAGGCCATGTTCCGCGCACTTGCTGCCGGCGACATCGGCATGCACCTGACCGAAAGCTGGGCCATGCTGCCGGCCGCCAGCGTCAGCGGGTTCTACCTCGCCCACCCTGAGGCGCGCTACTTCCATGTCGGTCCGGTGGACGAGGATCAGGCTGCCGACTGGGAGCGCCGCAGCGGACGCAAGCTGCAGGCGGTGCAAAGGGCGGCCGACCGGCTGGTCTGACATCGCGCCCCGGCTGTCTACAGGGCGCTGCGAGCCTC
>JAJXUC010000191.1 GCA_021783435.1 Pseudomonadota bacterium | reverse complement strand
GGGCTTGCGCACTGGCAGCAAGCAAGAGCGAGACCGCAAATATCAGCTTTTTCATCGCAGGCTTGACAAGGTCATTGAAAGGAAGGGAACGACTCGAAGCCTGCGATTATAGGGAGCCGGGGCGCCCGATCCCCGACCATTGCCAACCCGGCTTGACGATATGCACACAATTTGATCCTGCTCAGTGCGCCTCGTGAGCGGAATCACACGGTTGCAACCATGCATGACAAAGTGGCGTCTTTTCGCCACACGAGCCGGCTGCCGCGCCGCCCGCTCGTCAAGCCTCAGGCCGCCACACCGAGCGGACGCGCCAAGGCCTGGACGCGGGTGATGATCTGGGGCTGGTCGAGCGGAAGCATCTCGGCCAACTGATTCGCCACGCGCAAGGCCACGCTCGGCTCGGCAAGCTCGACCAGCAACTGGAGGCAGTCGACGATGGCCACGGCAAGCTGATCTTGCGTCGCCGCGGCGCGAAGATGCTGCCGCACCACATCGCTTTGCTGGCCGAGGATGCGCTCCATCATGTCGAACAGATACATGCGCGCCATCACCAGCGAACGCCGCGGTGCCGGCGCCGAAGTCTTGCCCGCCGGCACCTTGACCTCACTCCCGGAGGCGGTCCCCGCTCCACGTGCCGCGCGCCTGGGGTTCGACTCCGCGTCTGGCGCAGCTTGGGTGCGCGCGCGCAGAAACCCCCGCTCGGTCAGATGCTGCACCTGCGCGGCCGCCTGCGGCCCCATCAGCGCGGTGATTTCGGCCAGTTGCCGCGTCCCGTTGCACAGGATGAGGATCTGGCGCTCGACCGGTGTGAGTCCATGCCCGCGATGCTTCAGTTCGTCGTGGGCCTTGTCGGTTTTGGTGGGGGTCATGAACAACTCCTGTGGGGCTCAAAGGACTTGCTCCGTACAGTATTGGGGCTTGATGACGAATCCGTGTCGGACCAGGTGCGCGCCGAAATAAACCGCCAAAACGTGAAAAAACTCACGCCGTCGTCGGGAACTGCAAGAATGCCGGCTCGGCTCGACAGGAGAGCCGCTCGCATTCCGGGAGCATGCATGCATTCATCCGTCTATCTGCTGGCCATGGCCGCGCTGCAAGGCGTGACCGAACTCTTTCCCATCTCCAGCCTGGGGCACAGCATTCTGGTTCCAGCCTTGTTCCACTGGCCGATCGACCGCGAGGCCGACTGGTTCCTGCCTTTCGTCGTGGTCCTGCACCTGGGCACTGCCCTCGCCCTGCTGCTGTATTTCTGGCGCGACTGGGTGCAACTCATCGGCGGCTGGCTCAACGCCAAGGGCGGCACCGGCAACCCACAAGCCAGACTGCTGTGGCTGCTCGTGGTCGGCAGCATTCCCGCAGGCCTGCTAGGCCTGCTGCTGGCGCACAAGATCAAAGCCTTGTTCGGCGGCTTCACCTTCGCTGCCGTGGCGCTGATGCTCAACGGCGTGATGCTGGTGCTGGGCGATTTCTGGAAAAACCGCCGCGCCACACGCGATCTTTCCGCGCTGGGCTACAAGCGCGCACTGCTGGTGGGGGCAGCCCAGGCCCTGGCGCTGATTCCGGGCTTCTCACGCTCGGGGGCAACCCTGGTGGCCGGCCTCGGCGTCGGGCTGGAATACGAGGCTGCGGCGCGCTTCTCCTTCCTCCTGGCCACGCCCATCATCGCCGCCGCCGGTCTGCTGGAAGTACCCAAGCTGCTGCATGCCGGGGTGCCGCACGAACTGCTGGGCACCATCGTGCTCGCGGGCGTGTTGTCGGGCGTATGCGCCTGGCTGTCGACCTGGTTTCTGATGCGCTGGTTCCATGGCCACGAGGTGAAGGCCCTGCGCCCGTTCGGCATCTATTGCCTGCTGTTCGGCGCGGTCGCCTTGTCGACATTGATCGTCTGAGGCCACGCCTCAAGACTGGCGCAGCAAACCGCGCAGCACGGGCAGCTGACGGCGACTGATCGGCAGGGTTTCGGACAGGCCCCGCACCCGCACCACCCAATCGGCGTTGTCATCGCCCGCCGTGCAAGCATGCGAAGCCTCGCGCTCGAGTCCGGCGATGGCATCCACCGCGACCAGGGCGCTGCGGTGGGTGCGCACGAAACGACCGGCATAGCGCTGCTCGAGCTCGCCGAGCGCGGTGTCGATCAGATGATGCCGCGTGGCGGTGCGTAGCAGGGTGTACTTGTTGTCGGAGCGAAAGTACAGAACCTCCGCCAGCGGGACGCGCAAGAGGGCGCCGCGCTCGACCACGGATAAAGCCGGGGCGTCGTTGGCCGCGCCTGCCGTGCCCCCGCCTTGCGTGCGCGCCCTCGCCACGAGGGGCCCCACGCGTTCCAGGGCCTGTGCAAGACGTTCGCGGCGTACGGGCTTGGTCAGATAATCAACCGCGCCGTGGTCGAAAGCGGCGAGCGCGTGTTCGTCGTGCGCCGTGACGAACACCACCGCCGGCAACGCCGCGGCGTGGGGACGTCTGCGCACCAGATCGGCCGCGAAGTCGAGGCCGCTGGCACCCGGCATCTGGATGTCGAGCAGCAGCAGTTCGTAGCTCCCCACGCGCATCAGCTGCCGAGCACTGTCCACGTCCCCGGCCTCGTCGATGCGACTCGACGCACATTCGGGCAATTCATCGAGCAGTCGGTGCAGGCGCGTACGCGCCAGGGGTTCATCGTCGACGATCAGGATCTTCATAGTCTCACAGGGGCAAGCGGATGCGAACGCGGTAGCGCGGCGGATCCAGGCCCTCGACACGGCCGTGGCGCAGATCGGCGGTGATGTCGTAGAGCAGACGCAGGCGTTGGGTGATATTGGCCAGTGCCACGCGCGTGCCCTGGCCGGCGCTGCCGTCGCGCGGCGCGTAGTCGTTGACCACGCCGATTTCCAGCATGCCGGCGCGCGGCGAGACCCACACATCGATATGGCACGGCCCTGCGCACGATTCGACCCCGTGGCGCACCGCATTTTCCACCAGCGGCTGCAAGGTGAGGGCCGGAATGCGAAGACCTTCCAGACCGGGTTCGACGGCCCAGCGCACCTGCATGCGCTCGCCGAAGCGCACCGCCTCGATGCCCAGATAGCGCCGCGCCAGGTCCACCTCCTCCGCCACCGTGCTGAGGGTGCCGGGGCGGCTGACCGTGGCACGAAACAACTCGGCCAGATCGTCCAGCACCTGCTCGGCTTGCAGGGGTTGCTCACGAACCAGGGCACTCGCCGCGTTGAGGGCATTGAACAGGAAGTGCGGGCGGATGCGCGCCTGCAATTCGGCCAACCGGGCCTGCACCGTGGCCGGTGTGAGCGCCTGGGCGCGCAGGCTCAGATAGTGCAGGAAAACCGCCGCCAACGCGGCCCCCACGAGGGCGCTGCGCCAGTCCGGCAGACCCCCGCCTTCACCCGCCGCGAGCACCGAGCCGACCAGGGCCTGGGCCATCCAGCCCGCCGCGGCTCCCGCCCCCACGCCGACCGCCACGCGCATGCTCGCGCCCAGCCGGCGCCACCTGCGGCGCGACAGGCACATGAAGCTGAGCCAGATGGCCGCGGCCGGCTCGGCCACGGCCAGCCCCTGCAACAGCGGCCCCCACCATTGCGCCGGCCTGGGCCCGGCGGCGAGGGCCAGCAACACCACCACGGCATTCACCAGCATGTAGGCGCGAATCGCCGTGCCGGCATTGCAGGCATCAGGCAATGGCGCCGCCGCGTTCGCGGCCCGTCCCGCATCCTCCCTGGAACCCTCCACCGGCCACATGCTGGTCGGGGGGCCGGCCAGCTGGCTGTGCGGGCCGGACTCCGTCTTGCGGCCTGTGCTCAATACAATCCTCCGCTGTCCGTCGCCATTCCCATATCCATGAGTTCATCTCTCGACCGTAAGCAGCAGGCCTGGTCGGCCCTTTTCTCCGAGCCGGTCGACGCGCTTGTGCAACGCTACACGGCTTCCGTCGGGTTTGACAAGCGTCTGGCGCGATTTGACATCCAGGGCTCGCTTGCGCACGCGCGCATGTTGGCTGCCCAACACATCATCAGCAGCCAGGACCTTGTCGACATCGAACGCGGGATGGGCCTGATCGCGGAAGACATCGCCGCCGGCCGCTTCGACTGGAAGCTCGAACTGGAGGACGTGCACCTCAACATCGAGGCCCGTCTGACCCAACTCGTCGGCGATGCCGGCAAACGCCTGCATACCGGTCGCAGCCGCAACGACCAGGTGGCCACCGACATTCGCCTGTGGCTGCGCGACGCGATCGACCGGATCCAGGCAGTGCTGCGCAGCCTGCGCGCGGGCCTGGTCGACGTGGCGGAGGCGAACGCCGACACCATCATGCCCGGCTTCACCCATCTGCAGGTCGCCCAACCCGTGACCTTCGGCCACCATTTGCTGGCTTATGTGGAAATGTTCGGGCGCGATGCCGAGCGCCTCGCGGACTGCCGCCGCCGTGTCAATCGACTGCCGTTGGGGGCGGCCGCGCTGGCCGGTACAAGCTATGCGCTGGACCGCGCCAGCGTCGCCCGCGAGCTGGGCTTCGAAGCCATCAGCCAGAACTCTCTGGATGCGGTCAGCGACCGCGATTTCGCCATCGAATTCTGCGCCGCGGCCAGCTTGATCATGGTGCATGTTTCGCGCCTCAGCGAGGAACTCGTGCTGTGGATGTCGCCCGCCTATGGCTTCATCGACCTGCCCGATCGCTATTGCACCGGCTCGAGCATCATGCCGCAGAAGAAGAACCCGGACGTGCCCGAGCTGGCGCGCGGCAAGACCGGACGCGTGGTCGGCCATCTCAGCGCCCTGCTGGTGCTGATGAAGGGCCAGCCGCTGGCCTACAACAAGGACAATCAGGAAGACAAGGAACCCCTGTTCGACACGGCCGATACCCTGCTGGACACGCTCACCCTGTTCGCCGACATGGTGCGTGGCATCCGTGTCAACGGCGAAGCCATGGAGAAAGCCGCGCGCAGGGGCTATGCCACCGCAACCGACCTGGCCGACTACCTGGTGAAAAAAGGCCTGCCCTTCCGCGATGCGCACGAGGTCGTGGCGCATGCCGTGCGCGATTGCACGCAGCACGGCCGCGACCTGAGCGAGCTCAGCCTCGCCGAACTGCAGCGCCTGCATCCCGCGGTACAGGCTGATGTATTCGAGGTCCTGACCCTGCACGGTTCGGCACAATCGCGCAACATCTTGGGCGGAACCGCCCCGCAACAAGTTCGCGCCCAAATTGCCCGGCTGCGCGCCGAGCTCGCCGGCTGAATCCGTCAGCGCTGCAAGAGCGCACCGCCATGGTCCATTCGGCTTGGATGGTGCGGTCCCGGCGCGCGGCTTGATTGTCAAGTCTTGGGCAGGGTGACCCCCTTCTGCCCCTGGTACTTTCCGCCTCGATCCTTGTAGCTGGTCTCGCAAACCTCGTCGCTTTCGAAGAACAGCACCTGGGCGCAGCCCTCACCCGCATAGATCTTGGCCGGCAAGGGTGTCGTGTTGGAGAACTCCAGCGTCACATAACCCTCCCACTCGGGCTCGAAGGGCGTGACGTTGACGATGATGCCGCAGCGCGCATAGGTGCTCTTGCCCAGGCAGATGGTCAGCACATTGCGCGGGATGCGGAAGTACTCCACCGTGCGCGCCAGGGCAAAGCTGTTGGGCGGGATGATGCACACATCGGCCTCGATGTCGACGAAGCTGCGTTCGTCGAAATTCTTCGGATCCACCACCGTGCTGTAGATGTTGGTGAACACCTTGAATTCACGAGCACAACGGATGTCATAGCCGTAGCTGCTGGTGCCGTAGCTGACGATGCGGTGCCCATCTGCCGCATGTCTGACCTGCTGCGGCTCGAAAGGCTCGATCATGCCGTGCTCCTGGGCCATGCGGCGGATCCAACGATCGGATTTGATACTCATGCTCGTGCTCTGTAGGTTGTTACGGCGGAGTTGAAAAAGCGAAGCTGCGGAACGGCCCTCGGCGTATGTCGCGGCGCTGGCGAAGCTGCCTATTGGAACAGTTGGGCATGCCGCGACGCCGATCGCGCCAGCGCAGCTCCTCGCAATCTTGCATGGTCCGGCCTGCTCATGGCCGACGGTGCGCGTTCTGCGCCATGTCCACCAGGGGCTCGAGGATGCTCGCCACGCTTTCCGCGGACATGGCCACGGCCAACTGTTTACGACGTGATTTCTCCCCGCGCAGGATGCTGACATCGCGACGCGCTAGGGCCAAGGTCTCGGCCAACCAGGCACATAAGGCAGCGTTGCCGCGGCCATCCAGCGCTGGAGCCGCGATGCGTACACGCAGCGCCCCGGCGTGCAGACCGACCAACGCTGTCGTCTTAGCGCCGGGTTGGGCAGCCACGCACACAATCGTCTTGGTTTCAGCGACGCGCAACCATGATGGGTACTCGACTCGCATGCGTAAAAAAACCTGGGCACAAGGCCCAGGTTTTCACGGTGGCAGGCTCGATTAAGGCTTGTCGCCGGTCGGGAACGGCCAGGCTGCCTGAG
>JAJXUC010000190.1 GCA_021783435.1 Pseudomonadota bacterium | reverse complement strand
TCGGCCGTAGTGCTGACTTCGCGCGCATGGCGGGCGAAAGGACGCGCCAGACGGCCATCGTCGCTGGCTTGCGGTTCTGGTTCTGACCCGTTGGTTTTCAACGGATTCGCTGTTGTACTTTTAAGGCTAATGAAAGGATCAATATGAAGATGAAGAAAATCCGGCTGTCCATGCTTCTGCTTGGCGCATGGCCCGTATTTGCACTTGCCGCCACGAATGCGTCCGGAGTCGAGAATCGGTCACACGAGACGATGCCGAAGCGTGGCACAAGCGTGTCCTCCGAGGCTGCCGTAATGCCTGGTGCCATGAAAGGCATGAATATGCAAGGGATGAATATGCAAGGCATGGACATGTCAGGGGTTGCCGCAAATGCGGCTTCTGCCCCCCACGCATCGGCTCATGCTGAAGAAAACACTGACACTTCTTCCACGGGCGCCCCTGGTGCTGCGACGGTCGCCACCAAAAACGTGGAAATCACGATGGACGACTCAATGCGTTTTACGCCGGACGTTATCCATGTGCAGCCGGGACAAACGATTCGGTTTGTTTTGATCAACCGTGGCCATCTCAAGCACGAGATGACGATCGGGAGCATGGCCGAGCTCAAGGAGCACGAAAAGATGATGGCGGCGATGCCCGATATGCCCGATGGAGCCGAGCCCAATATGGTCGCCGTACCGCCTGGAGGCAAGGGTGAGTTGATCTGGCGCTTCGGCAAACCCGGGACCGTCGACTTTGCCTGCACGATGCCCGGGCATATGGAAGCTGGCATGGTCGGCAAGATTCTGGTGGAGTAAGCGTTCCACACGAAGCGGCAGGGAGTAGCACTCTGCAACAGCGGCTTGGCGTTTCTCAAAATCTTGTTCAAGTGTCGATCTCTACCGCTCCGTGTCGTGGCCCTCACCGCAGAGCGGGGCCGATTGCCCACGAAAATCGTCTCCATCCCGGCGCTACGGCCGGATGCGCCCGTGCGGCATTTCAGCTTGCAGGGCATGATGGGCTCGATGATGGCCGGCGGCATGCGGGCCATGGGCGGCATGGCGGGCGCAGCGCGCGCGTCCGCCAACGCCGGTCCCGGCGGAATGAGCCTGGGCATCGGCATGCAGCATCTGTTTTCCATCAACCACCAGTTCATGAACATGGCGGTGATCAATCAGCGCGTGCGCCTGGGAAGCACCGAAGTCTGGGAGGTGAGCAATGATGCGGAGATGGCCCATCCCTTCCACCTGCACGGCACCTCGTTCCAGATTCTGGATCGCGACGGCAGCGTGCCGCCCGAGCACGAGCGCGGCTGGAAGGACGTGGTCTTCGTGCGCCGCAATGAAACGGTGCGCCTCGCCGCCCGCTTCGACCAGCCTGCGGGCCGGGCGCATCCCTTCATGTACCACTGCCACATCCTCGAGCACGAGGACAACGGCATGATGGGCCAGTTCACCGTGGCCTGATCAGGTCCTGTTCAGCGCATCAGGGCCTCGATGACCTGCCGAATCGCTGGGCTGTCGTAATCCCGCCCGCCGACGGCCTGCCGGACGATCAGGCCCTGCTTGTCGATCAGATAGGTCGTCGGAATGCCCATCACGCCGAACGCATGCGCCACCTCGCTATGCTGGTCCAGCAACACCGGGAAGGTGGGCGAGGGGTTGAGCTGCCCCATATACGCGAACACATTGTTCAGGGTCTCGCCCTGGTCCAGCGCCAGCACCTCGAAGGGACGTCCCTTCATCGACAGGTAAAGCCGTTCGATGGACGGCATTTCCTGCCGGCAAGGCGGGCACCAGGTGGCCCAGAAATTGACCAGCACCACCTTGCCGCGGTAATCGGCCAGGCGGTGGGTTTTGCCGTTGATGTCCTGCAGACTGAATGCCGGCGCCGGGCGCGGCGGCTGCACCACCGCGAGCGCGTGGTCCTGCACCGGGTCGGCGGCGCGGGCGGTGCGCGCCGCGCCAACGGCCAGCAGCCCGGCGCCGCCGAGCCAGGACAGCACCTGGCGGCGTTCAGGGTTGGGCATGCGGGGCCGCTGCGCATTGCGGTCCGACCAATGTGGCTTGATGCTGCGTTCCATGCTCTCTCCAGAAATAAACAAGTTTGAACCGCGTGCCGCGCGGCAAGTCGACGGTGGTGAATCCCTGGGCCCAATCCCCGGGCTGCAGGGTTTGCTGCGCCGGCAGGATCGACCAATCCGAACTCACGCCCAGTGGCTGCCAGCGGTGCAGCCACTGGGTCTTGGTGATCAAGGGGTGCCGCTTGCCATCCGGGGTCACGGCCTTCCAGTCGGCCACGTCATAGGTGATGGGAGCCTTGGCGTCGTTCCGGATCGAGGTTCCGAACACGCAGACCTTGGCGATGGCATCGATGGCCTTGGGCGGATAGCCCATGTTCTCGTAAAAGGCGCGCACATTGTCGGGGCCGAGCTGGATCAATTGCACGGTGAAGGCGTGCCTGGCGTTCGTCCACGACGGTTGCGCCGCACTCGCCGCTGCGGCCGGCGCGGCCGGGGCGGCATCCGCGGCCTGGGCGGCGCCGGGCGAAAGTCCGGCACAGGCGAGTGCGGCGAGCAAGGGGAAAACACGACCATCCATCGTTCAACTCCGTAAGAACAGCGCGGACGGGCGACTGCGCGGCAACTTCGTCCCCGTCAGTCCGCCCTCCAGGCGCATGGTCAGCCAGGCACCGACGAAAATCGACGCCAGCCCCAGCATCGAACCGACCGAGAGGACCGAAATGCCGCTCAGGCCGTGCCCCACCGTGCAACCCAGCCCCAGGACCGCGCCAGCCCCCGTCAACACCGCGCCGAACAAGGATCGCGCCATGTCGCGCGGGGCGGCGAAGCCCTCGAAGCTGAATTCTCGCCGCAGCAGCGCCGCCAGCAGCGCCCCGCCCAGCGCGCCGAGCACGGCGACGACACCGAAGCTCAGGGTCTGGCTCGACGGATGCAGCACGAAATAGGCCGCGTCGCTCAGGGGCCCGGCAAAGCTGAAGGACTGTACCCCCATGCCGTCGGGCGGCTGGCTCAGGAAGGCCGCTTCGTCCAGGGCGCGCGAGCCCCATGGCCCGGCGGTGATGGCATAGCCCGCCGCCACCATGAGGCCGATCAGCGCCGCGCCGAGCCACAGTAGGCGGGTTTGCCGCCATGGCAGCCCGCGCCAGGCCAGCGCAAGCAGGCCGAGACCGAGGCAGGCGCCCAGCGCCACGCGCGCGCCGAGGCCGTGGAGCCCGAGCAGGGCGTCCAGCCCCTGGCCCTGCAGCCCCCAGCGGCGCAAGTCGACCGACAGGTGACTCAGCCAGGGAGCGAACCACGCGCCGTACAGCGCGGTGCGCGTCATGACATAAGCCGCAACGGCCATCACCACGAGCAACACCAAAGCCTGCGCGCTGCCCTGCCCCACGCGCACCAGCGTGCGCAGCGGACAACCGCGCGCCAACACCATGCCGGCGCCGAACAACAGCCCGCCCAGGACGTAGCGCCCCCACTGCAGCTCGGGTCCCAGGTAGGCCGGACGCGACGGCGCCAGGGCCTGCCCGAGGACGAGCTGCAGCCCGGCCACAGCCAGCATGGCCACGCCGATGGCGGCCGCATAGGCGGCCATGCGGGCAGGTTTGCCCTCCTGCAAGGATTCGCGCAGGCCGCCCTGCGGGCAAAAGCGCGTGGCCTGGGCCGAGGCGCCAAGCACCAGGGCGGCGGCGAAACCGCCCAACAAGACTTCAGTGATGGCCGTCATCGAACAATCTCCTCATGAATCCAGTCTCTTGCTCGCCTCGCGGCGAACGCTCAGCTCGACGCGGCTAAGGTGCGTCAGTCCCGCGAACCTTGCGCGGGGGCAGCCTTGGATGGGTTTCCTCGGCCCGCAGCAAAACCCAGCCGCCGGAGACCAAGAGCAAGGCCGCGGTGAACCAGAACGCCGGCGCCATGTCGCCGCGGGCCTGCGCGATCAAGCCCAGCGCCAGCGCCCCGAGCGCATAGCCGGTGTCGCGCCAGTAGCGGTAGGTGCCGAGCGAGGAACTGCGCCAGTTCGGGTGCGAGATGTCGGCCACTGCGGCGATGAGATTCGGATACAGCAGGGCCATGCCCACGCCCATCACCGCCGCCGCGGCCAGCCAGGCCGCCATGCCGTGGACCAGCATCACGCTGGCGACCCCCGCGCCGAGCAGCCACAACCCGGCGACCACCGGTTTCTTGCGCCCGATGCGATCCGACAGCGGCCCGGTCCATAACTGCGACGCGCCCCAGACCAGTCCATAGACTCCCGTCACCCAGCCGATCTGCACCAAGCTCAGGCCCTGCTGGTGCAGATACAAGGGGAACAGCACCCAGAGCAGGGTGTCGGCCACCTTGTTGGCCACCCCGGCCTGACACAAGGCCGAGAAAGTGGTGTGGCGAAACGAGACGAACAGGAACACCAGCTTGGAACTCGGGTGGTCGGGCAGGCCCTGGGCAAAGCGCGGCCGGGGCCCGGCGTGCTGGTTGGTGGCGTGACGATGGCTCTCGGCGCGCGCCCAGGGCAGCGTCTCCCGCACGAACAGCAGCGCCGTGCCCAGCCCCAGCGCGATGACCACCAGGGCAAAGCCGAGCAACGCCCCGCGCGGTCCGTACAGATGGCTCAGATAGCCGGTTGCGATGCCCGCCAGGCCCACCGCGGCATAGCCGGCGAACTCGTTGATGCCGGTGGCCAGGCCGCGCTGCTCGGCCTTCGTGATGTCCACCTTGCTGGTGACGGTCATGCTCCAGGCGAAGCCCTGGTTGACGCCGAGGAACAGATTGGCGACGACGATCCACCACCAGTTCGGCGCGAAGTAGATCAGGAAGGGAATCGGAATCGCCGCCAGCCAGCCCATCACCAGCACGGTCTTGCGCCCGATGCGCTCGGAGAGCCGGCCGGCGATGAAGTTGAGCGCCCCCTTGACCAGGCCGAAGGAGATGACGAAGGACATCAGGTACAGGAACGAGGTCTTGGGCACGCCGAAGTCCTGGCTGGCCACCACCGGCAGGACGTTGCGCTCCATGCCGATGACCAGGCCGACGAACATCACCTGCACCGCCTGCCAGACGAACTGGTGCAGGTTGATGCGGATGCCCTGCACGTAGCGGTCGTGCGGCGATGCGGGTGCGAGCGCGGCGCGCGCTGCCGGGGAGGTGTCGAGGCTGCGTGGCATGGGCAAGCTCAAGCCGCGGTGTTGGCGGCGACGATGCGGTCCATATCGGCCGGGCGCGGCGGGATCTGCGCCGTCAGCGCGTCGATGAAGGCTTCGCGCGGCAGGCTGAGCGCGGGGTTCCAGCGCTTCTCGAAGCCCAAGGTCGACGAGGGCTTGCCCGACAGGCCGGCGCCGCAGGCGCTGCCGGCCTGGTGCCCGGGGTAGATCTCGACGTCGTCGGGCAGGTTGAGGAGTTTGCGGTGCAGGCTGTCATACAGAATGCCGGCCATCTCGCGCTCGCGCCCGGCCAGATCGGGACGGCCCACCGCGCCGACGAACAGGGTGTCGCCGGTGATGGCGAACCAGGGCGCCTCGCCGCGCCGCTTGTCGGTGACCAGCAGGCAGGTGCTATCCAGCGTGTGGCCGGGGGTGTGCAGCACGCGCACCGTCACATTGCCGGCGACGATGGTCTGTTCGTCGCGCAGGGGTTCGAAGTCGAAGTGCACGAGATCGCGCGCGCTTTCATGCAGGCAATAGGGCGCTCCGGTCAGCTCGGCCAGCTTGCGTCCGCCCGAGACATGGTCGGCGTGCACATGGGTGTCGATGACGTGGGTGATGGTCACGCCGGCCTGCGCCGCCTGCTCCACGAACCAGGGTTCGTCGCCGGCCACCACGTCCACCGCCACGGCCTTGCCCAGGCCGCCACAGCCGAAGAAATAGGACAGGCTGGATTCCTTGGTGGGGAGTTGCTTGAAAAACATGGATGATCTCCTCGACGGTCTTCAAAAAACCAGGACCTTGTCGGCCTGGGTTGTCCACTGCCCGAGCTGCACCATCGTGGACCGGCGGCAGCCCGGGCTCATCTCCTCGTCGCGCAAGCCGCGGGCGTCCATGCAGGTTCCGCACAGGCCGACCTCGCCGCGCTGCGCGACCTTGGCCAGCATGGTCTCGACGTTGTAGTAACCCGCCGGCACTTTCTGCCCGGCCTTGGCGCCAAGCACGGCGTCGCCGATCAGGAACACGCGCACCTGCTGCTCGGGCTGGGCCGTCAGGGTCGCCGCCAGACGCAAGCCGTTGTAGGTGCGTTCGCTGCCATAGGGCGCTTCGTTCAGGATGAATAGAAAGGTGCTCATCAAGGGCTCCCGTGGTTATGAGGCGAGGGATTCGACGGGCAGCCCGGCAGCCTGCCACTCGGCCACGCCCTCGGCGATCTTGTGGGCGCGCAGGCCGTGCTGGGTCAACAGCTTGACCGCCGCGTCGGACATGACGCAAAACGGGCCGCGGCAGTAGGCGATGATCTCCTTGTCCCGGGGCAGTTCGCGCAGCCGGACTTCGAGTTCATCCAAAGGCATGG
>JAJXUC010000189.1 GCA_021783435.1 Pseudomonadota bacterium | reverse complement strand
GCTGCGCAAGGAAATCGAAGGGCCTCCCGAGGCCAAACGCAAGTTCATCGGCGAACACAACACCTGAAGGAGAACAGCATGCTCAAGACTTTCATCATCGACGGCGACAAAGGCGGGGTCGGCAAGACCCTGGCTGCGCGTGCCCTGGTCCACCACTACTTAGCCCAGCCCGACGCTGAGCGCCCGCGGATCGTCGTCTATGACGCCGATCTGTCCAACCCGGACGTGTGTGGCGACGGCGGCTTGAAAAGCGGCAACGGCATCATGGGGACGGCCATGCTCGATCTGTCGAACGAGAACGGCTGGATCGACTTCGGCACGCGGGTGGCGACCCTCACCACGGCCGCCGAGAAGGTCGATTACCGCATCATCGTCAACATGCCGGCCCAGATCGGCACACGTGCCTTCGACGGCTCAATCCACATCGTCAACGAAGTGCTGCGCGAGGCGAACGCGATTCCGGTCTGGCTGCTCAGCCGCACCCAGGAAAGCATCCGGGCGCTGAACTACCGCCTGGGCAACATGCCCGCCCGGTACGAGGCCGGCCTGATCGTCAAGAACCTGTTCTTTGGTCAGTCCGACAAATTCGGCCTTTGGTCGGCCGACGAACTGCAGCAGCAACTCATCGATGAGGGCGCATGGGTGGAAACCGAGCTGCCGGAACTCAACGATCAGCTGGCGGTGATGATCGGCCGCCGGCCCTTCCATGAGGTCCTGAAAGACGGGATCGACGGCCGTGGTCTGCAGTTCGGCTACCGCCTGGCGCTGGAATCCTGGTTGAAGCGCGCAGGCGGCGCCATGGCCAAGATCGAAGAGCTCGGGTGCTGAAATGGCCTACAGCAATTCCGAGCAGATCTTCATCGACGTGTTGGGGCGCAGTCCCACCGAGCCCGAGTGGAAGGAAATCCACGCATTGCTGGGCGCCGCGACCAGGACCGGCTGTGTGGTTGACGATGAGTCCAACGCCGTACAGGTAGTCTGGCTGGCCTGGGGCTGGGTCCGCGGCATCGGTCGCGCCGATGTGTTGGCGCTGCTGCGGGGCAGTTTGCTGGATGTCGATACCACTCTCGAGGACGTCCGTAAGGATATGGGTGAAGCATTCAAGAGTCTGCAGGATTCTTTGAACTCCATCGTGGAACGGACGTCGACGCCGCCGGCCACCGCGTCCGCGCCAAAGATCAATCCCGACGAACTGGCCGCAGCCTTGGGGCCATTCCTCCAGGCACCTGCCCAGGTGACACAGCACTATGACGTTGGAGACTCCGTCAAGGATGCTCTGCACAAGGCCTTCAAATGGACGTGGGTCGTTGGAGCGATTGCCATCGGTCTCTTCATCTCCGTGTTCTGGACACGGATGTACATCCAGGACACGCGTCAGATCGCCGACTTGGCCGCAGCGAATGCTGCGCAGACTCAGCAGCTGAAGGATCTGCGGGCGCCGCCAACGGGGTCGGCGCGTCGAGCCGAACACACGCGGCCATGAGTGCCCATGCCGGTGGACGGCCTCCAACCATCCCGGCCAGCACGCCGCGCCTGCTACTACTCATCGCCTTTGGCGCCATCCCAGGCCTGACGTGGATCATTGGTGGCGCAGGTCCAATAGGGCCGCTGCTTTCCGTTCTCCTTGTGGCGGCCGTCGCCACCGGACGCAACCCCGTCGAGCGCCTCACGGCAGCTCTGGCCTACTACGCCACCGGCTGCTGGCCGATCGCCGGCGCAGTCGCCGGTTACTGGGGAACCGGATATGCAGGCGTCGGGTTTTTGGCATGGGCCGTATGCAGCGTGGCTCTGGCCATGCCGTGGGCACTGGCAGCCCACTGGCCCGGTCTGCTCTTTGCGCTGGCCGCCACGGCGTTACCGCCGCTGGGCGTCGTCGGCTGGATCTCACCCCTCAATGCCGCCGGCGTGCTGTTTCCTGGCATGGGTTGGATCGGCCTCGCGCTGGCCGTCGGCTCTATGCTCGCCATGCATTCCGCGCTGTCTGTGCCGACTGGCCAGGGGCGGCCTGGCCTGTTTGCCGGCGCACCCTGCTGGATGTTGCTGTTCGCGGCGGTCGTGGCAATCGGCGCGAACGTCCGCGCGTTGCCGGCGTGTACGCCGCCTGGCTGGGTTGGCGTCCAGACACATGTTGTTCCCAGCAAGGGAAATGTCAGCCGCACCATCCAGAACAACCAGTCCATCATTGACGCTGGGCTGGCCCAGGGGAAAGGCGCCAGGGTTGTGATTTTCCCCGAGGCCGTCTTGGAAAACTGGCTGCCTGGCACACGCCAGCAGTTCGCCGAGGCCGTGCCGCCGGGCGAGATCTGGCTCATCGGAGCTCAAGCAGGAAGAAGTGATGCGGTCGTCGCCGTCACCCATAGCCGGGCTATCGCAATGCCGATAGCCAAGGCGGCGGGTCTACTGCTGGGCGGCGACTGGCAGCCCTGGAACGAGGACACGTTGCGACCGACATGGCTGCAGCATGCTTTCACTCTTGGTGGAAATCGCGTCTGGGCCGCGCTGTGTGTTGAGCAGGTGCAGCCGTGGATATGGCTTGAGGCGCTGTGGGAGAAACCAGGGATCATCGTGGCGATGTCCAACGCCTGGTGGGCGCCGCCGGGCGGTGCTGCGCCGGGCATTCAGGAAGCCAGCACAAAGGCATGGGCGCGCCTCATAGGGGCGCCGGTGGCATGGGCCGAGAATTGGTGAGCAGCGTTCAATGCCAACGCGATTTTCGCGAGGACCGCAAGTATTCGCCAAGGTAAAAACATTAATTTGCCCCAGACGTCGTCCGCGTCGTGCAAGGTCAGCGTGTAGAACGCGCTGGGGGTGAACCAGTCATCCCAATTGACGGTTAGCAAAATGCCGTCGTTCGAGACCCGGCAGGGGGCTCGCCATTTCGTGGGGAATGGCAGTGAAAAACATCGGTTATGACCTCCCTTGAATTTGTTTTACTCTCGCTGGCGTCGCCCCTATCCACCACACGCTAATAGGTACTGCAACGGCCTTCGTCGCCCCGACACCTTCGAGACTCACCGTTGTTTGCACCGAGCCATCTCTTTCACTCAACTCCAGCAAACGGTTCAGGCTCGCAAATGCAAATAGGTCAACACGACGATGGCGAAGAGCAGAGCAATGGAGATTCGCGGTCATAGATTCCTTCTGGAGAATGGAACTTGACAGTCGGTCAGCAACGTAGCGCAGCGATCGGCAAAAGCGATTGGAACTGCCAACGCGCTGAAGTGCCGAGCCCTAGTTACGCCGACGTAGATCACGCGCTTAGCCTCAGCATCGATTCTGTTAGTCCACGATACAAAGAGGGATTCGCTGTGATTTTCTGGCGCGCGGTTGGGCGGGATCACCACGCAGACGGCATCGTATTCATGCCCCTTTGCCTCATGAATCTTGGCGCAAGTCAGCCGGAGTTCAACCTGCACTTGGAGGTGATTCGACCATTGCCCCTTGGGGGGCCGTCGGAAGAAATTGCGAACGGTCACACCGGCCGGCAAAGGCAGGTTCAGTCGCTCACTCTCCGCCTGCACACAGGTGATCCAGGCGAGCCGCTCGGCGTCGTCATTCCCGCACACCTTGGGAAGACTCATGAGGAAACTCAGCGCACATCGTCGATGTGCCCGTCGATCTATGCCAACGCGCTCGACAGTGCGCAACAGGTGCTCGTTCGCCTTACGCAAACCCATGAGGTCCAGCAACAGCGTCTCTACCGTCTGAACCACGGCTTCCCTTGATCGTGCCGTCGCAGCAGGCGACCAGAACTCCGCCACTTTGCGGGCCAGCGATTCAACCCGCGAGCTTCCGTTCGGATCGCTGGAAATCATGCCGCCAGAGGCACGCTGCGCGACCTTGCCCGAGTGTGCCAGGACGATCGCGTCCGCTATATCCAGACCAAGTTCAGTAACCCGCTCCATGAAGGCCCGACCGATCGTCGCACTCGGACTTCGGCCGCTATATGTAAGTAGCAAAACCGGATGTGCGACATTCGCCGTAGTACCGACGGACTCATCTATCCCCCGGCGGCCACCCGAAGTGCTCCACTTATGGCCACCCAAACTGCTCCACCCTGACCGCGGTGATCTGACGCATTGAGCAAGGAGCGTCGGACGCTGTGAGGCCCGACAGGCAGGACGTTACTTTCTGCTCCCTTATTCCGAGGGAGCCCGAGGTTGAACGTCTTGAAGCCACATCTACAAACCACCATCTGGACGCTGCTCAAGGGCGGCGCCGCCCAGCGCGAGATCGAGCGCATCGCCGGCATCTCGCGCCACACCATCCGCTCGTATCAGCGCCGCTTTGCCGCCGACCCAGCAAACTGCCCCGGGGTGGCCACCGACTCCCCCATCCAAACTGCTCCACCCTGGCCACCGACCCTGACGCCGGTTGCAACACTGCTGGCCACCTCCAGGTGCGAACCCCACCGCGCCTTCATCGACGCCCAGTTGCGCCTGGGCCGCAACGCCACCGCCATCTACCAGGATCTGGTGGACCTGCACGGCTTCGATGGCGCCTACAACTCCGTCAAACGCTTCGCGGCACAGCTCCGGCACAAGCAGCCCGAGCAGTTCGACCGCCTCGCGTTTGCCCCGGGTGAAGAGATGCAGGTCGACTACGGCGAGGGCGCGCCCACCCGGGTACCCGGCACCGAGCGCTGGCGCAAACCCCGCCTGTTCGTGGCCACGCTGCGTTACTCGCGGCGCAGCTTTCGCCGCGTGGTCTGGAATTCCGGCCAGCAGATCTGGGCCGAGCTGCACGAGCAGGCCTGGCGCTACTTCGGTGGGTCTGCCCGGTATGTTGTGCTGGACAACCTCAAGGAAGGCGTCTTGAAGCCCGACCTGTACGAGCCCGCTCTCAACCCGGTCTATGCCGCAACGCTCGCCCACTACGAGGTGGTGGCCGACCCGGCTCGGGTGCGAGACCCCAATCGCAAAGGGACGGTCGAGCACGCCATCGGCCACACCCAGGCCACCGCGCTCAAGGGCCGACGCTTCGAGAGCATCGAGGAGCAGAACGCCTTCCTGGAGCACTGGGAAGTGAAGTGGGCAGCGTCTCGCATCCACGGTGCCGAGCGCCGTCAGGTGCAGGCCATGTTCGAGGAGGAGCGCGCCCACCTGCAGCCGCTGCCGATCACCGGCATGTCGTACTTCACCGAGGTGCAGCGCACGGTCTGCGATGACAGCTGCGTGCGCATCGAGCACAGCAGCTACGCCGCGCGCCCCGCACCCATTGGCTCCAAGGTGCTGGTGCGGATCTTCGAGCGGCGCATCGAGATTCGGGACTTGCGCACCCAGGCCTTGCTGCGCACCCACGCCCGGGTGGATCGGCCCGGCACCGTGGTGCTGCCCATGGCCGAGCGCGTGTTCAACCCCTCGCGTGAGACCCGTTTCATTCTCAGCCAGGCCCAGGCCATCGGCCCTCAGGCGGCACGGCTGTGCGAGATGCTGTTTGCCATCGAAGGCCGGGTGGGTCAGCGCAAGCTCTGGGGCATCGTCAACCTGGCACGGCGCTACCCACACCGGTTCATCGACGCAGCCTGCGAGGCGGCCATGGAGCAAGGTGTGCACAGCTACCGCCACGTCAAGGCGCTGACCGAACGGCTCGTGGTCGATGCCTTGGCTGCCCTGGAGGCCGACGCCCCGACACCCTCAGCGTCGCCTTCAACGCTGACCCAGCAGCACGCGCTCATCCGTAGCGCTGACGAGTACGGCGATCTCTTTACCCACGCCACCACCACCCAATCCCTTAAGGGCACTCAGCCATGAACATGATCGAGATCGAACGCGCCCTGCGCGAGTTGCGCCTGTCCGGCATTGCAGAGACCCTGTCGACCCGTGTGATGCAGGCCCAGGCCGCCCAGCAGCCCTTCCTGGAAACCTTCGCGGCCATGCTCCAAGACGAGCTGGACCGGCGCCGCTCGCGCCTGACCGCGCGCCGATTCAAGCGCTCGGGCCTGGATGAGCGGCCCTCCCTGGCGGACTTCGACTGGCGCTTCAATCCGAAGCTGCCGCGCAGCGCCTGCTTCGAGTTGCACACACTGAAGTGCATCGCCGAAGGTGCCAACGCGCTGATCATTGGCAAGCCCGGCACCGGCAAGAGTCATGTGGCTAAGGCTGTGGCCTACCAAGCCACGTTGCAGGGCTATGACGTGCGCTACGTGGAGGCCGACACCGAGTTCGCTCGCTACGGATTGGCCAGCACGGCAGAACAGGCCGAACAGCTCAAGGGCTGGGTTGCCCCCGACCTGCTGGTCTTGGACGATCTCTTCCTGGCACGGCGCATCGCCGATGTGAGCGCCGAGTTGCTGCAATCCATCGTGCACCAGCGCTACAAGCTGCGCCGCTCCATCATCATCACCTCCAACCGCGTGGTGCAGGACTGGGGCAAGTATCTGGGCGATGCCACCATGGCCACCACCATCCTCGACCGGCTCATGCACCGCTGCGCCATGCTGGAGTTCGAGGGCAAAAGTTACCGTCTGAAGGAGGCCGCCTCAC
>JAJXUC010000188.1 GCA_021783435.1 Pseudomonadota bacterium | reverse complement strand
CCCGATTGGGATGCCGAGCTGCGGGCGCTCGCGCAGCGCGACGGGTTGCTGCTTGTCGAGGTCTTGGAACGTGCTCTGGAACTCTACAAGAACAAGTAGGCTAGCCGAGAACTACCGGCAAGCTAGCAGCTAGAGTTTCATCTATGAGTGACACCAAAAAGAAAGGCAACAACGTCTCCGTGCGGATGGACGAGGCCCTGACCGCATCGCTGGTCCGGCTCGGCCGGGCCGGGCGAGCACGGAATTGCGGCGAGAAGGCGGCGCAAAGCGAATTGCCGCTGGATGGTGCTGCACCCATAGACCAGCCCAGCACCGAGGACCTGAGCTTGTTCGAGGACCACGCCGTGAGCGAGCAGGACGCGATTGATAGCCGGGATATGCCTGCCGAGCAAGTTCCGCTCGACAGCCTGGATTACTTGCGCGACGCTCACCGCGTTCTGTCTGAACAGATCGTGGCGGCCAATCGTGATCTGGCGCGTGTCGCCAAGCTAGATAACCTTGATAGCCTGGAGGTCCGCGCTGTGCGCGAACGCCTTGCCACATTGCAGGCGCAGCGTGCCGGACTGGATGCGGCCATCGAGGACCAAGTGCAGGTCCTCAAGGCGCGGCAGCGGGCAGAGGCCCGCGCGGCAGCGTCGGCGACAGACGCTAGCCCGCAGGCCCAGGGCGGGCTTGTCAAGGTCCGCCATCCGAACCGGGACTTCTTCCTGGCCGATATGTTCGACTACGCCTTGAAGGACGATGGCGCGAGCATGGAAGCGCCGATCTTCACTCTGGCGACCAAGCCAGACCTGAGCATTTGGGAGTGGTCGAGCCGCGATGGAAACAGGGCCGTGAAGGTCACGCCGTCCGTGCTTGGCCGAGCCACACAGCACGACAAGGATATTCTGATTTACGTGGTTTCGCAGATGACCGAGGGGCTGAACCGCGGCCGTGACGACGCGAAAAATCGGACGGTCCGTTTCACGGTCTATGACCTTCTGGTAGCGACAAACCGTGATACCAGCGGGCGTGGGTACAAGCTTCTGCACGAGACGTTCGAGCGGTTGCGCGGCACGTCGATTACGACCGACATCAGAACCGGTGGGCAGCGTGTCCGGGAAGGCTTCGGCATCATCGACCGGTGGAAGATCATCGAAAAATCGCAGACTGACGAGCGCATGATCGCCGTCGAGGTCACGTTGTCTGAGTGGCTTTACAACGCTGTCCAGGCATATGAAGTTCTAACGATCCACCCGGACTATTTCCGGCTACGCAAGCCATTGGCGCGGCGGCTCTACGAACTGGCCCGCAAGCACTGCGGCCACCAGGCGCAATGGAAGATCAGCCTTGATCTGCTGCAAGCCAAGGCAGGCAGCAAGTCCACCCTCAAGGAATTCCGGCGGGCTGTGCGCGCCATCGAGGCCGACAACAGCCTGCCCGAGTACCGTCTTGTCCTCGACGACGACGACACCGTGACGTTCCACACCAGGGACGCCAAAAGGCTGCTGGCCAGCATCATCGAGCAACCGTGAAGCACCGCATAGGAGGCGTGTACACGCCTCCTATCGTGTTTTCACCCACCGCCGCCAGACTATCGTGTTTTCACCCACCAGCCAGGGCAGGGCGCGCCTGTGGATTGGCACGTGTTTTCACCCACCTTTTTCTGTGGATGGACACGTGTTTTCACCCACCGGCGACACGTGTTTTCACCCACCAAACTACCCAAAAAACCAAATAACGACGCGGGGTTGCAAAACCGTAACGCGCGCGCGCGATCTTTAACTTTAAAAGTCTTTAACGCGCTGCGCTGCCCCGACCCTGTGGAAAACTCCACCCGGCAGCCTCACACGAAGGACCGCCCCGCCTCTTGGGGGCTACGCCCCCGCCGGCTCGTCCGCCTTCGGCGGCCCCACCCACCCGGCATCCCCCAGGGGCAGTGCCCCTCGGCCTTCGGCCTCACCCCAGTTGTCCAGCCCCCACGCCTACGGCGCGGGGACATCACGCCGCTTACGCGTCTTGAGCGCCCCAAGGTTGCGGGGGCTGCCGCCCCCCTGTCCTCCTTCGCTGCGCTCAGTCGCAACCTCGACCCCCCGGGGGCTTAGCAGCCCCCCACCGCCTGCGGCGGCGGCTCCCCCCGCAACCAAAACCAGCATCCAAGGAGTGGCCGCTCAGAGGGAGCGCGGCGTGTGGCCTGGCTTCGTCGGGATGCGCTATATTTGTATAGCGCAATGCTCTGGAATCAAGTCATGCTCGCCATCCGTCTACCCGCTGAAGTGGAAAACCGCCTGGAGGCCCTGGCGCAAGCTACAGGAAGAACCAAGACGTTTTACGCCCGAGAGGCCATCCTTGAACATCTGGACGACCTGGAAGACTTGTACCTGGCCGAGCAGCGCCTCGTGGATATTCGTGCCGGAAAGACGCAAACCATTGCGCTCGAAGAGGTCATGAAACGCTATGGCCTGGAGGGTTGAGTTCGACCCGGCAGCCGAGCGTGAACTGGGCAAACTCGATCAGCAAAGTGCGCGTCGCATCCTCGCTTTCCTGCATGGGCGCGTGGCCGTGCTCGAGGACCCGCGCAGCATTGGTGAGGCGCTCAAAGGGGCAAAACTGGGGTCCTTCTGGAAGTACCGAGTCGGTGACTACCGTGTGATCGCCAACATCGAGGACCAGGCCGTGCGCATCCTGGTCGTGCGCGTGGGCAACCGCCGCGAGGTCTACAGGTAGTGCGGGCTCGGCCCGCGGTGTGCTCGCCGCCACGCAGCTCGCGCGTAGCGCGGGACCGGGTGCCGATCACCTCTCCCGTCTTGATTTATGAAAACACGTCGGCGTGCGTCCCGCTGCGCACGAAGACGACCAAGCCGCTCTTGCCCGATTCGTCGAGCGTGTAGATCAGCAAAAAATCGCCGCCGATGTGGCACTCACGATGGCCTGCCCAGTCACCCGTCAGTGGGTGGTCGAGCCATTCAGGAGGCAGCGGCCCGTCGCTTGCAATCAGCAGCAGCATGGCCTCTTTCAGCCGGTTCATGTCGTACCGGCCGGAGTGGGACAGGCGCCGCCAGTCCTTGAGGAACTCCTTGGTGTAGTCCGACGCGCGAGGAAGGTTCGCCCGCTTACTTGCAGCTGGCTTCTTCGAGGTCATTCAGCAGCGCATCAGCGGTTGCGAAGCGAGCGCGACGGCTCTTGACGAGCTCGTTGGCCTCGGCAATGGCCACGCGGCTGGTGGCGTTCGGTGCCCTGAGGGCAAACGGCAGTTCCTTGTCCGCGACGACACGGGTCAGGAACACCCGGATCGCATCCGAGACGGTCAGGCCCATCGAGGCCAGCGTTTCCGCAGCTTGCGCCTTGACGGTTTCGTCCACGCGGACGTGAACCATGGTGGTGGTAGCAGCCATGACAGCCTCCTGTTGCGACTCATTGAGATACATTGTATCGCGCGTCACGCATCCTTATCGTGCGCGTGGGCAACCGCCACGCGGTTGCGCGGTCGCCGACGCTCCTACTTGCTGCGTGCCGCTGGCAGGCGCTTGAGCAGTTCGGCGTTTTGTTCCTGCAGCGTCTTGAGGCTGCCGCGCAGCTCGGCGAGGTCCTCGCGCGCCTTGATGCCTTGTTGGCGGGCGGTGGCTGCTGCCTCGTGCGCCTGGTCCAGGTCGCGGCTCAGCATCGTGCTCGAGGCCTTCTCGGCAGCCAGGGCTTGCTTGAGCTCGCCGATCTGGGCCTGCAAAGCCACCTCAGAGGCCCGCAGCGCCTCGATCTGGCCTTTGGCATCCTCCAGGTCCGCCGTGAGCTGATCGGCCAGCTCAGCGGCCTCCTGGCGGCTCGCCTCGAGCTCGGCGCGTGCGACCTCCAGGGCTTCACGTTCGCTGTTCAGGCGTGCATTGGCCAGGTCCAGGGCTGCGGCCCAGATGTCGGCGCCGACCTCCTGCAGGCGCTCCATCACCAGCGGGGGGGCTGGTTCGCGCAGCGGCGTGGACTTGTCCGTTTTGCGTGCGCGCCACTGGGCCATGGCTTCTGAAATCGTCGTGAAACTGCCGCCGCCGACCGCCTTGCGCACGGCGGCGAGGGTTGGCGACTGGCCGGCGGCGTCGAGGGCGTCGGCGGCCGACCAGATCTGTTCGGTGGTGATGGCCATGGCGGGGCTCCTGTGTAGATAGTATGTAGCATACTACAACATACAATCTACAACAAGGCTTTTGTCGCCGCGAACCGCCATCGTGGTCCCGGCCAACGAGCCGGGCCGTGGTCGGTGGCGCGTGATGGAGTTGGGGGTTGGAGCTGGAGCGGGTCAAGGGCGGCACCGCAAGCCGCAGCCAGGCCGCAAGGCCTGGACCGGGTGAGGATGCCGGGCGTCAAGCCTTCACCCTTGACGCGTGCAAGCGACCCCGATGCTGCCAGAGGCCGGGGCCGGCCTTCTTTTCAAAGGCTGGCCCCGTTGCCTCGCGGCGAGCGCGGGGGTGCAGGGGGCAGAGCCCCCTGGGGGTTACTTCTTTTTGGGTTTGAATGCCGCGTCGAGCAGGTCGGTGGCGGACTGGGCCTGCAGTTTGCGCGCCTGGAGATCTTCAACCTCACCGACGAGCGCATCACGCTGCTCGGTGAGAGCGCTCGCTTCGTCTTGCAGGTTGTCGATCTCGGATTCCAGTTGGGCCTTGAGGTTGGCGGCGCGCGTTTTGATGCGCTGCTCTTCCTGCTTGGCGTCCTGTACGCGATCTTTGGCGCTTTCGATGTCGGAGCGCGCCGCGGCGATGTCGTGCTTTTCAGGCTTGATGGCCCACAAATACAGCCGCCATAGTGCGATCAGAAAGGATGCGGCGACAAGAGCCAAGGCCCCGAATTTCAACGTCAGCAGGGTATCGAACAACCAAGGGTTGGGCTCGATCGGAAAAGATTGGCTTCCGATTTTGACGGAAAATTGAGAAGGCTGGGCGATGGAGTCTGGGCAGATTTGGATGCCCCACGCGCACGCCTGGGCGAAGGCGGCTTGCCGAGATATTTGAGCAACGAGCGTTTGTTTGGCGTCTTTGTCGGTTGCCAGGTCGGATTGATACGCGGACGCCTGTTGCTGGCATTGTGAGAGTTGTTGCTGCAGGCTGGATATCTGATCTATCAGCTGCGTTGTGTCATCGCAGCCGGAAAGGATGAGCGCTGCAAAAACAACCGCGATCAAAATTCGGAAAGATCGTACCATGATATTTTTTCTGAAATGCCTTCGGGCATGGGCGCGGATTCTTGAATGCGCCAATGGTTGTGTTTATCCAGGCCCCAGTAGTTCAGAGTCGCATCGGATGAGAAGGCTTCCTTGTAGCGCTTCAAAATAGCTGGAGAATCAGAAACAACGGCGATTCGATCGAAGCGTGGAGGTTCATCGTCTGGGCCTGGTAGCAGTGATTTAACGGCGCGTGTGACGAATTCATCAAGTTTGCGACTCCATTTGGCGGAGAGTTCGACTTCGACGGCGGTAGTCAGATTTTTTTCAATCCATGCGACGTCGGGGACTTTGCGGTCGGCTTCTTTCTTGCCGGACAGTTCGCGCTCTGTTCGGAAATCCTTGATCTTGCCTTGCATCAAGAGATTGGCTGTGGCAGTCTGCGCGAGCAGGTCATGGCGCATCTGCGCCTGGTTGACACGGTAAGGGTCGACCTCGTAGTCGAGGAGGGTTTCGCGGAAGCGTTCCGCCTCGGTGATGCCCAGGTCGGTGAGGGTGAGGAAGAAGTTCGGCACGCCTTCGACCATGCCGCTGGAGGCCGTGCGGGTGCGCGTGCACAGGCCGTGCTTGACGAGTTTCATGGGAAAGCCGCAGCGGGCTGTTCCCGACAAGATGTCGATCACGGTCGGCGATGAGTATCCCCAGCGGTAGATCCAGTCGAGGGCGAGCTGGATCTTTTCCTTGCCGCGCTGGCGTGGTGTCTTGCCGGATGCGGCAAGCTTGGCGCGGCCTGCCGCAAGGCGCTCGGCGCGGTCGGTTATCAATTGGCCACTATCCATCTCTGTCCTCATCATGGTATGTATCCATGATGATGATAACGCATGATAGCGTTCGGCGTGTACTCCGGGCTGCTTGGGCAGCCCTGCGCGCATCATGATCGACCGAACCCACTCTCGCGCCTGTGGCGCTCGCCGCTAGGGCGGCCGTGTGTTCTTGCGGGCCTGGACGGCCCGCATCGTTCATGACGCTTGCACTTTCAGTCGCTGCGCTCCTTGCAGCGGCACTGCGTGCCTCGCGGGCCCGCCGCTTCGCGGCCATCCGCTCGGCGGACCCGCGACAGCGGCAACGGCTTCGCCATTGCCTCGTCTCTGGGCTTCTCCAGCCGTTTTGTGCTGCGCCCAAAACGCCCGGAGCCTCGCGCCCAGGGGTCCCCCCAGCGGATGGCCGCGAAGCGGCGGGCCGGGGCTTCGCCCCCCAAACCCGACCGGGCGCTGGGGCGCCCTCTCGGCTCGGTGCGGCCGACGCCCGTCGCAAACGTCGCGCCCATCATCGCGTTGCGATGCTGGTCACGCCGACGCTGTCGCTTTTGCTGTGGGCGCCGGCCTTACTCGCCTCGTCCGGGTTCGGCTCCCCCCGATCCCTCGCCGTGGGCTCGGGAGG
>JAJXUC010000037.1 GCA_021783435.1 Pseudomonadota bacterium | reverse complement strand
GGCCGTACCGTACCGGCACGCGGGGGCTGTTGAAAAGCCACGGCCTCCTGCAAGGCACGGGTCAGCCGAGGCGTCGACAATTTGGTAAAAGCCGCCTTGTAAGCCTCATTGACCGACTTGAGCACAGCGCCAAGCCCCTTGCGGCTCAGCGCGGAGATCTCGTGCTGGCGGGCAAAACTCAGAAATGGCAAGCGTTCGTTCAGGCTGTTGGTGAACAACTGCCGTTGATACGCGTCAACCTTGTCCCATTTGTTGGCCGCCACGACGACGGCCCGGCCGGACTCCACGGCAAAGCCGGCGATATGCGCATCCTGGTCGGACACACCTTCGCTGGCGTCCAGCAGCAGCACCACGACATTCGCCGATTCAATAGCCTGGAGCGTCTTGAGCACGGAGAATTTTTCAATGGTTTCGAAGACCTTGCCCTTGCGCCGCAGTCCGGCGGTATCGATCAGGACATACTCCACACCATCGCGCTCGAAAGGCACCTCGATGGCGTCGCGCGTCGTTCCAGGCTGGTCGAACGCGATCACGCGCTCCTCGCCCACGAGCGCATTGACCAAGGTGGACTTGCCCACATTCGGCCGGCCAACGATGGCCAGCTTGATGACACGCGGAGTCGTGGCGGCCAATACCGCGGCCTCCTCGGGCATGGGTGCGGACGCGTCGCCAGATCCCACCTCATCCTCATGGGCCGGCGCGGGCTCAGGCCGAAGGAGCGCGGCGATGTCGTCGAGCAGCGAACCCACCCCGCTGCCGTGCGCCGCACTCACGGCCAGGGGCTGGCCCAATCCAAGCTCGTGGAACTCGGCCATGGCCGTGGGGGGCAAGCCCTCGGCCTTATTGACGGCCAGCAGGACCGGTTTGCCAGTCCTGCGCAGATAGGCGGCGATGTGCTGATCCTGCGGGGCCAGGCCCGTACGGGCATCCGTGAGAAACACCACCACGTCCGATTCGGCGATCGCCTGACGTGTCTGCTTGGCCATCTCGGCCACGATGCCGGTATCCACCACGGGTTCGAAGCCGCCCGTGTCGACGACCAGGAAGGGCTGGCCTTCCCATTGGGTCTTGGCATAGTGCCGGTCACGCGTCAGGCCCGGAATATTGGCCACCAAGGCATCGCGGGAACGGGTGATGCGGTTGAACAGCGTGGACTTTCCTACATTGGGTCGTCCAACCAGTGCGACAACAGGAATCATGTCGACGGGCACCCAACGATCTGCGCAGCGCGCGTTTTTCCTCGGTCCCTCGCACGGTGGGCGCCGGCCTGATCTTGAATCGGCCGCACGCTCATTCCGGAACGAAACCGTAGACGCCGCCCGAACGCGTGACCGCAACCAGCGTCTTGCCCGCAGCGACCATGGGCGACTGGATGGCCGTTCCGTCGGTGCTCACGCGCCCGATGATGCTTCCGTCCTTGGCCGACAGAAACGTGATATAGCCCTGATAATCGCCCACTGCAACGGTCATGCCCAGCAACAGGGGCGCACTCAGATTGCGGTACTTCAATTGGCTGTTGCTCCAGCGCTTGCTTCCATCCGTGGCCTCATAGGCCTGCACGACCCCATCGCCCTGTGTGGCGACGAGCAGGGTACCGTTCTGGCTCACGCCCGTGTCGCCATCGGCCTTGTCAGCCCACAACAGGCGTCCGGTGTCGAGATCGGCGCATCCGATCGCCGACTGATAGGCGCGCGCGCATGCCATGGAACCGCCTACCGCAGGCACACCGGTGATGCTGACCACGCGCTCGACCTCGGTGATGCCGCGAGGCCGCGCCAACGTCACGGCCCAGCGTTGCGCCCCCGTTGCAATCGCGACGGATTCGATCCGCCCCTGCGCCGTGCCGACCAGCAGCGAATCCCCCTGAACCGCAAGGCCCGAGGCCTGATGCAATAAAAGGGCGGGAGCTCGGGATTCGGTGGACCATAACTTTTGCCCGTTCGCCGCGTTGAAGGCCCACAGACGCTGGTCGGCGCCCTGCACGACCACGGTTCCACCGGCCACGACCGGCGCGGTGATCACGCTGGTGGGGAGCTGGTAAAGCCACAGCTGCTGGCCTTGCGGCCCTAACGAAACCAGCTGATTGTGCTGATTCACGACGGCGGTGAAGGTGCCATCGCTGCCCGTTCCGGCACTGATGCCGCCCTTGATCCGCACCCGCCACGCCTCGTGTCCGCTTTTGGCGTCGATGCGCGTCACGGTTCCATCGCGCGACGCCACCACCACACCGCCCTCCACGACGGCCGTCGCAAAAGTGGAAGGCACGGACCCGATATGAACGACCCACGCCGTCTTGGCCTGCAGGATGGATGCCACGGGGGACAACGGCGTAGGGTCGGGCCGCTTCGGCCCGGAGGCGCAAGCCGCCAGTGTCAGGGCGGCGGCGGCGGCAAACAGGAAACGTGGGAAACACCTCATGATGCGTCGCCTCCCACGCTACTGAGCTTGAGCTGCACGAGTTGGCGATAGCCCGCATCGGGCGGCAATGCCTTCATGGCGTTTTCGTAGGCCTTGCGGGCCTGCTCGCGCTGGCCCAGCAGCGCATAAATATCCCCGCGCCGCGCTGCGAACAAGGCATCGAAAGCGGGAGAAGGCGACTGCTTCACGGTTTCGAGCGCGGCCTGCAGCTGCTTGGCATCGACCTGCAGGGCCGACAGATTCAATAAGGCCGTGGCCCGATAAGCCTTGCTTTGCGCATGCTCGGCTGTCCAGCGCAGCGCCGTCTCGGCCGAGGCGATCTTGCCCGCGTCTGCATAGGCCTTGGCCATGGCCAAGCCACCCATTTGTGCGTAGGGACTGCCCGGATACTTGCCTTGCAGATCGGCCCAGACCGGGACGGCTTTTTGCAGATTTCCGGCGCCGATTTCTTTGTTGATCTGGTCGAACAACGCAGAGGTTTGCGTGGCTTGCCGGGCCTGCCACCATTGCCACCCGGCATAGCCAGCCCAGGCCAGGCCTCCAGCGAGAATGATGGATGAAATCAGTGTGCCCCAGCGGTTCCAGAAATCGCGCAGGTTGTCGATCTGGTCTTGTTCTTCGAGGTTGTAGCTCATGGATGTGCGCGTCGGTTCAACCGCTCATTCTAGGGGGCCGCGGCAGTCACGCCAGTGGGCCCGAGACTGTCGATGAGTCCGGATACCGGATCGAGAGGCACGCGGTGCTGCTGCCCCGCCTCGCGCTGCTCCTGACGCAAGGCCTTGACCGTCACCTCGCCTGCGGTCCATTCGTCCTCGCCGAAAATCAGCGCATGGCGCGCGCCGCTGGCATCGGCTTTTTTCATCTGGGATTTCATGCTGCCGCCACCGGCGTGCAAGACCACGCGCAATCCCGCGGCGCGCAGACGCTCCGCCGTTTGCATGGCCACGGCCAAGGCTGGCTCATGAGCCAGCACCACATAGGCGTCGATCTCCTGGACAGGCGGCTGCACACCGCCCTGCTCCAGCAAATCGAGCACGCGTTCCACGCCGAGAGCCCAGCCGCAGGCGGGAGCCGGCTTACCGCCGATCTGCTCGATCAGACCGTCATACCGCCCCCCCGCGCACACCGTGCCTTGCGCTCCCAGCCTGTCCGTCACCCACTCGAACACGGTGAGGTTGTAGTAGTCCAACCCTCGCACCAGGCGTGGATTGATGGTGTACGCCTGCCCTGCCGCGCGCAGCAAGGCCTGCAAGCCCTCGAAATGCGCGAGCGATTCGGCGCCCAGCTCGTCCATCAGGCGCGGCGCGGCATTCACCAGGTCCTGCATGTGCGGATTCTTGGTGTCCAAAATGCGCAGCGGGTTGCTGTGCAGGCGGCGGCGGCTGTCGTCGTCGAGCTGGTCGAGGTGATGCTCGAAATAGCTGATCAGCTTCTGGCGGTGGCGCAACCTCTCGTCCGGCTGCCCCAGGCAGTTGAGCTCCAGGCGCACGTCCGTCAAGCCCAGCGACTGCCAGAGCCGGCGCGCCATGAGAATCAGTTCGGCGTCCACGTCGGGACCGGCGAAGCCCAGGGCTTCCGCGCCGATCTGATGGAATTGGCGATAGCGTCCGCGTTGCGGGCGCTCGTGACGAAACATCGGTCCGCTGTACCAGAGCCGCTTGCCGCCGTCGTACAGCAGGTTGTGCTCGACGCAGGCGCGCACAACCGCCGCCGTGTTCTCGGGGCGCAACGTGAGCTGCTCGCCGTTGAGCGCATCGGTGAAGCTGTACATCTCCTTTTCGACGATGTCGGTGACTTCGCCAATGCTGCGCACGAACAGCGCGGTGGGTTCGACGATGGGTGTGCGGATATTGCGGTAGCCATAGGCGCGCATGAGCTCGCGCACCCGGGCCTCGAACCATTCCCAGGTCGCCGACTGCGGCGGCAACAGATCGTTCATGCCTTTGACGGCATTGAGTTTTGGATGCATGCGGAGATCACTTCGCTGAGGCTGTGTGGCCCCAGCGATGTCGGATGTAGTTGTTGACGATGTCGAGAAATTGCTCGGCAATGCCTTCGCCGCGCAAGGTGTAGCGCTTTTCGCCGTCGACGAACACCGGTGCGGCCGGTTGCTCCCCGGTGCCGGGCAGACTGATGCCGATGTCGGCATGGCGGCTCTCCCCTGGCCCGTTGACGATGCACCCCATGACCGCAAGGCGCAGCGTTTCCACCCCTGGGTACTGGGCACGCCAAACCGGCATTTGGGCGCGCAGGTGCCGGTCGATGTCCTGGGCCAGTTCCTGGAACACGCTGCTCGTGGTGCGCCCGCAACCCGGGCAGGCCGTCACGCTGGGTACGAAGCTACGCAAACCCAGGGCCTGCAGGATTTCGAGCGCGACCACCACCTCCTGGGTACGGGCCTCGCCCGGCGCGGGTGTCAGGGAGACGCGAATCGTGTCGCCGATGCCCTCCTGCAGCAGCACCGACAAGGCTGCCGCGGACGCCACCGTGCCCTTGGTGCCCATGCCGGCCTCGGTCAGGCCGAGGTGCAGGGAATAGTCGCAGCGGCGCGAGAGTTCGCGGTAGACGGCGATGAGGTCGCGCACGCCCGACACCTTGCACGACAGCAGGATCTGATGGCCCGGCAGCCCCAGTTCCTCGGCGCGCCGTGCCGACTGCAGTGCCGAGCTGATGAGCGCCTCGTACATCACTTGCTGCGCATCGCGCGGCGCCGGCTGGCTGGCATTGGCGTCCATCAGCGCGGCGAGGAGTTCCTGGTCCAGGCTACCCCAGTTCACGCCGATGCGCACCGGCTTGTCCCAGCGCGCGGCGACCTCGATCATCTGGGCGAACTGGCGATCCTTCTTGTCGCCCTTGCCGACGTTGCCCGGATTGATGCGGTACTTGGACAAGGCCTGCGCGCAATCGGGATATTGCGTCAGCAGTAAATGGCCGTTGTAGTGAAAATCGCCGATCAGCGGGACCTCCACGCCCATGCGGTCGAGTTGCTCACGGATCGCCGGCACTGCCGCGGCGGCCTCCGGCGTGTTGACCGTCAAGCGCACCAGCTCCGAACCCGCCTGCGCCAGTTCCTTGACCTGGATGGCCGTGCCGATGACGTCGGCCGTGTCGGTGTTGGTCATCGACTGCACACGCACCGGCGCGTCGCCGCCGACCGCGATGACATGCTCGCCCCAGGCGACTCTCGCTTGGCGCGTGAGGCGCCGCCGCGGCACCGCATCGGGAATCACGGTTGTGTCCATCAGGGCTTGGGAAGCGTAAGGCGCGCGACGTTATTGTTCGGGGTCGTGGTCAGGGCCACAGGTGTTCCATCCAGAGTCACCTGAGTATGAGCCGCGTTTCCGACGACAAGTTGCACGGGGAAGTCTTGCCCGCTGAGCCGGATTTCCTGCCCAGCGCCCGCCACGACCGTCCCGGAAAAGAGACTCTTACCCTGCCGGCTGCTCACCTGGATCCAGCTCTCGGCCGTGGTCAGCAGCTTCAGCACGGAAGCAGAGACCGCGGTCTCCGGGCCGCTTGCCTGCGCGGCAGGCGCGGACGTCGCCACGGCCGGAGCAGAGGCCATGGCCAAAGCCGAAGCCGGCTGGGTTTGTCCGCCGGAGGAACCGGCTACCGATTCGGCAAGGGTCGGCGTTGGGGCTGCAACAGGCTCTTTGCCCCTGGCTGTCGAGGCCTGTTCGCTCGAAACCGAGCGCGAAAACCATAGCGCCAAATCGTCACGATTCGGCAGGAAAAAGATCAGCAACGCGGCAATGACGATGGCGCCGACAACCCACCACCACTTGCGATAGCCGCCGGACCCGGGTCCTTGCCTGCCCATGGGCACCGGCTTGCGCACAGGGGCGGCTTCCAGGCTGGCCTGTGCGGGTGAGGTCAGGATCGGCGGCAGCACGCGCATGATGGCTTCCGCATCAGCCTTCAGCGCCTTGGCCGCGGCGCGCAACAGGGCGCGCGCGAAGGCCGGGTCGGGAAGCCGCTCCCATTCGCCGGTTTCGAGCGCCTGGATTTTGTCTGACGAGACCTTGAGCTGCGTGGCAAGCTCGCTCGCGCCCTTGCCGGCGGCTTCGCGCGCGGCGCGCAACATGGCGCCGGCCTTGGCCCTTGCGGCCCGTGGATCGTCCGCGGCGCTTTCCGGCTCCATCAGGGGTTGGGCATCAATGAGGGAGAATGCTTGGGTCATCGAAATGCCCCTGCTGGGCAGCAATGGCCTCGCGGGAATCCGGGAAACGCTGCTCCAGTTGCGTGGTCCAGTTACTTGCCGTCAAGGCATCTCCCGATTGCCTAGCAATCAGAATGCCCAGCCACAAGGTCTGCGCGTTGGCATACTGTCCTGCGTTGACTCGGCTGATATAGAACAGCCCATCCTTGAGCTTGTTCTGTCGGTACAGCACGAGGGCCAAATTGGTGGACAGCGCCGGATTCGCCGGGTCAAGCGCAAAACCGGCGCGCAGCGTCTTTTCGGCGCCGACGAGGTCGCCGTCGCGATACTGGCACACGCCATAAGCCAGGTCCGTCCGCTCCGGGTAGCGGTAGCCGGGTGCGCGCAGCGCGCGCTGGAACATGGTGAACGACTCAGCGTAGCGCTTGTGGATGCACAGGAACCAGCCATAGTTGTGCAGCGCGTCGGCGTTGTTCGGCGCGATCGACAGGGCCTTGTGGAAGCTCTGCTCGGCCTGTGTGTTGTCGCCCAGGCTCATCTGGATCAGTGCCTGCATGGTGTAAGCCGGCACGTAGCTGGGCGCCTGCGCCAGGGCCTTGCCCACCTCGGCCAGAGCGACCTCGGCCTGCCCGCGCTGGTAATACCCCTCGGCCAGTTCCAGACGGACCTGCGCGTTCTTGTCGGCCTGCGCGCTCCCCGTTCCGGGGGCGGAAGAACTCGCGCCGGATTGCGCGGTGTTGCTGGCGCAACCACCGAGCAGCGGCAACGTGAGGCACAGCAGCAAGAGCGCAAGCAACGACGATGCAAAACGTCCGGCCCGGCGGTACGGCATGTTCATGGCATCAGATCAGGTTTGACGAGCGGTTGCCTGGGCTGACAGCGTCGGCCAGGATGGGAATGATGGGCTGGCTCGACGCAACGACGTGCCCCCCGAGCCGACTCAACTTGCGGCTGGTGCGGTCCTGCACGTCCCCGGCCAACTGGCCGCAAGCCGCGTCGATATCGTCGCCGCGCGTTTTCCGCACCGTGGTGATGAAACCGGCATCCATGAGAATTTGGGCAAATACCACGATGCGGTGGCTTGGAGATCGCTTGAGGCCGGATTGCGGAAAGGGGTTGAAGGGAATGAGGTTGAACTTGCAGGGAAAGCGGTTGCGCAGCAGATCCACGAGTTGCCGCGCATGCTCGGGCAGGTCGTTGACGCCATCGAGCATGCAGTATTCGAAAGTGATGAAATCCCGGGGCGCATGCGCCAGATAGCGCTCGCAGGCAGCCAGGAGTTCGGCCAGCGGGTACTTGCGGTTCAGCGGCACGAGGTCGTCGCGCAGGGCATCGTTCGGCGCGTGCAACGACACCGCCAGCGCCACCGGGCAGTCGCTGGCGAGCCGGTCGATCATGCGAACCATGCCCGCAGTGGAAACCGTGACGCGCCGGCGCGACAACCCATAGCCGTCGTCGTCGAGCATGGCGCGCAACGCGGGCACGAGGGCGCCGTAGTTCTGCAACGGCTCCCCCATGCCCATCATCACGACGTTGGAGATCGCCCGCTCGCCCGGGGCCAGGTCCAGCGCCTGACGCATGCTGAACTCGGCCTGCCAAAGCTGGGCGAGGATCTCGGCGCTCGTGAGGTTGCGGCTGAAGCCCTGCGCGCCCGTGGAGCAGAAGCGGCAGGCCATGGCGCAACCGGCCTGGGTGGAAACACACAGCGTGTTGCGTTGCGCCTCGGGAATGAACACGGTTTCAACCGCATCCCCGCTGCCCACGTCGAACAGCCATTTCACGGTGCCGTCGCGCGAGCGTTGCTCAGTCAGCGCCGGCAAGCCCTCGATCCGCGCTTCTTGCTCCAGCCAAGCGCGCAAGGGCTTGGCCAAGTCGCTCATGCCCGAAAAATCGGTGGCGCCTTTCTGGTGCATCCAGCGAAATACTTGGCGTGCGCGAAAGGGCTTTTCCCTGTGCGCCTCAAACCAGCCCACCAGGCCAGCGCGATCGAACTGAAGCAGATTGGTGGTGGACATGGCTGGATCCGCACCTAGTCAGCGGGAGAAAATCCAGTTGGACGGGAAGAAGAAGGCGATTTCGGACGCTGCGTTTTCTGCGCTGTCGGAGCCATGCACCGCGTTGGCATCAATGCTGTCGGCAAAATCGGCCCGAATGGTTCCAGGCGCAGCCTTCTTCGGGTCCGTGGCTCCCATCAGTTCACGATTCTTGACGATCGCATTGTCGCCCTCGAGTACTTGCACGAGGACGGGACCCGAGACCATGAAATCCACGAGATCCTTGAAAAATGGACGCTCTTTATGCACTGCATAGAAACCTTCGGCTTCTGCGCGCGACAGGTGCATCATGCGAGCACCCACCACTTTAAGGCCGGCCGTCTCGAAGCGGTCGATGATTTTGCCGATGCAGTTCTTGGCGACAGCGTCGGGCTTGATGATTGAGAGCGTGCGCTCCATAGGATTTTTTCTCCAGAAATCAAGTGATTAAAAATGAATTGTAAAGCGGCAAGTGATGACAGACAGTGACGCCCCACGCTCGCGCGCGGGTGACACCACATACCGGGCGCATGGGACTCAACGCGGAAAGTTGCGGCGCTTGCCGCCCTGCCCCGTGCCCTGCCGCGGCGTCTGCACCTGGCCTAGAGCCGAACGCATGGGATCGGGCTGCCCCCCCCCGCCCGCCTTCTTCCCCGGTTTGCCGCCGCTGCGTACCGAGCGTGGCTTGTTGCCGCCGCGCGCGCCGGCACCCTTGCCGAACAGCGCGTCCACGGCACTCATCGCGTAGCTGTTGGGGCCGGGCTCGCGCTCGGGCAGTTCGCGGTCATCGACCACGCCGCGCTGGCCTGCCAGCCTGGCCTCCCGCGTGGCCCTGCCGAACAGCGCGTCCACAGCGCTCATCGCGTAGCTGTTGGGGCCGGGCTCGCGTTCCTCGCCAGCGCCCCGGCCGCCTCCACGCCCTTCCTTGCGTATGGGTTTCCCGGGCGCCGCCTGCCCGTTCTGCTTCGGACCACGAGGTCTGCCTGCGCCTGGCTGTGCACCGGCACCGGCGTGGTTCATCATGGCTTTGACGTCTTCACGTTCGATTTCGGCAAAATCGCCGCGCCGCAAACCTGCGGGCAAGGCGATGGAACCATAACGCACGCGGATCAAGCGACTGACCGTCAGGCCGACGGCCTCGAACAGCCGCCGCACTTCCCGGTTGCGTCCTTCCGCAATGATCACCCTGTACCAGCGGTTGGCCCCTTCGCCGCCAGCCTCCTCCAGGCTCAGGAACCGTGCCGGACCATCGCTGAGGTCGACCCCCGTCAGCAATTTCTGGCGCGTCTCCTCGTCCACCTGCCCCAGCACACGCACGGCGTATTCGCGCTCCACGCCCTGGCTCGGGTGCATGAGCTTGTTGGCCAATTCGCCCGATGTGGTGAACAACAATAAGCCTTCGGTGTTGATGTCCAGACGGCCGATCGCGGTCCACTTGGCATTCTGCACGCGCGGCAGATTGCGGAACACGGTGGGGCGGCCTTCGGGGTCCTTGAACGTCACCACCTCCCCCACCGGTTTGTGATAAACCAGCACGCGCGCCGGAGGCGGCGTGACGCGGAACTTCAGCGGCTTACCGTTCACCTTGATCTGGTCGCCGGGCATGATGCGCTGGCCGAGGTGAGCGGGTTCGCCAT
Source organism: Pseudomonadota bacterium (assembly GCA_021783435.1). The sequence continues at coordinate 17,027 of JAJXUC010000037.1, read as the reverse complement.
TGACCGACACGCGCCCTTCGACAATGAGCTCCTCCATTTCCCGTCTCGACCCGACCCCGGACTGCGCCAGAACCTTGTGCAGCTTGGGCGCCTCCGGTGACGGAGCCAGCACGCGCCGCGCGCCCGGCTCGGCCGCTTCGGCAATTTCCACGGCTCGGTCAAAATCGCCCGAAATGACCTCCTCGATGCGCACCGCAGGCACATTCTTCGCAGGGCCGCGCAAAGGGGAGTTGGGTTTTTTCTTGGGTTTGCCCTGGCGCGGGCGATCGCCCCGCGCGCCCTCATGGCGCTTGGCCTCGGCAGGAGCGGCATCGGACGGCACAATGCCCTGATCCTCGGTCCGAGGCGTCTTAGCCTTGCTGGAACGGCGATTACGTCGGCGCTGGCCCTCGCGTCCTGCTTCGCCCTCGGTGGCGGCCTCGGCGCTGATCTCGGCGTTTGATTCCTCGGCGTTTGATTCGCCGGAAGCGTCGTCGGATCTCGGACTTTGCGTGCGCCGAGTTCCGGATCGAGCCTCCATGACATGGCTGCCAAGGTCAGCGTCAGCGGACGGCTGCCCGGCAGAGGTCTCTGCCTGCTGGACCGGCTCGGCGCCTGCGCCGGAGGTTGAATCGTGTTGTTGCATGGGCATGAATGGTGTGGGGATCGGGACGAACCGCATTAGGCGGCAGGCAAGGAGTCAGACAGGGAAGTCGGCGCGGATTCGGCTTCCTTGGCCAAGGAAGGGGCAAAAGTATCGGTCCGCCCCGCTTCCGTACCGGCCGGGGACGCGTCTGGGTCCGGGCCGTCGGTCGAATCGGGATCGGAAACGGTGTCAGGCAGCGTCAGGAGATCGATCTGCTGAGGGTCGGCGGACGCTGCGCCGGGCTGCAGGGCCGGGAGATCCGAGATCGATGCCAGCCCGAGGTCATCGAGAAACTGGCGTGTCGTGGCATACAGCACGGGGCGCCCCGGGCCCTCGCGGTGACCGATGGCCTCGATCCAGCCGCGGTCCTCGAGCTGGCGCAGGATTTGCGCGTTGACGACGACGCCGCGGATGTCCTCGATATCGCCGCGCGTGACAGGCTGCCTGTGCGCGATGATGGCCAGGGTCTCCTGCACCGCGCGGGAGTAGCGCGGCGGCTTCTCGGGGTTGAGGCGCTGCAGGTAGGGCTGCATGTCCTCGCGGCTCTGAAACCGCCAGCCGCCGGCCACCGCGCGCAACTCCACGCCGCGATTCCGCCAGTCGCGGCGCAGTTCGTCGAGCAGCAGGCGCAGGGTATCGGCGCCGAGCTGCTCCTCGAACAGGCTGCGCATCGCGTTGATGCTCAAAGGTTGGGTGGCACACATCAGCGCGGTCTCAAGGACCCGCTTCGCCAGTGCAATATTCATGCGTCACAGGAACCGTGCGCCGATGGAAAGCTGCCGGAATGGGACTTCGGCAGGACGGGTTGCATGAACCCAGGGCCAAGCTGCAGCGCTACGTGGAATTGATTTTAGCCTATGCGGCGCAAGGGGGCCATTGCGCGGTCATGGCGCATCGGGCTGAGCCTCCGGATGCGCCATGGCAAAGGCGGGAAGTTGCATGCAGGCGTCGAACACGCGCATCAAATCGGGAACGGCTTGCAGATCGCAGGCGAAGCGCTGCGCGTTGTAGATCTGCGGAACCAAGCAGCAGTCGGCCAACCCGGGAGAGCCACCGTGTACGTATGGGCCAGAGGGTCCCGGCCACCGTCGCCATTGTTCCTGCCAGGCCTGCAAACCGACGTCGACCCAATGCCGATACCAGCGTAGACGCGCCTCCTCGTCGGCACCGAACTCGCGCTGCAGATGGTTGAGCACCCGCAGATTGTTGAGCGGATGGATGTCGCAGGCGATGGCCAGGGCCAGGGCACGTACGCGGGCGCGGCCCGGTGCATCGGCCGGCAAGAGCGCGGGCTCGGGATGACGCTCGTCGAGATATTCCAGAATGGCCAGCGACTGCGTGAGCATCAGGCCGTCATCGGCCAGCACCGGGATCAAGCCCTGCGCCGAACGCTGCAAGTGTTCGGGCTGACGCTGCTCACCCCGCGCCAGGTGAACCGCCACCATGTCATACGGCAAACCCTTCAGATTGAGCGCGATGCGCACCCGGAATGCCGCCGAAGAACGGAAATAGCTGTAGAGCGTGCGCATTCAAACGTCGTGCTGTGACGGCACCCGCCCCGCGGCGGCGTCCGCAGACGCGGAACAAACCGTCGCGGCGGCTGCCGGCGCGGGCTTGGGCGCATAAAACGCATCGGCGTGCACGTCGCCGGGCGGAAAGCCGCGTTCGAGCATCGCGGCGCTGACGGCCTCGACCATGGCTGGAGAGCCGGCGAGATAAATCTTGGCTTCGCTGAAATTGGTCACATCCGCCAGCAGGACGTCACCCACACGGCCTGCCCGATCCTGCGCCCCAGCGCCGTGCTCGACCACGATGTGAGCGCGAAAGTTGCGAAACTCGCGTGCAAGCGCGGCGAGATCCTCACGGCCGTAGACGTCCTCGGCTGATTTGAACCCGGCATAGAGCGTCACGGGGTCCAGTTTCCCGTTGTTCAGCGCGGTTTTCACGATGCTCAGCATGGGCGCCAATCCGGTACCCGCCGAAACTGCATAGAGCGGGCCTTCGTGACGCGGACGAAAGTGGCTCGAACCCATGGGCCCGTCAACGAAGATGGTGCCGCCGGCCTGGATGCCGCGCCCGAGCAAGCCGCTGAATGCCCCCGTCGGGGTGCGCCGGATGTGGAACTCCAGTTCGTCGTCGTATTCCGCGTCCACCGGGGTACTGGCCATGGAGAAGTCGCGCGCGATGAAGGAACCATCGGTGGTGCCGACGCTGAGCTGGGCATACTGGCCCGCGGAGAAGATGAAGGGCTCGCCATCGCGGTCCACGTAGCGGATCCTCAGGCGCAGCCCGAACACCTCGGGCGCCAGCTCGCGCAGGCTGATCACTTCCGTGACCAAATGGCGCTCTGGATGCACGATGTAGTCGTCGCTGTCGACCAGGCGCAGTTGCACATCGCCCTTGATCCTGCTGCAGCAAGCCAGGATCAGTCCCTGCGCGCGCTGCGTCTCGGGCAGGGCCGTGTCCTTGTAATCCTGCATGAGCACCTCGCCGCGCTCGAGCACGCATTTGCAGCTGCCGCACTCGCCCTGCTTGCAGGAGTAATGAATGGGCACCTTGTGCCTGCGCAGAACCTTCAGCAGGTTATCGTCAAGGTCGGCCTGCAGTTCGAGACCGCTTGCGGGAAAGGAGATGGTGGGCATGAGGTTCCAGGCTGTCGCTTCGGGCGGCGCGCAAGCATGCATTGTTTCAAAACCGCGGCAGCGCTGATTCTCCGGACCGGAATGCCCGCAATTTGAGGTCGGTAGCCGACCCGCAAGGCCTGCAACAATAGACGCATGCACCCGCGCCAGATCCAGCATTGCAACCAGTGCGGCACCGCCGTGGAGCACCGCGTGCCCGAAGGCGATACCCATGCCCGCGCCGTTTGTCCGGCCTGCGGCCACATCCAGTATGAGAACCCGCGCAATATCGTAGGGACTCTGCCGGTGTGGGAGAACCGCGTGCTGTTGTGCAAGCGAGCCATCCAGCCGCGCTACGGCTTGTGGACCCTGCCCGCGGGCTTCATGGAAATGCACGAGACCACCGCGCAGGGGGCGCTGCGCGAGACCCATGAAGAAGCGGGGGTCGAGATCGAACTCGACGGGCTGTACTGCGTGGCCAACGTCAGGCCTGTGAGCCAGGTCTACCTGCTCTATCGCGCCCGCATGCTGCAGCCGCATTGGGAACCTGGCCCCGAGACGCTCGAAGCCCGACTGTTCGGCGCAGCGGAAGTGCCTTGGGACCAATTGGCATTCCGCACGGTACGCGAAACACTCGCGCGCTTCTTCGCCGAGCAGCAAGCCGGCCGCTACAGTCTGCAGATCTTCGATATCGATTGAGGCAAGGGCTGCCGCAAGACGGTTCAGATCACGCAGAACCCATGCGCACCGAGGCTTTCCCCCGCGTGCAACAGTCTCCAGAACCCCCAAGCGGCGAAAGACAGCATCACTCCGGCTGCAGCAACGCGGGTCGTCCTGGCCGTGGCTCGCTGGCTCACCCGGCGCAGCACATGGCCGGCCAGCAGCATATGCGGCAGGGTGCCAACACCAAAGGCCAGCATGGCCGTAGCGCCGTGGACGGCGCTGCCGGTCAGCAGGGCCAACGAGAGCGCGGAATACACCAGGCCGCAAGGCAGCAAGCCCCACATCAAACCCGCGCCGAAGCGCCGCTGTGCGCTGGATAGGGGCAATATGCGATCAAGAAGCCGGATGCCTTGGCGCGTGATGTTCTGCCGCAGGCCCTGTGTCCACCCGATGCGCGCGGACCCCGAGCCCGTGAGTCGAGGCCAGCGAACGCCCAATGCGGTCTGCAAAAGCCACAAGCCGCTGGCGGCCAGCACGGCGTTACCGACGGCATACAACGCGAGTTGGGTCGGACGCGCCTGCAGGGCCCACAGTCCTGAACCCACCCAGCCTGCGATGCCACCGAGCGCCGCATAGGACATCACGCGGGCGCCTTGCATCTGTACAGCGCCCCAGAAAAGCTTGCGCGCCGGCAGCAGCGCCTGGGCTTGCATGGCCCGTTCGCTGGCCACGACCAGGCCGCCGCACATGCCGGCGCAATGCAGGCCACCGGTCAGTCCCATGAGCAACATCGTCAAAAGAATTGCGGTATTCACGAGCGATGTGCGATAGTTCGGTGATAAGCCTCAAGACCAACCCCACCATGAAAGCCATTCCCGCAGCCTCGATCCACCGCATGGACAAGCCCCATCCCTGCGACGTTTGCTTTCAGAGCCGGTTCTGTCTGCCGATCGCGTTGCCGCAGGACGAACTCTCCCGCATGCGCGACATCATGCAGACCACCATCCGCCTCGGCAAGGGGGAGCGCCTGTTCGAGGCCGGGCAGGCCATGGACAAGGTCTTCTCGGTGCATGCCGGATCGTTCAAATCGGTGGTGGGAAGCCCCGACGGCCGGCAGCAGATCGTAGGCTTTCACGTGCCCGGTGAGATGATGGGGCTGGAAGGTTTTTCTGCGCGCCTCTACATGACCGACGTGCTCGCGCTGGAGGACAGCGAGGCCTGCGAAATCGACGTGCGCGTGCTGGAAAGTACCGCGCGCGACATGCCGACGCTGCAGCACCAGATCCACTGCCTGATCGGCAACCGTCTGGCGCGCGCGCAGCAGGATCAGTTTGTCCTCGGCAGCATGCAGGCCGACGAGCGCCTTGCCCGCTTCCTGCTCGACCTGTCCGAGCGCTACAAGGCGCGCGGCCTGTCGCCCGACGAGTTCGTGCTGCGCATGAGCCGCGAGGAAATCGGCAGCTACCTGGGCCTGAAGCTGGAGACTGTCAGCCGGCTGATGTCGCGCTTCCACCAGGCCGCACTCGTGCACGTCGCGCAGCGCCAGGTCCGCATCACCAACCGCGACGGCCTGGCCGAACTGCTGGTGCCGCAGGAACGCTGAACGAACCAGCCTGGCCGTGCAGGTCGCCACGGTCAGTCATCCCACTGGGCATCGCGGCGGCAGCCGAACAGCCATAGATTGAGCACGCTTGCGGCGTAGCACAGCAGCCACAGCAGCAAAAAGGCCAGGGTGTACATCCCCAGGTGCGACATGCCGGCTGGACGGCCGAACAGCACGACCTCCCCGGGGTCGATGGCGCTGAACAGCAGGGCCGTTGCCGGGAAAGCCACCAGGAACGATGGCCACATGGCGCGTAGGTCGTTCGGGTTGCAGGTACGCATGCCCGCTCCTCACACGCCAGGCCGCAGGGGAGCGGCCGCTCCCGGCTTCCAGACCCCCGACAGGCGCCATTGCGACGATTCGGCGGTGACTGCATAACGCACGGCCTCGGTCGGCGCATGCCCAACGTACCGCCCCGGTCCCGTGCGGCGCAACTCGACCCGCAGATCATGCTCCGGCGCGTAGGGGTGGCGCAGCCGCAGCGACAGCCCCATGTCGGCGACGTCGGGCTCGACCTCCAGCACAAAGTCCTGCCCGCGCTGGTCGAGACGTCCTTGCAGATGCATGGCCTTGGCGTGGAGTTCCTTGTCGATGTCATGCCCCACGGCAAGGCCCTTCTTGTAATAGTGCTCGGTCACCAGGCTGTCGGCATGGATCGCGGCGATCGCGATGGTCACCAGGCTGGCCACGACCACGGTGCCCGGAAGCCCCATCAGGATCCAGGGCCACGGCTCTTTCCACCAGGGACGCGGCGCTGCCGCTTGCAGGGTTCTCATGCTGGGTCTCCTCGAAGCGTTGCAGGGAATCAGGGCACAATGAACGTCGAGCCGCTGCGCACGACAACCGGCTTGCCCTCATCGGAGCGCGCGGTGATTTCGATCTTGTAGATGCCCTTGCGGGCATCCTCGGTCGGCATCGCCAGTTCCAGCGGGCGCAGCACATTGGTGGAAGGCGCCAGACCCACCGCTCCACGCGGACTGATCACGGCGAGCCCCGGCAAACCCTTGACTTCGAAGGTCATGCGGCGCGGCTTCTCGGAGGCGTTCATCAGTTGCACCTGGTACAGGTTCTCGAGCATGCCACCGGGAATCTCGCGCGCGAGCACGCGCCGGTCGCGCATCACGTTGAGCTTGACCGGCTCGCGCGCGACCAGGCCGCCGATGAACACACCCACCATCAACAACAGGATGGCGCCGTAGATCAGGATGCGCGGACGCAGAAGGTGCGCCCATTGCTGCGCCCGGCTCCAACGCTTCAGCAGCGCGTTTTCGCTGGAATAGCGGATCAGCCCGCGCGGCGTGTTCATCTTGTCCATCACCTGGTCGCAGGCGTCGATGCAGGCGCCGCAGCCGATGCACATGTATTGCAGGCCTTCGCGGATGTCGATGCCGGTCGGGCAGACCTGCACGCAGATGGAACAGTCCACGCAATCGCCCTTGCCTTGCGCGCGCGCCGGAGTGTCCTTCCTGCGCTTGCCGCGGGGCTCGCCGCGCTCGGGGTCGTAGCTGACGATGAGCGTGTCGCGGTCGAACATGACCGACTGGAACCGGGCGTAAGGGCACATGTACTTGCACACCTGCTCGCGCATGAAGCCGGCGTTGCCGTAGGTGGCGAAGCCGTAGAACAGGATCCAGAACGTCTCCCAGGGTCCCAGGGCGAACGCCACCACCTCGCCGGCGAGGGAATGGATGGATGTGAAATAGCCGACAAAGGTGAAACCCGTCCACAACGCCACAGCGGCCCACGCCCCATGCTTGAGCGACTTGCGTGCGAACTTGCGCGCCGTCATGGGCTGCGAGTCGAGCCGGATGCGCGCCAGACGATCGCCCTCGACCTTGCGTTCGATCCACATGAAGATCTGGGTGTACACGGTTTGCGGGCAGGCGTAACCACAAAACAGCCGCCCGGCAATGGCTGTGAACAGGAACAGTCCGTAGGCCGAGATGATGAGCAGCAGCGCGAGAAAGATCACGTCTTGCGGCCACAATACGAGACCGAAGAAATAGAACTTGCGCTGTACCAGATCGAGCAGCACAGCCTGGCGCCCCTCCCATTGCAACCATGGCAGGCCGTAGAAGATGATCTGGGTAAACCACACCATGGCCCAGCGCCAGTTGGCGAAAACGCCGGTCACCGCGCGCATGTAGATTTTCTTGCGCGCCTCGTAGAGCAACTCTTCGGTCGCTTGCAGTTCGGCGTTCGCCTGTCCTGGAGATGTTGTTGTGTTCATGAAGCCTGCGCTCAGGAGCCGTGTGACCTCGTCAAGGGGTTCCGGCCGCTTTTTGGCCGTGGCTCAATCCGAACACGTACGCGGCCAGGACGTGAATCTTCTCGGGCCCGAGAATGTTCTTCTGCGCCGGCATGTGCGCACTGCGCCCCATCTCGATGGTGTGCTCGATGGTCTGCAAGCTGGATCCGAATAGCCAGTACCGATCGCCCAGGTTCGGCGCGCCCAACGCCTGATTGCCCTCCCCGGTCGCGCCGTGGCAGCCGGCACAAGCGGTAGCGAACAGCGGTTTGCCCTTGGCGGCCAGGGCTGTGTCATGCGAGAGCCCGGAAAGACTGCGCACGTAGTTGGCGACCTCGGTGACACCCTGCTTGCCGCCGACGGCGGCCCCCATCGGCGGCATCATGCCCTGGCGGCCCTCGGTCAGGGTCTGCACAACGGTGTCGGGCTGGTTGCCGTACAACCAGCTTTTCTCGCCCGAGACCGTGAGATTGGGAAAGCCCTTGGAGCCGCCAGCGTCCGAGCCGTGGCACTGCGAGCAGTAGGTCAGGAACATACGCTGGCCGGTGGCCATGGCCTGCGGGTCTTGCGCCAGCGCGGGGATGGGCGTCTGCATGTACTTGGCGTACAGCGGACCGATGCGCTGTTCGTAGGCCCGCGACTCGGCCTTGTACATGTTGTCGCTGGAGAAACCCAGGATTCCGTTCCAGAATCCCAGACCGGGGTAGAGGATGAGATAGACGATGGAGAAGATCAGCGTCAGGATGAACAACCCCATCCACCAGCGCGGCAGCGGATTGTTGAATTCCTGCAAATCGCCGTCCCAGACGTGACCCGTGGTGGCGATGACCTGCCCGTTCTTGTCGCGAAACACGGTCTGCCTCGCCGTGCCGCGCAGGAAAAGGAACAGCGCGATGATGGAGACGATGGTCGCGCCACCAATCCAGTAGGCCCAGCCGGGCGAATAAAACTGGTTCATGGTTCAAGTCCTCGGTTTGTGCGCGTCGCCGGACTGGGTCTCGGGCGACGTCTTCGAGTCGAGGAAGGGAATCATCCCGTCCTCCTCATGTCGTTTCTTGAAGCGCGGGGCGTAGGCCCACCAGACGATGCCGAGAAAGACCAGGAAGGCCAGCACCGTGGCGATGGAGCCGATCAAAACTGTCATGGCAGACTCACTGGTGAATGTTGGACAGCGCCAGGCCCAGGCCCTGCAGATAGGCGATCAGCGCGTCCTCCTTGGTCTTGCCCTCGAGTTCCCTGGGCGCGGCGGCGATCTCGGCCTCGGTGTAGGGCACGCCCAAGGTGCGCATGGCGCGCATCTTGGCCTGGATCAGGCCGGCCTCGGCCGGCTCGTGCTGCAGCCACGGATAGGCCGGCATGATGCTTTCCGGCACCAGGTCGCGCGGCTGGCGGATGTGGATGCGCTGCCATTCATCGGAATAGCGCCCGCCGACACGCGCCAGATCCGGGCCCGTGCGCTTGCTGCCCCACTGGAACGGATGGTCGTACACCGATTCGCCGGCCACCGAGTAGTGGCCGTAGCGCTCCACCTCGGCACGCAGCGGACGGATCATCTGCGAGTGGCACAGATAGCACCCTTCGGCGATGTACACATCGCGGCCCTCGAGCTGCAGCGCCGTGTAGGGCTTGACGCCCGGAATCGGCTGGGTGGTGGTCTTGTCGAAAAACAGCGGCACCAGCTGCACGAATCCGGCGATGCTGACGACGATGGCGACCAGCACGATCATCAGCCCGGCGTTTTTCTCGATGACCTCGTGATTGAATTTGAAAGCGGCCATGGTGGCGTCTCTCCAGTATGGGATGGTTTTGCGTCAGGCGTAGGCGCCGGCCATGGCGGGCAATGGCGCGTCCACAGCCTTGCCCTGGCGGATGGTGCGGTAGGCGTTGTAGAGCATCAGGCACATGCCGAAGAGGTAGATGGTTCCTCCCAGCAGGCGGATGGTGTACAGCGGGATCACGGCCTTGACGCTCTCGATGAAGCTGTAGGTCAGCGTGCCGTCCGCCTGCATGGCGCGCCACATCAGGCCTTCGGTGACCCCCGCCACCCAGAGCGCGGCGATGTAGAGCACGACGCCGATGGTGGCGGTCCAGAAATGCCACTCGATGAGGCGCTTGCTCCACATCTGGGTCTGGCCCCACAGGCGCGGGATCAGGTAGTACAGGCTGCCCATGGTGATCATGCCCACCCAGCCCATGGCGCCCGAATGGACGTGGCCGATGATCCAGTCGGTGTAGTGGCCCAGCGCGCTGACGGTCTTGATCGACAGCATCGGCCCCTCGAAGGTGGACATGCCGTAGAACGACAGCGCGGTGATCAGGAACTTGAGAATGGGGTCGTCGCGCAGCTTGTGCCAGGCGCCCGACAGGGTCATGATGCCGTTGATCATGCCGCCCCAGCTCGGCGCGAGCAGGATGAGCGAGAACACCATGCCGAGCGACTGCGCCCAGTCCGGCAGCGCGGTATAAAGCAGGTGGTGCGGGCCCGCCCACATATACGTGAAGATCAGCGCCCAGAAATGGACGATGGACAAGCGATAGGAATAGATGGGACGCTCGGCCTGCTTCGGGATGAAGTAATACATCATGCCGAGGAAGGACGTGGTGAGGAAGAAGCCCACCGCGTTGTGGCCGTACCACCACTGGATCATGGCGTCCTGCGCGCCGGCGTAGGCCGAATAGCTCTTCCACGACAGCAGGCTGATGGGCAGCTTGATGTTGTTGACGATGTAGAGCAGCGCGATGGTGATGATGTAGGCGCCGAAGAACCAGTTGGCCACATAGATGTGCGGCGTCTTGCGCTTGAACACCGTGCCGAAGAAGACGATGGCATAGGCCACCCACACCACGACGATCAGCAGACTGATCGGCCATTCCTGCTCGGCGTATTCCTTGCCGCTGGTGATGCCGGCGGGATAGGTGAGGGCGCAAAGCACGATGACCGCGGTCCAGCCCCAGAAGGTGAAATTCGCCAGCCTGGGCGCGAACAGCGGTACCTCGCAGGTGCGCTGCACGATGTAGTACGAGGTGGCGAACAGCGCCGTGCCGCCGAAGCCGAAGATCACCGCGTTGGTGTGGACGGGGCGCAGCCGGCCCCAACTGAACCACGCGATGCCGTAGGTCATGTCGGGCCAGATCAACTGGGCTGCGATGAATACGCCGACCAGCATGCCCACCGCCCCCCAGAGCAGGGTCAGCAAGGTGAACTTTCGCACAACCGCGTAGTTGTAGTTTTCCAAATTCAAGGTTTGCGCACGCATGTCATCTCCCTATGAGCGCGGGTTTCGTCATGGGACGCAACGTAAGTCACGTTTGGTCGCAACTGGTTGACTTGTGTCAATTGGTACCTATGCATGATGAGATGTGTCGTCTGCTCAGCGCGATTTTTGCGCTGGATCAGTATCGTTCGGCGACGCGGGTTGGTCCGCCGCGACGCGCTCTGCGCTTGGCGCGACAGCCTTGTCGTCGTCCATCAGGATGGCATGCGCGGGCCCTTCCATGTCGTCGAATTGCCCGTGACGGGCGGCCCACCAGAGGATGCCCACAACCCCGGCCACGATGAGCACGCTCACCGGAATCAGCACGATCAGCGCACCCTCCATCTCAAACCCCCGCCTTGTCGAACCATGCCAGGCGCGCCGAATTGAGCACGACCAGCAGGGACGAGATGCTCATGCCCACCGCCGCCCACAGTGGCGTGATGCTTCCGGCCACGGCCAGCGGCACGAACACCAAGTTGTAGATCACGGCCCAAGCCAGGTTCTGCCGCATGACGCGCCGCGCCTGCCGGCTCACGCGCACCAACAGGGGCAGCGCCCGCATATCGTCGAATGCCAGCACGACGTCGGCCCCGGCACGCGCAATGGGCGCGGCGCTGGCAAAGCTCACCGACACGTCGGCCGCCGCCAGCGTGGGCGCGTCGTTCACCCCATCACCGACCATTGCCACATGCACCCCTTCCCTCTGCAGGGCTTGCACCCGGGCCAGCTTGGCCTCGGGCAGCATGCCTCCATGCGCCACAGGGATGCCGACCCGTTGAGCCCATGCTTGCGCACTGTCGAGATGATCTCCGCTGAGCAATTCCAGGTGGGCGCCATCGGCCTTGAGCCAATCGACGGCCTCGCTCGCCCCAGGCCGCAAACGCTCAGCCACCGCAATCAGAGCTAGGCATGTACCGTCGCGGCTCAATTCCAGCAAGGTTGCATCGGCTGGAAAACTGGGCAGGTCCATTGCGGCACTCTGCCACTGGGCCAACAAGGGCTTGCCGAAACGCAGACCCTGGCCATGAACTTCGCCTTGCACGCCCTCGCCCTGCAAGACCTGCAGTTTGTTCGCCTCGGGAAGCACCAGCCCGAGTTCCCTGGCCTGGGCAGTCAGCGCCTGCGCGAGCGGATGCTGCACCCCCTGCTCCAGCGCCGCGGCCATCGCAATCGCCTGCGCCGCGGTCAACCCCTGCTGCAGCCACACGACCTGCACCTGTTCAGGTTGGCCGATGGTGATGGTGCCCGTCTTGTCGAACAACCAGGCGTCCGCGGCTGCCACGACGTCCAGGGCGTGACCTCGCGCCACCAGCACCCCGGCACGCGACAGGCGCGCGGTGGCCGCGGCCAGCGCCGCTGGGACGGCCAGTGACAAGGCACATGGACAACTCACCACCAGAACCGCGATCACCGCCGGCACGATGCGTGCTGCATCCAACCACCACCAAAGGAGGGCCGTGGCGCTGGCCACACCCAGCAGCGCAACGGTGAACCAACGCGCGGCAACATCGGCCAAGCGCGCGGCCTGGGGTTTGTGCACCAGCGCGCCGTTCATCAGCGCCACCATCTGCGCGATGCGCGTGCCCTGCCCCGCCGCCTCGGCCCGGACCAGCAAGGGCGAGTCGACGTTCATGCTGCCGGCCAGCACCCGGCTGCCCACCGTCTTGCGCACCGGCGTACTCTCCCCCGTCAGCAAAGCTTCGCCAGCACGGCTCTCGCCTTCGAGCACGGTTCCATCCACCGGAACCAGGCTGGCGCTGGGCACCTGCACCACATCACCGGCGCGCACGCGCGTGATGGCCACGGTTTCCCAGCCGCCGGACGCCATGCGACGGCGTACCGCAGCGGGCAACTGTTCAAGCAAGCTATCGGCCGCGTTGGTGCTGCGATGGCGCAAACCCGTCTCGACCAGCCGCGCCGTCAACAAGAGCGCGAGGAACATGGTGACAGAGTCGAAATACACCGGCCCCGCGCCACGCGCCACACTGACAAGACTGGCGAGGAACGCGCCCCAAAGCCCCAGCACCACCGGCACGTCCATGCCCAGGCGCCGCATGCGCCAGTCGCGCGCGCTGCCGGCGATGAAGGTCCAGCCCGAGAACAGCAGGGTCGGCAAGGTGATGCTCAGACTGGCCCAGTGGAAAATGGCGCGCTCCGCGGCGCTCAGGCCCTGAGGATCGACATAGCTCGGCCACGCCAGCATCATCACCTGCATCATCGCCAGCCAGGCCACCAGGGTGCGCAGGATGGCAAGGCGCGAGGCACGCCGCTGCTGCGCCTCGTTGGCGTGCCGCACATTGGGCGCGGGCTTGTAGCCGATGCGCGCCAAGGCCTCGAGCAGGACGCCCAGATGCACGCGGTTGTCGTCCCATTCCAGAAGAACACGACGCGTGGCGTAGTTCACCGCCGCCACGCGCACGCCGGGAATGGACAGCAAATGGCGTTCGATCAGCCACACGCACGCACCGCAATGGATGCCCTCCACCGCCAACAGGGTGCGCCAGATGCCGCCGCCCAGGCCCGTGGCGAACGCGGCGAGGAAGTCGCGATCGTCAAGGGCCTGCCATTGTTCACGCAGGCGCGCGATCTCGGCGTCCTGCAGGGCCGGGAGGCCGGTTGCGTCGCGCTTGTCGTAATACGCGCACAGTCCGCCTTCGGCGATCACCTGCGCTGCCGCTGAACAGCCTGCACAGCAGAAATCCAGCACCTCGCCTTCGATGCTGGCGCTCACGGGCGACTGCGGCAGCGGTGCGCCGCAATGGTGGCAAGTCCTGGCCGCGGCGGCTTGGTCGATTTCGGTCTGCCGCGCGCGGGCCGATGTCAACACGGCCTGATTCATGCCGACATGCTAGGCAAGAGCCTCGGCAGGCGCCTTGTGTTGTATCAAAACATTTCTATCTGTGCAGCGGCGCACACGGCGCCCCTTGCATTCAGTCGCGTGCCTTGCCCAGACGCGAGAACGCGGCGGCCATCGCGGACTGCGTGACTTCGGGACGCACGGCCGTGGAGGCACGCCCGCCACGGCCGTCCTGACCCGGCCGCTGCGCCGCAGAAATCGCAGAAGACTTGCCTGCCGCCGCCTGCCCAGGCTGCTGCGTGCGCATGCTCAGGCTCACGCGCTGACGCTGCACGTCCACCTCGAGCACGGTGACCTTGACGATGTCGCCCACCTTCACCACGTCGGCGGCGTCCTTCACGAAGCGATCGGCCAGTTGGGAAACGTGCACCAGGCCATCGCAATGCACACCCAGGTCGACGAAAGCGCCGAACGCGGCGACATTGGTGACGGTGCCCTCCAGACGCATGCCGGGCTGAAGATCGTTGATGCTCTGCACCGCGTCGTTCAGATGCGCCACGCGGAACTCGGGGCGCGGATCTCGGCCCGGCTTCTCCAGCTCGGCGAGCACGTCGCGCACGGTGTAAAGACCGAAGCGATCGTCGACGAAAGCGTCGGGCTTGATGGCCTGGATCGCCTGCGCGTTCCCCATCAAGAGCTGGATAGGTTGGCCTGCCGCCTGGAGAATGCGCTCGACCAAGGGATAACTCTCCGGGTGCACGGCCGAGCGGTCGAGCGGGTTGTCGCCGTCCATGATGCGCAGGAATCCGGCCGCCTGCTCGAAGGTCTTGGCGCCCAGGCCGGGAACGTCGAGCAAGCTCTTGCGATTGCGGTAGGGTCCCGCGGCGTCGCGCTGGTTCACGATGTGGGTGGCGATGCGTGCGTTCAGGCCGGCCACCCGCGCCAGCAGCGGCGCCGAGGCGGTGTTCACGTCCACGCCGACACGGTTGACGCAATCTTCCACCACCGCGTCGAGCCTGCGCGCGAGCTGCCCCTGGTCGACATCGTGCTGGTATTGGCCGACGCCGATGCTCTTGGGGTCGATTTTCACCAGTTCGGCCAGCGGGTCCTGCACCCGGCGGGCGATGGATACGGCGCCGCGCAGGCTCACGTCCAGCTCCGGCAACTCCTGACTGGCCAGTTCACTGGCCGAGTACACCGAAGCCCCGGCCTCACTCACCACCACCTGCACCAAGCCAAGCTCTGGGTTGCGCTGCGCCAATTCGGTCGCCAGCTTGGCGGTCTCGCGGCTTGCGGTGCCGTTGCCGATGGACACGATGTTCACCCCATGTTTACGGCACAGGCCGGCCAGGGTGCGCAGGCTGCCCTCCCAGTCACGCCGCGGCTCGTGGGGATAAATCGTGACGGTGTCCAGCACCTTGCCGGTCGGGTCGGTCACGGCGACTTTCACGCCCGTGCGGATGCCAGGATCAAGGCCCATCACGGTCTTGGGTCCGGCCGGCGCGGCCAGCAGCAAATCGCCAAGATTGGCGCCGAACACGGCGATGGCCTGGGCCTCGGCCTGTTCGCGCAGGCGGCTGAACAGCTCCCGCTCGAGCGACAGCGAGAGCTTCACCCGCCATGCCCATTGCACGCAGCGCTGCAACCAATCGTCGGCAGCACGCTGGCGGTGCGCCCAGCCGATATGCGCAGCGATGCGCTGCTGCGCCGCGTTCAGCACCGCAGCCCCCGCTGCGGCGGCGTCCGGCAGTTGCAGGCTGGCGTCGAGAATGTCCTGCGCGCGGCCGCGGAACACGGCCAACGCCCGGTGCGACGGCACGCGCGCGATGGGCTCGGCGTAATCGAAATAATCGCGGAAATTGGCCCCCTCCCCCTCCTTGCCCTCGCGCACCTGGGCGCGCAGCACGCCGCAGCTCCACAGCCATTCGCGCAGCGGCCCCACCAGGGTGGAGTCCTCGGCCCAGCGTTCCACCAAAATGTCGCGCGCCCCGTCCAGGCAGGCCTGGGACGTGGTGAAGTCGGAACCGTCCTCGCCCTTGGCCGGCAGAACGAAGCCGGCGGCCTCGGCCAGCGGGTCGCGCGCGGGATCGGTGAACAGGATGTCGGCGAGCGGTTCCAGGCCCGCCGCGCGCGCCTTTTGCGCCCGTGTGGTCACACGCGGCTTGTAGGGCAGATACAGATCCTCGAGTTCCTGCTTCTGCGTCGCCGCCTGGATGGCGGCCTGCAACTCTGGCGTCAATTTGTTCTGGGCGGCGATGGACTTGAGGATGGCCGCGCGCCGCTGCTCGAGTTCGCGCAGATAACCCAGGCGAACCTCCAGCGTGCGCAAATGCTCGTCACTCATGCCACCCGTGGCTTCCTTGCGGTAACGGGCGATGAAAGGCACCGTGGCGCCTGAGTCGAGAAGTTCGACCGCGGCCTGGATCTGCGATGGGCGCAACTGCAGTTCGGTACTGAGCAGGTTCAGGATCTGGGCCTGCTGCGCCGCTGCATCGTCGAAGGACAAATGTGTGGACATGGAAACCGCTCGGCAAAAACCGGGCAGTCTAGCCTCCTCGCCAAGGGGTACCGCAGATCCGACCGCTCCCGTGGCGCGATGACTGATGCATGTCTTGCATCGTCAAGGCCCGGCTCAAACCGGCTCGACGGTTGCGGTGTCCGGAACAATCTTGGCGGCAAGCTCGGCCTCGATGTTCTGCGCGGCGACTCGCAGCGCCTCCATGCAACGGCCATCCAGCGCGGTTCCCACGATCTTGTCCATCATCGCCAGGGTCTTGTCCACCGGGACGGCGGCGCGATACGGCCGATCTGCAGAGATGGCGTCGAAAATGTCGGCGGTGGTGATGATGCGGGTCTCCAACGCAATGTCGGACGCCGACAAACCGCGTGGATACCCTGTGCCGTCCAGTTTCTCGTGATGCGCCCCGGCGATGCGCGCCAGCTCGGCGAACGGGGCGATGCCGCTGAGGATCTGCTCGGTATAGGCGGCATGCATGCGCACTGCAGCCCACTCGGCGGCGTCGAGCTGGCCGGGCTTGTCGAGCACGGCGTTGCTCACGCCGAGCTTGCCCATGTCGTGCAACAGCGCGCCGCGCCGCAACCAGCGCCGGCGTTCGGGCGCCAGGCCGAGCTGCTCGGCGATGAGGTCGGTGTACAGCCCGACCCGGGCACTGTGACCCGCCGTGTAAGGGCTTTTGGCATCGATGATCTGGC
>JAJXUC010000036.1 GCA_021783435.1 Pseudomonadota bacterium | reverse complement strand
CTCGGCCAGGCGGATCATCGAGTCCTGCACCACATCGAGCGCCGCATCGGCGTTTTGCGTGGCGTATTGCGCGCGTTTGAATGCGCGTTTGTCGACGCTGCGCAAAAAATCCGAGAGTTGCTGGTCGGTGGCCACAGCCGAGGGGGTGCCGAGATGGCGTTGTGAGCAAGCCCTCAATTATGCCCAGCAGGAGCGTCTGCATCCGAAAGGCTGCAGCAAGACGCTAAACCCGCGCATCGCCATCCCGCGCGCAGGCGAGTCAGGGACGTGTGTTGGAGGTTCGAGGTGTTTCGTTGCCGTGAGCCGGGCTCGTGTATCCGGCACCGGGTCTAGACGGATGCTCAGCGGGGCAGCGCGCGGACGACCATCTCGGCTTGCGCCACGAAATTCCTGAAGCCCTCGAAGGCTTCGGCGTCGAGTTCGCGGCCCGATGGTTTGCGGTCGGCATAGAACAGGCCGATGACTTTAAGGTCCACGGTGAACGCCGCCAGGAAGCATTGTGGGGCGCTGCTTGCTTGCCGGATGAATGCCGGAGCTGGAGACGCCTCGGTAAACCAGTGCGCCCCCTGCGGCTTGAGCAGAGTGTCGAGTTCGGTGTCGCAGTCCCACATGAAGCGCGGACGCAAATCCGCCGCACCGTGACCCACGGCCATGCGTGCGACGAGTTGGGTCCTGGCTGGCGTCACGAGACACAACACGCAACGATCCAGGGCCACGGCACGGTGCATGCCTTCCAGACAGGTTTCCAGCAGCATGGGCAGATCCTTGCGTGTGAGCGCGACTTTGCCCATTTCGGCGAGCGTGCGTAGCTGCAACTGCAGGTTTGGATCGGGGTAGCGAGCGGCAACTGCGCCCAGCGAGGCTTCATCCGGAGTCGTCGCGGCGGACACGGCCGGGGTCTCGGACGGCGATGCGATATAGGGCAATGTCTTGGGTGCGCCCAGGGCCACCGCCAGGCTCACGGCCTCGTCGGCGTTGCGTTTGAGGCTTGCCAGGGTTTCGTCATCAGATTGCTTGAGCAGGGTGCCAATGGCTTGCGCGGTGCGCGTCACCTCAACCGTGTCCCAGCCTTGCTGGGAAGCCAGGCTCAGGGCCGTGGCGAGTTCGACTTCCTTGCTGTTTTGAAGGATCGCGCCGAGGTTCCAGGCTTGCAGCAGATCGCGTCCGAACTGGCGCAGGGTGGTGCCCAGCGTGTCCTGCTCGGCTTGGGGCTGTGGCATGCCGGCCCGCAGGGCCATGTCTAGCCGCTGCGCATAATCGCCGGCGAAGCACCAGAAGGCCATTTCGCCCACGCTGCCCAGCACCGCCTCGACGAACAGACGTTCGGCCGCATCTTTGCTCAGCCGCCTGCGCAGGCCCATGTCGCGCGCCTGGACGGCGGCGTGCAGGGCGCGCCCCAGGGCGTCTTGGACCCGTGGACCGAAGCGGCCGCTTGCCCCCATCGCCTCGATGGTCAGCGCCGAGATGCATACGGTGCGTATGGCCTGGATGCCAAGCACCACGACGGCGCGGCTGACCGTGACGATCTTGCTGTGACCGCCATAGCCCAGGTAGGCGGCATTGGCGGCACGCAGAACGTGGGAGGTCAGCGCCGGGTCGTGCAGGATGACCTCGGCGATTTGATGACCAGACAGGGCATCGCTTTCCGTGGCCTGGACCACCGCCTGCAAAGTCACCCCGAAGGCGGGGAGATGCATGTCAGCGATCTGGCGTGCCAACTCCCTGAACGAAGCGGGAGCCGGCTCGGGGGCGAGGCGGGCCATGGAGGTGCGGTTTGTTGTTGTGGCGAGGAAACGCTGACAGGATACGTGACATCGCAACCCCATTCCTTCCCCGGCAGTGATGGTCAAAAACCGGCTTTGGCCGGCTTTCGCCATCCACGGTTTGCCCATGCATGCCAACGCAAAAACGGCCAGAATGGCACATCCCGACACAACAGGCACGGAACAAGGCTGGAACAATCCGTTCTGAACCCTGTATTCCCCATCAACCATGACAGCCGAAGATCTCAAAACCCAATTCCGCCAGCAATCTCAGGCAGCCCTCAGTCTCGACATTGCCTATATCGGCGTGGTGAACGGCCTGTTCAGCGCCTTGCATCGCCTGGGCCGGTCGACGCCGCAGGCGCTGGCGCAGGCCTCATCCATGGATGAGGGCTATGTGCTGCGGTGGTGTGACGCGGCGTTTGCCTTCGGCTACCTCGATGCGGATGGGGAAACCTTGACGCTGACCCGCATGGGCGAGGCGATGCGTCCCGACGCCCCCGATACGCTGATGCCCATGGCCGTGCAGTCGGTGTTGTCGGCGCATATGGCCGAGCGCGCAGCCGGACTGATGCGTACGGGTGAACGGCCGGGCGAATCGGTCCTCGCAGAGCGTGCCACGGTCTTGCCCTGGTTCGGCCCCATGCTCGAGGCCAGCTTCGGCCCGCTGTTCGAGCACACCATCTGCCCCGCGATTCCTGCCTTTGCCGAGGTTGACGCGCGCGGTGGGCTGGCTGTGGATCTGGGCTGCGGCAACGGTTGGTACCTGCGCGCCCTGGCCCGGCGTTGCCCGCAGCTGCGGGGTCTGGGGCTCGACGGTTTTGCCGAGAACATTGCGCAGGCCGCTGCGCGAGCCGCCGCCGAAGGGCTGGAGGGCCGCTTGGCGTTCGAGACCGGCGACATCCACGATTTCAGACTGGACGAGCCCGCCGATCTGATTGCCATGAACCGCGCCCTGCACCACGTCTGGGAGAAAGATGCCGCCGGAATCTTCGTCTGGCTGCGTGACCACCTGAAGCCTGGCGGCTACGCGGCCATCTGGGAGCCGGCATGGCCTGATGACCGCCATGCGCTGCGCGATCCGGCCCGCAGAGGCCTGACCTTCCAGAACCTGAGCGAGCACGTCCAGGGTAACCATTTGCTGCGTCCGCAGGACATCGCCGACGCTTTCACCAAGGTCGGCATGCGCGCGCAGATCCACCTGTTCGCTGGCGGCAACGAGGCCATGGTGGTGGCGCAGCGCTAAGGCAAGGCTCGCGGAGTCTCGGGGTAGCCATGCCGTCCTGGCCCGTCTATACGCTGTTCGTCGGCGTCGCGCTTGTCGCGGCCTTTACTCCGGGGCCTGCCGTGATGCTCGCGATTCACAACGCCATGCACTTTGGCTGGCGTCGTGCGCTGTGGTCGTCGCTGGGCAATATTTCCGGTCTTCTCTGCCTGGCGATGCTGAGTGCGGTCGGCGTCAACGCCTTGCTGCAGGCTTCCGAATGGGCGTTCACCATGGCCAAGCTCGTCGGGGCCGCCTACCTCATATGGTTGGGTGTTCAGCAATGGCGTCGAGCGGGCGATGCCGCGCGCCAGACGGTGGGTGGGCCGGAACCGCCGATGCGAAGCGCGCAGTACCCGCGCGAGCTGTATCTCAAAGGCCTTGGCGTCGCGTTGACCAACCCGAAGGCGATTGCATTCATCACCGCCTTGTTTCCCCAGTTCCTGGATGCCGCGCGACCGATGGTGCCGCAGTACCTTGCCCTGACGGCGACCTTCATGGGCATCTCGCTGCTGACGCTCAGCACCTACGCCGGTTTCGCCGTGATCACCCGCAGGCGGCTAAGCCTGTGGTTCGGTTCGGGCTGGCCGCAGCGGGTCTCGGGCACGGTGTTTTGCGCTTTCGGCGTGGGCCTCCTGCGCTTGCATCGGACCGCCTGAACGGACCCCGTTCGGCATTGCCCCAAGCTGGTGCCTTGAGGCAGGTGGAACATGGAGCGCCAGGCTTTGCCATGCGTGAAAGCGTGTGCCCCAGTCACGCATGGAAGGCCTTTGTCGCGGGGCTGATCCGGTCTCATGCGTCAAGGCGCTTTCACCAGATCCGTTGCTGCGGCAGCTACGGGTGCCGCGTCGCTGCCGACGGCCAGCCAGGATGGAATCTGGCCAAATCCATGCGCATGCCCCCGAATGATGGATATCGCGGCGGGCAGGGTCAACCTACGATCGGTGCCAGTTTTCGGGATGCAGGCAGGAAAAGAAAACCCGGCAATGCCGGGCTATATAAATCGCTGATTTTACTGTGGAAATTTGGCGGAGTGGACGGGACTCGAACCCGCGACCCCCGGCGTGACAGGCCGGTATTCTAACCAACTGAACTACCACTCCAGGCTTGCATGCAGCGAGTCTCTAGCCAGGACCAGTAAGACTGACCGTTTGTTGCGGACCCTCTGCAAACAGCAAACGCTAACTATAAAGTGAAGACAGCTAGGCTGTCAAGGCTCAGTCTTGTCCAACGAGGTATGAGCCTGGAGCCAGGGCCATTCCACCCCTGGCTCAATATTGAGTCTTGAGTCGGCGTGGTGGCTCAAATTTGGATTGGCGCCGACACACGGGACTCAGCGACAAACGATGGCGCTTGGCGGCGATTTTTGGCAAGAAAAATTCCCCGTAACTCATTGAATTATGAGGATTTTTTTGGCTGAAAGTTGAGTTTAGTGGTGCATTATCTTGGTGCTCAGAACCGCACGCGCAGGATGTGGCGCAGGGTGGTCCTCCCCCTGAGCCTGATCTGAGACCGATGGGTTGGCTTTGAATCAAGATGAAAATACGGCCCGCTGCGCGGGCCACAGTTCAACTTTTGCTTGACGAACCGGGAAGCCCTTGTAGGTCTCAGTTATGGGATCCGGAAAGCGCGGGCAAGATCACATCGTTGCCGGGGTCTTCATCTTCTCCCTCGCCAAACCCTGGGCGGCGGCGGCCGGGATCGCAATCTGGGTGAGCGGCCAGTGGGCCTTGACGCGCGCCGCCCGCTACGACGACCAGCTTTCCAAGACCGGTCTCCGCTCACGCCGGGATGAACCGAACTGAATCGATGGACAACCGTTCCCAATGTGCCCCTGCAGGCCACTGTTGCGACACCTTGGGGCGACCCATCCGATGCACGTTCAAACAATAATTAAACATTACAATCGGCTGTAATATATCGCCTAGGATGGGAAATTAGGGAGAACAGGCATGAAGGCTCTCACCATCGGCAAGCTGGCCCGCAGCATGGGGCTGGCGACGGAAACCCTCAGGCATTACGAGCGGCTGGGGCTCATCCAGCCCAGCCAGCGCAGTGCGGCCAACTATCGACAGTACGGAGATGAGGCGGGGCAGCGTCTGCGCTTCATCCGGCGCGCGCAGGCGCTGGGGTTTTCCTTGTCCGAGATCCGCGAACTGCTGAGCCTGCACGCGGACGCTGATGCCGACATGGGTCGCGTGAAAGCCATCGTGCAGCAGCGCATGGCGCAGATCGATGCGCGCATGGCCGATCTGCGGCAACTCAAAGCAGGGCTGATGGCGCTGGCATCGTCGTGTCCAGGGCATGGCGTCACGGCGGATTGCCCCATCCTGGCCGCACTCACGCGCGACCCGCAGGCGTGATCGGCCCACCCAGGAGCATGACATGAGCGCGTACACCACCAACCCTGCGAGCCCCGGCACCCGGACGCAGACGGACGCCGCGCCGGCTTGCGAGTTGCAGCTGGATATCGACGGCATGACCTGCGCCTCTTGCAGCAGCCGCGTGGAGCGGGCGCTCAACGCCATGCCGGGCGTTCAGGCCACGGTGAACCTGGCCAGCGAGCGCGCGCAGTTGCGCTTCGACCCGGCACGGGTGCAGCCCGCGCAACTGGTGGACAAAGTGCGCGAAACGGGCTACGGCGCACGCACGGCCGAGGCCATACTGCGTGTGGAGGGCATGACCTGTGCGTCTTGCGTGGGACGGGTGGAACGCGCGCTCAAGGCCGTGCCCGGCGTGCTCGACGCTAGCGTGAACCTGGCCACCGAGCGCGCCAGCGTGCGCTACATCCCGGCCAGCGTGCAGCCGCAGGCGCTGATCCAGGCGGTGGTGGATGCGGGCTATGGCGCCACCTTGCCGCAGGGCGACGCCGCCGCGTTGGAGGCCGACCAGACCGAGTACAAGCGCCGCCAATTGCAGGCCATGCGTCGCGACGTGCTGCTGGCCGTGGGCCTGGCGCTGCCGGTGGTGGCGCTGTCGATGGGCGGCATGGTGTGGCCGGTTTTTGGACATTGGCTGGACGCCGCGGCACCCGCTGCCGTGCCGCGCTTCTGGGACTGGGTCCAGGCGTTGTGTACCAGCGTCGTGCTGTTCGGTCCGGGCCGGCGCTTCTTCCGCCCGGGCTGGGCCGCGTACCGGCATGGGTCGCCCGACATGAATTCCCTCGTGGCCACCGGCGCGGGTGCGGCCTGGCTGTTCGGCATGGTGGTGCTGCTCGCGCCGGGCATGCTGCCGCCGGAGGCCCGGCATGTGTATTTCGATTCCGCGGCCGTGGTGGTCGCCGCCGTGTTGTTCGGCAAATATCTGGAAGAGTTGGCCAAAGGCCGCACGGCGGGCGCCATCCGCGCCTTGGTGAAGCTGCAGGCCAAGGATGCGCGCGTGCAGCGCGGCGGTGCGGAGATCACCGTGCCCATCGTGGACGTGCGCCTGGGGGACCGGGTCGTGGTGCGCCCCGGCGAGCGCCTGCCCGTGGACGGCAGCGTGGCCGAGGGCGCCTCCTATGTGGACGAAGCCATGCTCAGCGGCGAGCCGGTGCCGGTGGCCAAGCGGACCGGTGACACGGTGCGCGCGGGCACGGTGAACCAGCAGGGCCTGCTGGTGATCGAGGCCACCTCGGTGGGGCAGGGCACCATGCTGGCGCAGATCATCCGCCTCGTGGAGCAGGCGCAGAGCGGCAAGCTGCCCATCCAAGGTTTGGCCGACCGCGTGGTGCGCGTCTTCACCCCGGCGGTGCTGGCGATTGCCGCGCTCAGTTTCATGGTCTGGCTATGGATCGGTCCGCCGCCCGCCATCAGCCACGCCCTGCTCGCCGCTGTGGCCGTGCTGGTGGTGGCCTGTCCCTGCGCCATGGGCCTCGCCACCCCGGCGGCCATCATGGTCGGCACCGGACGCGCGGCCGAACTCGGCGTGCTGTTCCGCAAGGGCGAGGCGCTGGAGGCGCTGTCGCATGTGGATACCGTGCTACTCGACAAGACCGGCACCGTGACGCGCGGCCGCCCCGCGTTGACCACGATCTGGCCCGCGCCCGGTTTCACCGAACATGATGTGCTGCGCTGGGCCGCCGCGGTGGAAGCGGGCTCGGAGCACCCGCTGGCCCACGCCGTGCTGCAGGCGGCACGCGAACGCGGACTGGACCTTCCGGGTGCAAGCCAATTCATCTCCGTGACCGGTTACGGTGCGCAGGCGGTGGTGGATGGAAGTCTCGTGCATGTCGGCGCCTTGCGCTATGTCGTGCAGCAGGGCATCGACCCTGGGCAGGCCGCGGCGCAGGCCGAGCGCATGCAAGGCGAAGGCCAGACCGCGGTGTATGTCATGCGTGACGCGCAAGTCGCCGGTGTGCTGGGTATTTCCGACCCCATCAAACCGGACGCCGCCGCCATGATCGCGGCGCTGCAGGGTCTGGGTCTGGGCGTGGAACTCGTGACCGGCGACGCCGCGCGCACCGCCCAGGCCGTGGCGCGGCAGCTCGGCATCGCCACCATGCACGCCGAGGTTCTGCCCCAGGGCAAAGCCGAGGTCGTGAAGGCCCTGCAGGCCCAGGGCCGGCGCGTGCTATTCGCGGGCGACGGCATCAACGACGCTCCAGCGCTGGCGCAGGCCGACGTGGGCATGGCCCTGGCCAGCGGGACCGACATCGCCATCGAGGCCGCCGACGTCACGCTCACGCGCGGCGAGTTGCCCGGCGTGCTCACCGCACTGCGCGCCGCGCGCCGCACCATGTCCACCATTCGCGGCAACCTGTTCTGGGCTTTTGCCTACAACATTCTGCTCATCCCCGTGGCCGCCGGGCTCGGCGCACCATGGGGCGTGCATCTCAATCCCATGTTGGCCGGCGTGGCCATGGGGCTGTCATCCATCTTCGTGCTGGGCAATAGCATGCGCCTGAAACGTCTGCGGCCGTGGCAAAGTCCCGGCGCGGCGGCTGGGTCTCCTCGCCACGGCGGTGCCAAGAATGCCCCGGTTTTTTCCCCTCAACCCCTCCCAGAAAGGAACCCCAGCATGCAAACCACTACGCTCAGCGTCACTGGCATGACCTGTCAGCACTGCGTTGCCGCAGTTTCCAAGGCATTACAGGCCGTCCCCGGTGTGCAAAACGCCCAGGTCGACCTCGCGCAAGGCAATGCCGTGGTCGACGGGAACGCCTCCGCGCAGGCCCTGATCGACGCCGTGACCCAAGCCGGCTATACCGCAAAACCGCAGGCCTGAAGCCGCGTTTCCAGGCGCATCGAACACCCCGAGCGCCTGCGGCGCGAACCTGCGCCCACTACACTTCACCGCGCCGGAAATCCGGCGAAAGCCGCTTGCTGCCCGTAGCTCAGTTGGATAGAGCAACAGCCTTCTAAGCTGTGGGTCGGGGGTTCGATTCCCTCCGGGCAGACCAAAAAAATCAATAAAAACAATGATTTAAATTTTCACGTCTTTTCTGGCGGCGCTTATTTTTGGGGGTTTTGAAGCGTTTATTCCCCCTAGATTCCCCCAAGTCGTTGCAACTCGGCGCAAGGAAGCGCCTCGTTCCTCCCCCAGATTTCCCCCATGCGCGTTGGGATTCGATGCCAAACCGCACTTCGAGTACGTGAAGCGAACGACTCTGGGTCAGCCAAGGCGGTCCCGAGTCTGCCTGACCGACGGCATGCATTCGGCTGAAAGCCGACCCGCGTTTGTGGCCATTGACCCTGCTGCGGCTTGTTCAGTCGGAGAATGGATTTTCATCACGCGCAACTGAAGGACCTCAATGCATGTGCCGGCAGAAGCGTCCGCTCCGACGCTTGATGAATACCAACAACGCGTCGCACGCACCTATGGGGCGCGCGCCGCCAACTACGAGACCACACCGGTCAACAGCGATTGGCATCGACGCATTGCAGCATTGTTGGTGAAGCGCGCGCAGCTTCAGCCTGGCCAGCGCGTACTCGACATCGCTACCGGTACCGGGCTCGTGGCGTGTGATGCTGCCGAACGCGTCGGACCCGAGGGTGATGTGCTCGGGATCGATATCACATCCGCGATGCTGGAGCAGGTGCGCCGGAAGGCAACTGCGCTGCGTCTCCAGCATCTGCACTTCATGCTTGCAGATGCAGAGAAATTGCGTCTGCCTCTAGCGTCGTTCGACCACGTCATGTGCTGCACCGCGCTCGTGCTGATGCGCGATGTCCCGCGAGCACTGGCGCAATGGTTAACACTGCTCGCCCCCGGCGGCTGGCTTGGGTTGCAAACCAACCCGGATACGGCCTTCGTCACCTCGCGCGTGGTGCAACAGTTGGCTGCCACAATGGGTATTCACCTCCGCCTGAGCCAGGAAGTTGGAACACCGGAACGCCTGTACTCGCTACTTGACGCAGCGGGATTCGTGGACATCGAGATCCACGTCGAACCCGATGGGCATTTCCTGACGATGGAACAGGCTCTCGCCGCAGGGCCGGACTACGAGTTCCCTGCTCCAGGCCAATATCCACCGCCTCTGCGCGCATGCACAAGCATGCAGATGGCGAGCTTGCGAGAGGCGTATGAACAATCGATGCGCGCAGCCTGCACTCCTCAAGGCATCTGGAACGACTGCACGTCACTGTTGGCGCGGGCACGACGCCCCTGAAGTGCACGCGCAGAGGCCCACGTTCAGCCAGCTCATCACGAGGTCCTGACTGCTCAACTCCAGAACCTGCTGGACGATCCATGCGTGCTGGTCCAGCGGAACTGCAGTTGCACTTGCACACATAGTCACATTTGACAGGTCGAGGGCGAGTTAAGTATCTTCGAAAGGATGGCGGCTGCAATAATCACTACGACCAACACGGACTCGGCCCCGATGCGGACGCGTCGCCGGCTGTGGCAAGTTGCTGCGATCATGCTGTTCATGGTCACGTGGCTGGCGGGCCAAGTCGGTTGCTGGCCGTCGGGATCGACGTTGCAGCGGCATGCCGGCGCTCAGCAGTTCATCAGTCATTCTGCTGACAGCTGCTGCGGACTTTCCGGACCGGGTCATACGTTGTTTGCCGCGCGCTCCGCGCTGCCGGGCGAAGACGGACATCCGGGCGCTGTCCCGCGGCAGATCGGTGCATTGACACCAGCCCCGGCAGTTTTCGCGGTATTCGTCGCCCTTGGCGCACCGCATTTTCTCGCTTCTCCCGTTCTGCGGTGGTCGCGGCGGCATTTCACTCCCCGCTGGACCCAGGCTCCACCGTCGTTGATCTGATCGCCGCCTGACGGCGGCGTGGCCGGGTTCGCGCCTGCGCGCGGACAATTCGGATCATCGTCTGCGGTGGAGAATTATCTATGGTATCCCTCATCCGGCGCACTATGCGCTGCGTCGACCGGCTGTTGCCGCCGATCCTGGCCGCTGCGTCGGCGCCTGCTCGTGTGCTACCAGACGGGTTCAGATATCGGCCTCGAGCCGGTCGAGTCGGCGGTCTGGGCCCCGCTCATCGAGGTCTCGGATGTCTTGTTCGATCATGGGACGTCTCACGTATGTTGCCTCACTGTCATGACGCAACGCACGCCGTTTCTGCGCCCCTCGGCAGCACGCTGACGAATCCATCGAGGGAGAGGGAAGGGCGGTGCGCGTGCGTATTCGCTGAATCATGACAGGAACAAACTGCAGGTCAGTGGCAGCACGGGTCCGGGCGAGTCACTTGTGGGTCCTCGCCCTGGCGCTCTCCGGTTGCGCCCATTTCCAGAGCCGACCAATCTCGCCTGCCCGGTCGCTAGCCGCCTACGAGGACCGCTCCCTGGTCCGTCCGGGTCTCGATGCATTCCTCGCGGCCAATCACGTTGCGCCCCCGGCGCCCGGGCAGCGCTGGAACCTCAAGGCGCTCACTCTGGCCGCGTTCTACTACCAGCCGTCCCTCGCCTACGTGCGAGCGGAGCTTCTGGCGGCCCAGGCCGCACGCATTACCGCTGCCGAACGGCCGAACCCATCCATATCGCTCAGTCCCGCGTACGACTCCGGCATCCCGGGCGCGCCGAGTCCCTGGCTCGTGCCCATCGCCATGGACTGGCCGATCGAGACCGCCGGCCGGCGCGGCGACCGCATGGCCGAGGCGTACCACCTGGCAGCAGCAGCCCACTGGGATCTCGTCGGCACCGTCTGGAGCGTGCGCAGCCGCGTGCGGGCGGCATTGCGCGAACTTTACGCGGCACGGGAGAGAAAGCGGCTGCTGGCCCGTCAGGAAGCGGCGCAACGGACCGTCCTGACTTTGATCGAGGGGCAGTTCAGAGCCGGTGCCGCATCGAGTTACGAGATGACCCGGACGCGCATCGCGCTCAACAATACGACGCTGGCCCGGCAAGCGCAGGCGGGACGGATCCAGAAAGCACGCATCGCGCTCGCGACCGTACTCGGGGTGCCGCCTCGGACGCTGCGCCACGTGCGGTTCTCGTTCGCCGCCTTCAAGGCATTCCCGCAGGCCCTCACCCGGCCCGAGGTGCGCCGTGAGGCGCTGCTGGGTCGCTCGGATGTGCGTGCTGCCCTCGAACAGTACGCGGCCAGCCAGTCTGCGCTCAAGCTCGAGATCGCCCGCCAGTGGCCGAACATCAGTCTCGGCCCGGGCTACGCCTGGAATGCACAGCTCGCCGGCGACAGCGAGTGGCAGCTCGGACTTACCTTGACGCTGCCCGTGCTCAACCAGAACCAGGGCCCCATCGCCCAGGCGCGCGCGCAGCGGCGGGCGGCCGCCGCCCTGTTCCTCGCCGTGCAGTCGGCGGCCATCGGGCAGATTGACGGCGCGCTCGTAGCGTATCGCTCGGTGCTCGCACAGGTGCAGACCGCCAACTTGCTGCTCATCAACCTGAGCCGCCAGCTCGATGCCATCCGCGAGCAGGTGCGGGCCGGAGAGATGCAGCCGCTCGACCTCGCCAACGCCAAGGTTGCCTTCTACTCCGCGGCTCAAAGCCGGCTCGCGGCCGACCTGTTGGCGCAGCGGGCGCTCGGTGCCTTGGAAGAGGCCGTGCAAAGTCCGCTCACCCTGTCTCCTTCCGCGGTGCGATCCGCAGAGCACGAAACCACCTTGACCCGACAATGAAATCCCGCATCCTAATTGCCGGCGGCATCGTCGCCTTGGGCGCCGCGGTTGGCGCATACGCACTCAGATCCCACTTGGTCGCACTTGCGGTCTCCAGACAGGCCGCTACGCCTACTGGTTCCATGATCAGCGTCCAAGTCGGCGAGTTGAAACGCCTGACCCTTCACCGATACGTTACCGGCTATGGTGCCGTGACGTCCGCTCCTGCGACACCGCAGCGGCCCGCTGCCGCAGCTGATATCGCGGCGCCCGTGACAGGTGTCGTTACGTCGGTTGCCATCGCTGCCGGCCAGCGTGTCAAGCGTGGCCAGTTGTTGATGGAGTTGAATTCCGCCTCGATAACCGAAACTTACGCGGCACAGGAGGTGGCACGGCTGAAGCGGCTCTACGCCGAGCACAACGCCTCCCTCAAAGCCCTGCAGCGCGCCGAGGCGCAGTTGGCGCTCTTGCGTGTCACGGCACCGCTCAGCGGGACGGTGGTCAGCGTCAATGTCAAACCTGGCGCCGCCGTGGATGCACGCACCGTGCTCGCCGAGGTCATCGACCTCGACCGGCTCGTCGTACGCACGAACATCCCCGAAATGGAGGCTTCCGACCTCAGGCCAGGGGAACCGCTGCAGATCCTCGGCGCATCACCTCTGCCGACGACGCTCAACTACGTGAGCCCGACCGTCGATGCGAGCGACGGAACCGTGATGGCCTGGGCCAGCCTGCCACCACGCAGTCGCCTGCGGCCAGGCCAGTACGTGAGGCTGCGCATCGTCACCGCCACGTATCACAATGCACTGGTGGCACCGAGCGAGAGCGTCATCGGTGGCGTGCTTGGTGGCCGCAGCGTCCTTTCGGTCGTTCGCGGCAATGAGGCGATCCGGGTGCCCGTCGAGGCCGGCTTGCGTGAAGGCGACTGGGTGGAAGTGACAGGCCCAGGACTCCATGCCGGCACTCCGGTCGTGACGGTGGGCGCGTACGGGCTGTCGGCACGCACCGCGATTCGGTTCTCGGGCGCAGCGGCCGCACCGTCGGTGGCGGCACGACCCACTGTTTCGGTGCCGCGATGATCACGCCCAAGGACGCCAGCACCAGCTCGCCGGTCGGCCGGTTCGCGATCCGGCACGCGATTGCCATCTCCTTCATTACCGCTGTCCTGTGTCTTGCGGGCGTATTCGCGGCCTTGCATACGCCCTCCTCAGTATTCCCGGCAACAGCCTTCCCGCGCATCGTTGTGAATATCGGCAACGGCATCATGCCAGCCGACGAGATGATGGCCACGATCACACGGCCGGTCGAACAGTCCCTGAAGAGCATTCCCGGGGTCACCTCGGTACTTTCGACCACGACGAGGGGATCAGCGATCGTCAATGTGAAGTTCGCCTGGGGCACGGACATGCACAGGGCGGATCTGTATGTCCTCGGGCGACTTTCCGAAATTCGCAGTCAGCTGCCACCCACAGCGGTCACGAGCGCCGAGCGCGTCGGATTCTCGCTGAGCTACCCGATCATTGGTATCAGCCTGACAGGGTCCAACCACAGCCTCACGGACCTGTGGAACACTGCCACGTACACCATCAAGCCGCTCTTCCTGCAGATCCCCGGGGTTTCGAGGGTGGAGATCGTGGGCGGTCGCGTGCCGGAGTATCACGTGGTGGTCGATCCGGTCAGGCTCCAGGCCGCGCATCTTGCTCTGCAGGACGTGACCGTGGCGCTCGCGCGGAACAACATGATCGCCTCCGCGGGATTCCTGGCGCAGAACTATCGGCTGTACCTCACCACTGTGGACGGGCGGGCCTATTCGGCCGAGCAGATCGGCAGCGTGGTGATCGCCGTCCACGACGGTCATCCGATACGCGTCCGCGACGTGGCCCGCGTGGTGCACGGACCGGCGCCCACCTATACGAACGTCACGTCCCGGGGTCGACCCGCGGTGCTCTTTGACATTGAGAGCCACACGAACGCCAGCACTCCGGCCATCGCGGCAGCTGTGCAGAAGGACCTGCGGCTGCTGCACCGCAAGCTGCCGCCGGACATGCATCTCGCTTTTTTCTACGACCAGTCATCGTTCGTGCGCGCGTCCATCAGCAACGTGTGGGACGCCGTCATCTTCGGACTGATCCTATCCGCCCTCATCCTGTATTTTTTCCTCAAGAGCTGGGGTAGCGTCTGGACGGCGCTCGTCACCATTCCGATCTCAGTGCTAATCACCTTCGTCGCCATGAAGCTCGCCGGCATGAGTTTCAACATGATGACACTGGGGGGCATCGCGGCCTCGATCGGGCTCATTATCGACAATGCCATCATCGTCGTGGAGGCGATGTACCACCGCATCGCCTCGGGCAGCCCGCGCCTCGCAGGCATCCAGGAGGCCATGGGTGAGATCTTGACGGCTCTCATCGGCTCGACCTTGACGCCAGTGGTGGTGTTCCTGCCGCTGACCTTTCTAACTGGACTTGCCGGGGTGTTCTTCCGAGCGCTCGGCATGACCATGGTGGTCTCGCTCCTGGTCTCCCTGCTCCTTGCGCTGACTCTGACGCCTTCGCTGGCCGGATGGCTGATTCGCGGCCGTGGCCAGGCCGGCGAGGAGGCGGGGCGCATCCTGCGGCCGATCCTGCGCGCCTACGAGGGCGCTGTCCGCTGGGCACTGCGGCATGCCGGGCTGACGCTGCTTGCCTGTGCAGCGATCGCGATCGGCGCGTTCTACGTGTATGGACAGCTGCAAACCGGATTTCTGCCGCAGTTCGATGAGGGCGGGTTCAACATCGATTTCGCAGCGCTCCCCGGCACGAGCCTCACCGAGGCCTCGCGCGAGCTCGATGGGGCTGAGCGGATCATCCGTGCTGACCCGGACGTGCAAGCGTATTCGCGCCAGCTCGGGACCCAGCTCGGACCCTTCCTGTCCGAGCCCAACGTCGGCAGCTTCCTGATCAAGCTCAAGCCTAACCGCAGGCATACGACCGATCAGGCCCTCGACCAGCTTCGCGCCGAGTTCGACGAACGCTTCCCGATGATCCGCTGGGACTTCAAGGGCTTCCTCACGGACCTCGTTGGCGACTTACAGCTCGCCCCCTATCCGGTCGAGATCCGGCTGTTCTCGCCAGATCTCGCGTGGCTTGAGAAGACCGCGCCACGCGTCGAAGCGCAGATCAAGAAGATTCCCGGCCTCGTCGATACCTTCGATGGCCTGGTGGTGAGCGGCCCCACCATCGACCTGCGCGTGCGCCGGGCCGAAGCCGAGCGCTTCGGCCTCACGACCCAAAACATCGCCGATGTCGTCCACAACGCCCTGCTCGGCAGCACCTCCTCCTACGTGCTGCAGGGCGACCGGGTCGTAAACGTCCGGGTATTGGTTGATCCGCGCAGCGTCGATCGCCTGGCGACCCTGGCGAATCTGCCGATCCGCACGCCGACCGGCGCTATCGTGCGGCTCGGGCAGGTGGCCGCCGTGCAGGAGCGTCCCAACGAGGTCGAGCTGAACCGCGACAATCTGCGCCAGGACGATATCGTCTCGGCGCGATTGCAGGGTATCGACCTCGGCACCGCGATGCGAGAGGTGCGCGCCACGCTGGCCAAGGACAGCTGGCTGCCGCCCGGCAGCGTGCAGTTCGCGGGACTCTATCGGCTTCAGCAGCAGTCTTTCCAGAACCTGATGGTCGTGCTGTTCGCCGCAATTCTGCTGGTCTTCATGGTGCTAGTGGTTGAATTCCGCTCGTTCTATGAGCCGACTGCGATCGTCTTCGGCGCGGTGCTCGCGCTTTTCGGCGCGATGGTGGGCCTCTGGGTGAGCGGTATCACACTGAACATCGTGTCGTACCTCGGTGCCATCATTGGTGTCGGCATCGTCGCCAAAAATGGCGTCCTGGTGCTCGATTACTGCCACCAGCTTCGCGCCAAGGGCATGGATCTCGTCGAGGCGCTGGTGCAGTCCGGCCATCGTAGGCTGCGCCCCGTTCTAATGACCTCGCTCGCCGCGGCGCTCGGCATGCTGCCGCTCGCGTATGGTGCCGGCGCCGGAGCGCAGATGCTGCAACCTCTCGGAATCGCCGTTATCGGCGCGCTCTGCTTCTCCGTGCTGCTGTCGCTTATTGCCACGCCGGTGGTCTACTACCTGCTGATCAGATTGCACGAGAGGTATATTGCGAGGCATCCTGCCATCAGTTAGGACGCGTACTGTGGCACATCGCGCAGGCGGGTTGTTGATTTGAGGGTGTTGTTGCCGACCGGAAATCGAGCCACTTTTGAGGGCTGCGCCGACAGAAAACTGAACCAGGTGGTCGACCTACCCTGCTGCATTTTTGTGCGGTGGGGGACAGCAGGAATGATCACCATGGACATGATCGGCAAGATCCGGCGACTACACCGTCGGGACCATCTCAGCGAGCGCGAGATTGCGCGCAAGGCGCGTCTATCGCGCAACACCGTGCGCAAGTGGCTGCACGGCGAAGTGCCAGAGCCTCCGAAGCATCAGCGCAGGGCACAACCGCGTAAGCTTGACGGTATTTTTGACGCGACAAAGAGCCACAGCGTGGCAGATACCGTCAGGCAGGCGATCGTCATGGCACTCACACCCCGCGCCGCGCCCGCATGGCCTTGCCGATGTCTTGGCGTTGCGCCTCGCTCAAGAGCCGTCTGGCCATCGGGATCAGCTCGTTTTCTTCACGCGCGACGTGGCGCATATGACGAACGATGAAATCGTCCACTGCGGCTGCGTCGAGCGCGCTCGCATCGCCCCGCGCCACGCTCTCCAGCTGCGTGCGCAACACTCCCCAAACGGCATCGAGTTCGCGATGCTCGCGTGTCAAGGCCATGGTGATGTCGCGCAAGCACACGGCGTCGGAGCCCGCCATCGATTCCAGCAGCGCGGGGAACAGATCCCGTTCTTCGTCCGCGTGGTGATCACGTCCCGCGGTGTCGAAATAGCGCATCACGTTGACGGCGGCTTGTCTGGCGTCCCCATCGGCTCCGTGTTCTGCCAGATGAGCCGACAGGCGTCGTAGGGTCGAGCATTGTTTTTCGATGCGTCCGTGGCAGGCCGAAAGCATGTCCAGTGGCGCATCGAATCCCGCTGCAGAGGACGTTCCGGGAAGAAGGCTGATATCCATGTCGAACCTCGTTGAAAAGACGGCGCTCGCCGGGGCGGGCACCCATCCATGGCCATGGCATTTCCGCTGTCAATAGCCACGACAGCCTAGACCATTAAAGAAGTATGCACAATACATGTTTGATTCCATGAGGCGGATCGCTTCATCATGAAAACACCATGACTGCAGGTCTCGCCGTCAAGCGCGTTGAAGAAGCCGTCGAGGCAAACGACGGTTTCCGCGTGCTCGCCGACCGGCTCTGGCCGCGGGGCTTGAGCCAGGACAAGGCGCATATCGACCTTTGGTTCAAGGGCAACGCGCTTGCGCCGTCGGCGCATTTGCAGCGCAAGCGTGCGGCATGACATTCGAGTTCGAGCTTACGCCTCGCCCGCCGTTCCGGCTGGATCTGACCGTCTGGGCTTTGCGCAGGCAGCCCGGCAACCGCATCGACACCTGGGACGGCAAGCGCCACGTGCGCGGCGTGGCGCTGGGCACTTCGGTGTTGCGTGTCGAAGTCGAGCAGCGCGGAGAGGCTGAGGCGCCGAGACTCCTCGTTGCCGTCCAGGGTTCGGAGGGCCGGCACGACGTGGCGCGGGACGTGGTGTCCGGCATGCTGCGCCGCGCGCTGGGGCTGGACGTCGATCTCGATGGTTTTTACCGTTTCGTCCCCGGCGACGCCGCGCTCGCATCGCTGGCGACGCGTTTCCGCGGCGTGAAGCCGCCACGTTTTCCCACCTTGTTCGAGGCGCTGGCCAACGCCATCGCCTGCCAGCAAGTGAGTCTGGCCAGTGGGATTGCCATGCTCGGCAAGCTGGCGCTGGCTGTCGCCCCGGACACCCGGCTCAGCGATGGCGTGCCAGCGTTCCCGCAGCCGGGGGCGGTGCTGGCTGCCGGCCCCGAATTCCTGCGCAATCTGGGCTGGAGCCGGCAGAAAACCGATTACCTGCTTGCGGCTGCCGCTGCGATCGAGAATGGCGCGTTGCATGACGCGCAACTTGCGCAGGCCGACGACGCGCAAGCGCTGCGGCTGCTGTCGCGGCTACGCGGCATCAAGCGCTGGAGTGCGCAATACGTGGCCTTGCGCGGGCTTGGGCGCTTGGCTGTGTTTCCGGTGGATGATGTCGGCGCGCACAAGCATCTGGCCTTGTGGCTGGGCTTGCCCGAACGGCTGGATGCGCAAGCCACCCAAGCGCTGGTGGCGCGCTGGCAGCCCTATGCCGGGATGGTCTATTTCCACATCCTGCTCAAACGGCTCGAAGACGCCGGCCAGCTCGATTCGCAACACGCATGCACAGGATGAGGCTGAACATGACCCGGAATCGGGATGACGATTTACCCACCCAGCATGTCGCGATGCTGGGAGCGATGCAGCGCATGCGCTTGGGCCTGCTCGCCGGCGACGTGACTGAAGCGCGCGCCGCGCGCGACGTGCTGCAAGGCCTGCACGCGGTCCATATCGCCATCGAGGAAACCGAGCTGATTCCGAAGCTGCCGGCCAACGCGCGTTGGCCGGCAAAGGTCTATTTGGCCGAGCATGCCAAGCTGGCGACGCTGCTCGGTGCGTGGCACGACGCATTGGCCCGGCGGTCCGACCGAATCGACCAGCCCGAGCAGCGTCTGGCGCTGCTCGATGCCTCTCTGCTCTTGCAGCACCTGCTCGAACACCATTTCGAGCGCGAAGAAAAAGGCTTGTTGATCGAAACCCGGCGCTGAGGCCCGCTCAAGCCGCGGGAAGCGGCACGGCGACGAACTTGCGCAGCGCGGGATTCAAGCAGTCCGCCAGGGTCGTGGCGTTGAGTTCGGC
Source organism: Pseudomonadota bacterium (assembly GCA_021783435.1). Next base: position 8,605 of record JAJXUC010000036.1, on the reverse strand, counting down.
ATAGAACGCCCGGCGCGCGCGTTCGAGTTCCGGGCGCAGGGCGCAAAAGCCGGTGAGCAGGCACTGGCCGCCGTCATCACGAAAACACGCGGTCAGCGCGGAATCGTCTTCCAGCCATTCCAGCGCGTCGCCAAGCCGGATCGTCGTCGCGCGTTTCGCCAGCTTGACGCCGCCGCCCACGCCGCGCGCGGTCTGCACATAGCCCCCGGCGGCGAGGCGTTGCAGTACCTTGATGAGGTGATCGCGCGAAATGTCGAGCTTGGCCGCGAGATCCACGCTCGACCAGGTCTCGCGCTCGCTGCCGGCCAGCACGAGCAGGGCGCGCAAGCCGAAATCGGAGAAAGATGTCAGTCGCATGATGGGGCCTATACGCGTGGGGTCGATGGAAAAGGTATTGCAAATGCCACTAAAGAATTTTATAGTGGAATCCACCATACCTGTTTAAGCGTTTCCCCCCACACCCTCCGGATAGGAGACCCCACCATGCCGAACCCCGATAGCCAGGCAAGCACGAACTTGCCACTTGCCGCGCGCCCCTTAGGCCATCTGGCGCGTGATTTGCCCGGCGCCACCGCCGTGTTTCGTCGCCATCGCCTGGATTTCTGCTGCGGCGGCGAGACCACCCTCGAAGCCGCAGCGCGTGCGCAGCAACTCGACATCGCCGAGATCGAGCGCGAACTTCTCGCGCTGGGTGCGCAAACGCCGGCCGAGACGCCGCATGATCCCAACATGCTGATCGATCTCATCGTCAGCCGCTTCCACGACGTGCACCGGCGCGAGCTTCCCGAACTGATCGCCCTCGCCGCCAAGGTCGAGCGCGTGCACCAAAGCCATCCCGACGTTCCCGCAGGCCTGGCCACGCTGCTGCAAAAGATGCAGGACGAATTGCAGGCGCATATGCAAAAGGAGGAGCAGATCCTGTTTCCGATGATGCGCCGCAATCCCGGCGGCTTTCTCGCGCCGCCGATCGCGCGCATGCGCGAAGAGCACGACGACCACGGCCGCATGCTGCAGCGCGTGCAGGACCTCACCCACGATCTGCGGCTGCCCACCGAGGCATGCAACACCTGGCGCGCGCTGTATGCGGGCCTGGACAAATTCGTCGCCGACTTCATGCAGCACGTCCACACCGAAAACAACATTCTTTTCCCGCAATTCGAAGGCCGGGGCTGAAGCCTTCGCGCCACCGGGCCATCTTTTCCACCGCAACCACGCCAACCCAAGGAACCGACCATGGAACCCCTGAACGTCGTCAACCAGCCGCATTCCCACCGCCGCGCCGACCACACCTATCCCTTCGACGCCAGCGGCATCGCCAAGCGCTTCCGCCACGCGGCGATTTTCGGCGCGCTCGGCGCGCTGGAGCCCGGCGAAACCATGGCGTTTTTCAACGACCACGATCCCCTGCCCCTTCTGGCGCAAATCGAGCAGCATTTCGGCGACAAGGTGCGCATCGAGTATGTCAGCCGCTCGCACGAAGGCGTACGCATCGACTTCCACGTGCAGCACGGAGCCTGAGCCGCGAGGTCGATCCCGCCGGCGCCGCCACGGCCCGCACCGGCGCGGCGTCGGGCCACGCGCTCACCACAATCCCGCTTGCAGCCGCGCGGCCTCGCTCATGCGCTCCAGGCCCCAGGGCGGTTCCCACACGAGTTCGACGTTGACCCGCTCGATGCCGGGAATGCTGCCGATTTTGTCGCGCACTTCCCCGGCCAGCATCCCGCCCATGCCGCAACCGGGAGCGGTGAGGGTCATGTCGATGTCGACCTTCCAGCCGCCGCCGTCGGCCGCTTGCACTTCGCAGCGGTAGACCAGGCCGAGTTCGACGATGTTGATCGGAATTTCCGGGTCGTAGCAGGTGGCGAGTTGCGCGAACACCGCGCTTTCCGCCTCCTCGCGGGTGGCCGGCTTGGCGAGCTGCGCCGATTGCGCATCGTTCAGGCCCAGGGCGTCGGCGTGTCTGCCGTCGATGCGGTACATGCGGCCATCGGACACCACGGTGATGTGGCTGCCCAGGCGTTGGGTGACGCGCACCTCGCTGCCCTCGCGCAGCACGCCGGCGGTGCCCAGCGGCACCAGCGTGGCGGGCGTGTCGCGCGCAAGGGTCAGAGTCTCGCCGACCGGATCACCGTTCATGGATGCCGACTCGCGCCAGAAGATGTCTGCTCCGTCGGCGCCTCGGTGCTGGCCACCGTCCTGGCCTGGGCCAAGGCATTGCGCAGGGTGTGCCAGGCCAGCATGGCGCATTTCACCCGCGCCGGGAACTGCTTGACGCCTTCGAGCACCTGCAGCTTGCCGAGCGCGTCGGCAGGCACGGCGCGGTCTTCGACCAGCGCGCCGTGCACCTGCGCGAACAAGGCCAGCGCCTCGCCCACGCGCTTGCCCTTGACCGCTTCGGTCAGCAGCGAGGCCGACGCGGTGGAAATCGCACAACCCTCGCCGGTGAAGGCCACGTCCGCGATGCAGCCGCCGTCGTCCACCTGCAATTCGAGTTCGAGGCGGTCGCCGCACAGCGGGTTGTGGCCCGCGGCGCTGCGGTTGGGATGCGGCAGATGGCCGAAGTGGCGCGGCCTGCGGTAATGGTCGAAGATCACGTCCTGATACAGGTCGCGCAGGTCGGGCGTGGCGTCGCTGGATGGAGTTTGGGACATGGCTCGATGGCTTGCGTGTTCATACTGCGAACATGGCGTGGGCCTTGCGCACCGCGCGCACCAGCGCGTGCACGTCGTCCTCGGTGTTGTAGACGCCGAGCGACGCCCGCGCCATCGCCGCCACGCCATAGCGCTGCATCAGCGGCATCGCGCAGTGGTGGCCGGCGCGTATCGCGACCCCCTCGGCGTCGGCGATGGTGCCGAGATCGTGGGCGTGCATGCCGTCGACGTTGAACGAGACGACGCCGATTTTCCCCGCGACCGTGCCGTAGATGCGAAGCCCGGGAATGCGCGAGAGTTCCTTTTGCGCCAGTTCGAGCAGCGCGCGCTCGTGCGCGGCCATCGCGTCCCGGCCCAGGCCTTGGACGAAGTCGACCGCCGCGGCCAGGCCCACCGCGCCGGTGATGTGCGGGGTTCCGGCCTCGAAGCGCGCCGGCGGATCGGCGTAGGTGGTGCGCTCGAAGCTGACGGTGCGGATCATGTCGCCGCCGCCCTGATACGGAGGCATCGCGGCGAGGTGCTCGGCGCGGCCCCACAGCACGCCGACGCCGGTGGGGCCGTAGAGCTTGTGGCCTGAGAACGCATAGAAGTCGCAATCCAGCGCCTGCACATCCACCGGCAGATGCGCCACCGCCTGCGCACCGTCGACCAGCACCGGCACGCCGCGCGCATGGGCGAGCCGGGCGATGCGCGCCACGTCATTGACGGTGCCGAGCACGTTGGAAACATGTGTCACGGCCAGCATGCGTGTGCGCGCGGTGAGCAGCGCGGGAAGCGCGTCGAGAGCGAGCGCGCCGTCGTCGGCCATCGGCAGCACGCGCAACTTGGCGCTGGCGGCCTCGCAGACCATCTGCCAGGGCACGATGTCGGCATGGTGCTCCATCGCCGTCACCAGCACTTCGTCGCCGGGTTGCAGGCGGGGCCTGACGAAACTTTGCGCCACCAGGTTGATCGCCTCGGTGGCGCCGCGCACGAACACGATTTCACCGGTGTCGCAGGCATGCACGAATGCGGCAAGCTTGGCCCGCGCGGCCTCGAAGGCGTCGGTGGCGCGCTGCGACAGCAGGTGCACGCCGCGATGCACGTTGGCGTAATCGCGCGACGCGAACGCGCGCATCGCGTCGAGCACGGCGAGCGGCTTTTGCGTCGTCGCCGCGTTGTCCAGATACACGAGCGGCCTGCCGCGCACCGTCTGGGCGAGGATGGGGAATTGCCCGCGAACCGCCGCGAGTTGCGGCCCAAGGGGCGATGGCGATTCGCATGCGTTCATGCCGGACCCTTCGAGGCTTCGATCGCCAGGCCTTGCCGCGCCGCAAGCCGTGCGCGGACATGCGCGCGCAAGGGCTCCCAGCCGATATCGGGCAGCGCCGCGGCAATGAAGGCCTGCACCAGCATGGCACGCGCGTCTTGCGGTGCGATGCCGCGCGAAAGTAGGTAAAAAAGAGCCTCGGCCTCGAGCTGGCCGACCGTGGCGCCGTGGCTGCAAACCACATCGTCGGCGTCGATCTGCAGTTGCGGGCGGGTGTCGGCCTCGGCGCGCGGCGACAGCAGCAGGTTGCGGTTGACCATGCCCGCGTCGGTTTTCTGCGCACCCGGGTGCACGTTCACACGGCCGGTGAAAACGCCGTGCGCGGCGCCGTCGAACACGCCGCGCACATGGGTGCGGCTGGTGCCGCGCGGGTGGCGGTGCTCGACGCGCACGTGCATGTCGCCATGCTGCTCGGCACGAAGCACGCTGGCCCCGCGCAGTTCGGTGCGGCAGCCCGGCGCCTCGTGCTCGACGTGAAGTTCCTGGCGCGACAGTCTCGCCCCCAGGACCAGAGCCTGCGCGTCGAGGGCGCTGTCCTCGCCCTGGGCCGCATGCAGTTGCGAAACGTGCGCGGCCGCGTCGGACTCGTCCTGCATGCGCACGTGCTGCAGATTCGCCCCGCGCGCCAGTTCCGCCCGGGTCACGCTGGTCGCCAGATAAGGCTCCGCCTGCGCGACGCCGATGTGTTGCTCGATCACGCGCGCCGAAGCCCCGCGCCCCAGGCGCAGGATATGGCGCGCATGGCTGGCGCCGCCGCGCGTTTGCATCGTGATGACGACGACGGGCGCGTAAAGGCATGCCCCGTCGGCGAGTTCGAGCACCATGCCGTCGCGCGCGAACATGCGGTTGACCGCATCGAACGCGCCGCCGCGCGCGGCGGGGGCAAGCGCTTCACGGGCACGCGCGGGTGTCTGCGCTCCAGGCGCGCCCCACGGCGCGAGTCTCACCCCCGGCGGCAAGCCGTCCAGGCGCGAAAGGCCGGCGTCGAAGCGGCCATCGACGAAGACCAGGCGCAGGGAGCCTTCGGCAAGCAGGGCGCCGGCCTGTCGCAACGCATCGGCGGTCAGCGGCGCGGAAGGTGCCGTGGTGGAGAAACCGAAGGCGTCGAGCAGGCGCAGGCTGGTGTACTTCCAGTCCTCGCAGTGACGCGTCGGCAGGCCGCTGCGCAGCAATGCCTCAAGGGCTTCGCGCCGCGATTGCGCGACGCCGGCCGGCTCGGCCGGAGCGCGGGTGTCGACCGCGCTGAACGCCTGGACGAAAGCTTCGAGCGCTCCCATGCTCAGGCTCCTTGCGCACTGGGCGCGGCCACGCCTTGTTGCAGCCAGGCATAGCCCTCGCGCTCGATGCGCCGCGCCAGCTCCGGCCCGCCCGAGGTGACGATGCGCCCTTGCCAAAGCACGTGCACGCGGTCGGGGACGATGTGCTCGAGCAGGCGCTCGTAGTGGGTGATCAGCACGAAGGCACGCTCGGTGGTGCGCATGGCGTTGACACCCTGCGCCACGGCCTTGAGCGCGTCCACGTCCAGGCCCGAATCGGTTTCGTCGAGGATGGCCAGGCGCGGCTGCAGCAAGGCCATTTGCAGCATTTCGTTGCGCTTTTTCTCGCCGCCGGAAAAACCTTCGTTGACCCCGCGCTGAAGGAATTTTTCGTCCATGCCGAGTTCGCGCATCAGCGCCTTGACCTTTTGCAGGAATTCCATCGCATCGAGTTCGGCCAGGCCCTGGTGTTTGCGCCGGGCGTTGAGCGCGGCCTTCAGCAGGTAGACGTTGGACACGCCGGGAATTTCCACCGGGTACTGAAAGGCGAGGAACAGTCCGGCGCGCGCGCGTTCCTCGGCAGACATCGTCAGCAAATCCATGCCGGCGTATCGCACCGAGCCGCCGCTGACGTGATAGATGTCGCGTCCGGCGAGCACCTGCGCCAGTGTGCTCTTGCCCGAGCCGTTGGGGCCCATGATGGTGGCAACTTCGCCGGCGGCGACGTCCAGATCGACGCCGGCAAGCACAAGTTTGCCGTCGATTTCCGCCCGCAGGCCGCGTATCTGCAAAAGCGGTTTTGCGGTTTGCGGCTTGGAATCGGTTTGCGCTTGCGTTTGCATCTTTGGTTCCTCTGTCGTATTTCAGCCCACGCTGCCTTCGAGGCTGACGCCGAGCAGCTTTTGCGCCTCGACCGCGAACTCCATCGGCAGTTGCTTGACCACTTCGCGGGCGAAGCCGTTGACGATCATCGCCACCGCGTCCTCCGCCGAAATGCCGCGCTGCATGCAATAAAAGAGCTGGTCTTCGCCGACACGCGAGGTTGTTGCCTCGTGCTCGACCTGCGCGCTTGGGTTGCGCACTTCGATGTACGGAAACGTGTGCGCGCCGCAGTGCCTGCCGATCAGCAGCGAGTCGCACTGCGTGTAGTTACGCGCACCTTCCGCTTTGGGAAGCACCTTCACCAGCCCGCGGTAGGTGTTGCTGCCGCGGCCGGCGGAAATGCCCTTGGAGACGATGGTGCTGCGCGTGTTGCGGCCGATGTGGATCATTTTGGTTCCGGTGTCGGCCTGCTGGAAATGGTTGGTCAGCGCCACCGAATAGAACTCGCCGACCGAATCATCCCCGCGCAGCAGCACGCTCGGATATTTCCAGGTGATCGCCGAGCCGGTTTCCACCTGCGTCCAGGAAATGCGCGAGCGCGCGCCACGGCATTCGCCGCGCTTGGTGACGAAGTTGTAGATGCCGCCCTTGCCGTCCTTGTCGCCGGGGTACCAGTTCTGCACCGTCGAATACTTCACCCGCGCGTCGTCCTGGGCGATGATCTCCACCACCGCGGCGTGCAACTGGTTTTCGTCGCGGCGCGGCGCGGTGCAGCCCTCCAGGTAAGAGACCTGCGCGCCCGTGTCGGCGATGATGAGCGTGCGCTCGAACTGGCCGCTGTCCTTGGCGTTGATGCGGAAGTAGGTGGAAAGCTCCATCGGGCAACGCACGCCCTTGGGGATGTAGACAAAGCTTCCGTCGGTGAACACCGCGGCGTTGAGCGCGGCGAAAAAGTTGTCGCCGGGCGGCACCACCGAGCCGAGATATTGCCGCACCAGCTCGGGATGGTTTTGCACCGCGTCGGAAAACGAACAGAAAATGATGCCGTGTCTGGCCAGCTTGTCTTTGAACGTCGTGGCCACCGAAACCGAGTCGAACACCGCGTCCACCGCCACGCCGGCCAGCGCCGCGCGCTCGTGCAGCGGAATGCCGAGTTTCTCGTAGACGCGCAGCAATTCGGGATCGACCTCGTCGATGCTCTGCGGGACCTTGGCGCGCTTGGGCGCGGCGTAGTAATGAATGGCCTGGTAATCGATCGGCGGATGATGGATCTTGGCCCAGGTCGGCTCGGTCATGGTGAGCCAGTGCCGGTACGCCTTCAGCCGCCACTGCAGCATGAAGTCGGGCTCGTTTTTCTTGCCCGAGATCAGCCGGATGGTGTCTTCGCTCAGGCCTTTGGGTGCGAGGTCGGATTCGATCGGCGAGCTGAACCCCGCCGCATAATCGCGTTCGAGAAATGCGTCCAGCGTCTGGTTGCTTTTGCGCATCGAAACGGCTCCTCGGGTAGGGACGACGGAACCGGCTCACGCCTGGTGCATGACGCGTCAGGTTGCGCCGATCCATTAGTGGTAAGAAATTTACCACTTAAGGTTCGCTTCGACAAAGCGCGCGGAGTACCCATCCCGTAAGTAGTGAAAACGCGGAAACACGTCTTCACGCCGAGGTCCGGCCACTGTCTGGCCATGTCGGCGGCCGTGCGGTGATACGGGTGTGCCAAGGCGATGCGGTACGAGCATGTCAGTTGACGGGCTGGCGCAGAATTCCGGTGTCGCTTGCGTCAAATCGCCGGCAGTTCGCCGCTGCCATTGTCAAAAATCCGTCTGTTTCTGAGGTGCTCGGCCATGTCCGATCCGATGTCCTGGTCTGCGTTGTTGCGCGTTGTCGGTGGGCTGGCGTTGGTGCTGGTCATTTTTTTCCTTGTATTGCGGGGACTTAGGCGCATGCAGCCGGGTTTGGCCGGAGCCAACGCACCATTTGCGGTGGTGGCGACGCTGGCGCTTTCGCCGCGGGAACGGCTTTTGCTGATCCAGGTGGGCGAACAGCAATTGCTGCTGGGCTCCAGCCCCCAAGGCCTGCGCTGTTTGCACGTGCTGCCGCAGGCGCTCGACGTGCGAAGGACCGACACAGGCGCGGTTTTTTCGGACTGGTTGCGTCAAGCCACGGCGCGAGGTGAGGCCCAAGACCGAAGTCCATGAAACCGTCCATCCGCAAGCTCCGCAATGTTTTCGTTTTGCTCACGCTGGTTCTCCCGGCGTGGGTCCACGCGCAGGGTTTGCCCGCCTTCACGAGCACGCCCGCGCCTGGAGGCGCCACCGAATATTCGCTGAGCCTGCAGACGCTGCTGTTCATGACGGTGCTGGTGTTCCTGCCGGCGATGTTGCTGATGATGACGGCCTTCACGCGCATCGTCATCGTGCTGTCCCTGCTCAAGCAGGCGCTTGGAACCACCACGGTTCCGCCGAGCCAGGTGATCATCGGCCTGTCGCTGTTCCTCACGTTTTTCGTGATGAGCCCGGTGCTGGGCAAGGTCAATGACGTGGCGCTCAAGCCGCTGATGGACAACAAGA
>JAJXUC010000035.1 GCA_021783435.1 Pseudomonadota bacterium | reverse complement strand
TTGTGACTTCTTCGGAATTGAAGCGGTTGCCTGCTTTCATGCCGCCTGCCCCAGATAGGCGGCCTGCACCGCCGGGTTGTTGGCGATCTCGTGGGCATTGCCCTCGGCCAGCATGGTGCCGTTGTCGAGCACGGTGATGCGGTCGGCGATGCCGAAGACGATTTCCATGTCGTGTTCGACGAACAGGGTGGTGATGCCCTGTTCCTTGTTCAGGCGCCGGATCAGGGAGGTCATGTTCTGCGTCTCCTCGTCGCCCATGCCGGCGGTGGGCTCGTCCAGCAGCAGCAGCTTGGGGCTGCGCGACAAGGCGATGCCGATCTCGACCACGCGCTGGTCGCCATGCGAGAGTTCACCGGCGATGCGATCGGCTTTGGAGCCGATGCCGACGACATGCATCAACTCCTGCACACGCTCGTCGATGCGCGTGCGCAGGGCACGCGTCATCCACGGTCGGTGACTCACACCCATGGCGACTTCAGCGGCGATGCGCAGGTTCTCCAGCACCGAGAGCGAGAGGAAAATCTCGGTGATCTGGAAGGTGCGGATGATGCCTTGCTGGACCAGCGAGGCCGGGTTGACCTTGGTGATGGGTTCGCCATCGAACAGGATGCTGCCGCCGCTGGGCGGGAAGAAACCGCTGATGAGATTGAACAACGTGGTCTTGCCGGCGCCGTTGGGACCGATGACCGCGCGCAACTCGCCCTGTTGAACCGTCAGCGAGATATCGCTCAGCGCCTGCAGCGCACCGAAGCGACGCGAGACGGATTGCAACTCCAATAAGCTCATTTCTCCACCTTCTTGCGCTGCAGGAAACCCATGATGCCGAGCGGGAAGAACAGCACCGAAAGAATGAAGATGAGGCCGATGACGGACATCCAGTTGTTCGTCACATTGCTGGCATAGTCGCGCACCAGCACGAAAATGGCGGCGCCGACGAAGGGGCCCCAGAAATTGCGCATGCCGCCGAGCACGGCAATCACCACGAGGTCGCCCGAGAGGGTGTAGTTCAGGCTGTTGGGCGAGGTGAAGTTGTCGAGCAGGGCGTTGAGGCCACCGGCCAGGGCGACGATGAAGCCGGAGATGGCGAACGAGATCGCGGCATAGCGCTGCACCCGCACGCCGAGGAAGGTGAGGCGCTTCTGGTTCTCGCGGATGGCGACGAAGGTATGTCCCAGCGGCGAGTTCAGCACCACCCACAGCACCACCGCACCCAGGGCGAAGCACAGCAGCACGAGGTAGTAAAAACCGGTGGAGCCCAGGGTCCAGGTCACGCCGGGCAGCAGGTGCATGGCGTGGCGCGAAAAACCCGTGAGCCCGTCGTAGCCGCCCGTCATCGCCTGCCAGCGGATGGCGATGAAGTAGAACAACTGGCCGATGGCGATGGTGATCATGGCGAAGTAAATGCCCTTGCGCCGCACCGCGATGGGGGCCAGCACCGTGGCCACCAGGCCGCCGAGCAGGGTTCCGCACAACAGCGCCAGCGGCACGTTGTGGGTTGCGTACTTGAGCATCAAACCCACCCCGTAGGCGCCCAGACCGAAGTAAGCGGCATGGCCGAACGACAAGCCGCCGGTGAAGCCGAGCAGCAGGTTCAGTCCCATGGCCGCCAGGGCGTAGATGAGCACCCGTGAAGCGATGTCGTCGTAGCCGCCGACATAAGGCAGCCAGGCGGGCGCGGTGAGCAGCAGCGCCGCGAGCAGCAAAGTGCCCACATGTGCGTTGCGGCGCATGGCCGGGCGCGCTTGCGCGGCTGGGGCGGGCGGTGCCGCCAACGTGGAAGTCATGTCGTCCTTCATTCCAGCAATCCCTCCTGGCCCATCAAGCCGCGTGGCCGCACCACGAGCATCAGGCCCATGATGAGGTAGATCACCGCCTCGCTGGCGGACGGGAAAAAGGCGGTCGTCACACCGGACGCAACGCCGATCAGCAGGCCACCCATCAGCGAGCCGAGCAGCGAGCCGACACCGCCGACGACAATGGCGACGAAGGCTGGCATCAGCAGGCTGTCCCCCATGGTCGGATCCAGCCCGAGCTGGCCTGCAGCCAGGATGCCGGCAACCCCGGCGAAGATGATGCCGATGACGAAGTTGGCGGTGCGCAGCAGGTAGATGTTTACACCCAGCGCAGAGACCGTTTCCAGATCGGCGTTCCCGGCCCGGATGCGGATGCCCAGGCGGGTGAAACGCAGCACGGCGAACAGCGCACCCGTTCCCACCAGCGCCACGGCGACGACGAACAGGCGGTAACCGGTCAGAAAAAAGTAGGTCTGGCTCAGAGGGTGGCCGAGTGATTCAGGAATGAGCAGCGGCACGCCTGTGGCGCCCCAGATGGTGCGGATCATGTCTTGCATGATCATCGCCAGACCGAAGGTCAGCAGCAGGGAGTAGAGCGGGTCGCGTTTGTAGAGACGGCGGATCAGGAAGACCTCCACCACCAAACCCAACACCCCGGCCAGCACGGGCGCGATCAACAACGCACCCCAGAACCCGACCGTAGGCGCCAGGGTGTAGGCGAAATACGCCGCCAGCGCCATGAAGGCGCCTTGGGCGAAGTTGATGGTGTTGTTCAGCCCGAGGATGAGGGCCAGGCCGAGAGCCAGGAGTGCGTAGAACGCACCCGTGATCAAGCCGTTGAACAGATTGAAGATGAGGACGATGTTCAAAGAGATGTCTCCGATCCGTCAGATACACAAAAGCCACTGCACCGGACGGCGCAGTGGCAGCGGGCGGGAGCTTACTCAGGCGCGCGGCAGCACGCAACCGGTTTCGGAAGGTGGCAAGGCGATTTTCTCGCCCGGGACGATATCCGTGACTTCGAACAAGTCGGGATACTTGCCGGTCGGGTTCACGTGGCCCGGGAACATCCCGAGCATGAGTTGGTGATCCTGCGGCCGATAGAACACATGGCCCGGTTGCAGCGCAATTTCCGGCGGCAGCGCCAGACCCTCCATGGCTTTGACGACCTTGGCCGTTTCTGTGGACTTGGCCTTCTCCGCCGCCAGCTTCAAGGCGTAGGTCGAGGCATAGCCGAACCAGACGCGGGCTGTGGGGTACTCGCCCTTGTTGGCGGCGGCGAAGCGCTTGACGAAGTCAGCGACATGCGGGGTCTTGGGCTGATTCCAATACCACTCCATGGTCCACCAGCCGTAGCGCGCGGTTTCCGGCAACGACTGCAGTTGCTCCAGTTCGATCAGCGCCCCGGCCACGGCGATGTCCTTGTTGATGCCGAACTGCGCGATCTGCTTCATCGCATTGACCTGGTCGTTCCCGGCCAGCAGCAGGCACAGGACCTGGGGCGCCTTGGCCTTCACGTCGATCAGATACGAGGAGAAGTCGGTCGTGCCCACCGGCGCCAGCGCGCCGCCCACCACGGTGCCACCCGCTTTCTTGAGTTGGGTGGTGTAGTCGGCCTGCTCGGACTGGCCGAAGGCGTAGTCGGTGGTGAGGAAGTACCACTTCTTGCCGAACTTGGAGGCAATGGCCTCGAAGTCTCCGGCGGTCAGCATCCAGGTCGTCGAGCAGGTGCGGAAGGTGGTGCTCTTGCACTCCTTGCCGGTCAGGCTGTCGACGTGGCCGCCGGTGCACAGGAACAGCTTGTTGTGCTGCGCCGCAAATTGCGACACCGCCAGCGAAGACGCCGAATTCACCGTGCCCATGAGGAAATCGACCTTGTCCTGGCTCACCAGCCGCGACACCTTGTCGACGCTGGTGCCGGGGTTGCCGGCGCCGTCTTCCACCAGCAGTTGCAGCGGCCGCCCGAGAATGCCGCCGGACTTGTTGATCTCGGCTGCGGCGAATTTGGCGCCCTTGATCTCGCTGTGCCCCAGCGCGGCGAAGGTGCTGGTGATGGGGTCGACCATCCCGATCTTGATCGGCGCCTCGCTCGCGGCCCAGGTCGGCTGCGGCCTGGCGAGCAATGCAGCCAGTCCAGCCGCTCCGGTGACCTTCAAAAAATCACGGCGGTCGAAATCACCGCCAGTCTTGTTCTCGTCGTGCATTGCAGTCTCCTTGTCGCGATCGACTTTGTTTGTTGCCATTCGGCTTGGCGATGCTAGGTCCACGCCAAACAAACCGGAAGACAGGAAATCAAGCATAGTTGCTACGAAATGTAATGTCCCCATTTTTCTGACGCATTCCTGACACATTGTGGACCCATGAGAGTCGAGTGGGCCGGAGATTATTGGTGCTTCAGGCAGGACACCTTGAACAAAATTGATGAGAATAGGCGTGCACAAGGACACACCCGGACACACACCCGAAGGGTCCTCATGGTGCTGACCCTTCCATGTCGTTTCCTGGTGCCGCGCGTCGCATCACCGCACCGCCGTGCCGGCAGCGGCAGATCGACGCCGACAGCCGGCATGGGGCATGTCGCGTCCGGGCAAGCCGGCGCCCGAACCTGCAAGCTCGTCACAGCGCTGCGGCTACAACAATTCGCGCAACCGGTACCACAGCATGCCCAGCACCAGCGCCGGGGTGCGCAGCAGATCGCCACCGGGGAAGGGGCGGTGATGCAAACGGGTGAAAAGGTCGAAGCGTTCGGCCTGGCCGGCGATGGCTTCGGCGGCCAACTGCCCGGCCAACCCGGTGAGCGCCAGACCGTGACCCGAGAAGCCTTGCAGGTAGGTGATGTCGGGCGCAATCCGGCCGAAGTCGGGAGCGCGGTTCATGGTGATGTCGACGAAACCGCCCCAGGCGTGGGTGACGCCGACGTCGGCCAGTTGCGGGAACACCCGCAGCATGCCCTGGCGCATGGTGGCGGCGAGGTCACGCGGCGACACGGTGGAGTAGCTGACGCGGCCGCCGAACAACAAACGGTCGTCGGCCGCGAGGCGGTAATAGTCGAGCACGAACTGGTTGTCGCTGACGCAGACGCGGTTGCGGATGAGCTCCTGGGCACGCTCGCGCCCCAGCGGCGCGGTGGCGATGATGTAGGTGCCCACGGGCATGATGCGGCGCGCGAGTTGCGGCGCCACTGCGCCGAGCTGTGTGTTGCCGGCGAGCAGGATGTGGTCGCAATGCACCTCGCCTTGGGCGGTGCGCACCCGCGCAAGGCCCCTGGCGCGCATCGAAGCCGGGAACCGGATCGGGTCACGCGCGCGAGCCGCGACCGCCCCCTTGCCGGACTCGAGCGCAAGAACTTCGCTGCCCTCGTGAAAGATGGCGCCGGCCGCGCTGGCGGCACGCGCCAGGCCCAGGGTGTAGTTGAGCGGATGGAGGTGGCCGCCCAGCGGGTCCATCACCCCGGCGCAATAACGCGGGGTGTCGACCCATGCGCGGGTGGCGGCGGCGTCCAGCCATTCGAGATGGTGCGCGCCGTAGCGGACTTGCATGTGCTCCACCCAATGTTGCAGCGCACGGGCTTTTGCCGCCGTGACGGCGACGGTGAGGGCTCCCGGGGTCCAGTCGCAGTCGATGGCGTATTGGGTGATGCGCGCCTGCATCAAACGCAGGGCTTCGAGCGACATCTCCCAGGCGTCATGCGCCGCGGTCTGGCCGAGTTGCTGCTCGAACGGCTTCATCTCGCTGGCATAGCCGGCCAGGGCCTGGCCACCGTTGCGGCCGGACGCGCCCCAGCCGACGCGCATGGCCTCGAGCACAACGACCTTCATGCCGCGCCGCGCCAATTCCAGCGCGGCCGATAAGCCCGCCAGCCCGGCGCCGACGATGCACACATCCGCCCGCGCCACGCCCTCCAGTGGCGCGTGGCTGGGCGCGGCATGGGCCGTGGCCTGGTAGTAGGACTGCTCGACCAGGGCCTGAGACTGCCGCTGCAGGCGCATCATGCTTTGGCTGCCGTCCCGGCATGCCCGACGGCAGCCAGACGCGCACAGAGATAGGTCCAGACGCACACGGCGGCGGCGTTCGAGGTGAGCTCGGCGTGGTCGTAAGGCGGCGCCACTTCGACACAGTCCATGCCGACGAAGGGCAAGGGCATGACACACAGCTCTTCGAGCAGGGTGAGCACCTGGCTGGTGCTCAGGCCGCCGGGTTCGGGCGTGCCGGTTCCCGGGGCGAAGGCGGGGTCGAGGCAGTCGATGTCCAGCGTCAGATACACCGGTGCCGCGGCTGCCTGCAGGCGCTGGGCGATGTCGCGCACCACACCGGCGAGTTGCGCCGCGCCGTCGAGGCCGCGCAATGCGCGAGCCGTGACCACGCGCCCGCCGATGGCGTTGACGTACTCCCGCGCCTCGCGCTGCGCCGCCGAGCGAATGCCCACCTGCACGAAACCCTGCGGCACGACGAGCCCTTCCTGCACGGCCTCGTAGACCCAGGTGCCATGGCCGGAAGGTTCACCGAAATGGTCGGCCCAGGTGTCGCAGTGGGCGTCGAAATGCAGCACGGCCAGCGGCTGCCCATGCAGCTTGCGCGCCGCGCGCAGCAGCGACAGGGTGATGGAGTGATCGCCGCCCAGCCACAGCATGTGCTGGCTGCGCATCAGCGCTTCGGCCTTCGGTTCCAGTGCCGCACGCAGGCCCGTCAGGCTGGTGTTGGGCAGATGCAGGTCACCGTGGTCTTGCAGGTACGCCGCCGGAGATGTCGCGTCACGATGCTCGTCTGCAGGGAAGTCGAGATCGAACAAGGGATGGGTCGCGTCGCACAGCATGGCGCTGGCCTGGCGGATGGCGGCCGGGCCGAAGCGGGCGCCGGGGCGGTTGGTGGTGGCTCCGTCCCAGGCCACGCCGGCCACGCCGAACGGGGTGACGTCACCGCCCGAAACCGGGGCGGCGCCGAGGAAGCGCTGTTGCGCGAGGAAGGCGAAGCCGTGTTGCGCCATGATGATTTCTGCTGAAGCTGCGAACGCGCCCGGGCACACCGGCACGCGGATGGATAGACACATTGACTGCACACAAAGCGGACTGGAGAATAGGTCAGATTCTGGCGAATCGAAGGGGCCATTTCCGGGAATGGAAACAGGGCCACTTCGCGGCGCGTGTGCATGCACACGGCGGTGCCCGTTCGCTCCGATTGCTTGCCTCCAACCTGCCAACCCTCGCATGAACACCCTCGCCGCTCCGAGCTCCGACCTCATGTCTGACCTGCCTCGCGAACGCATCGCGCGTTTCTTCGCGGCTGAATCGGCCCGTTTCCTGGCCGACCATCCGCAGTCGCGCACGCTGCATGCGCGCGCTGCGCGCCATTTCCTCTTCGGCGTGCCGATGCACTGGATGGCCGACGCGCCCTCGCCCGTACCGCTGTTCGTTGACCGGGCTGTGGGCGCGCGCTTGTGGGATGTGGACGGCCACGAGCTCATCGACTTCTGCCTCGGCGACACCGGCGCGATGTTCGGCCACAGCCCGGAGCCGGTGGCGCGCGAGCTGGCCGAGTTCGGCGGCGGCGGTGCCACCACCATGCTGCCGTCCAGCGTGGCGCTGGATGTGGCCGCGCTGCTGGAGCAGCGCTTCGGCCTGCCGATGTGGCAGTTCACGGCCACCGCCAGCGACGCCAACCGCTTCGTGCTGCGCTGGGCGCGTGCCATCACCCGGCGCCGGCACATCGTCGTGTTTAACGGCTGCTATCACGGCACGGTGGACGATGTGTTCGTCGATCTCGCGGCCGATGGCAGCACCCGCACCCGGCCCAGCCTGCTGGGCCAGGTGCACGATCCCGCCACCTTCACCCGCGTGGTCGAGTTCAACGATCTGCCCGCGCTCGAAGCCGCGCTGGCCGCGGGCGACGTGGCCTGCGTCATCACCGAGCCGGTGCTCACGAACATCGGCATGGTGTTGCCCGACTCCGGCTTCATCGAGGGCGTGCGCGCCCTCACGCGTCGCCACGGCGCGCTGCTCGTGCTGGACGAAACCCACACCATCTCCTGCGGCCCCGGGGGCTACGCCCGCGCCTGTGGCCTGCAGCCCGACATCCTGGTTCTGGGCAAACCGATCGCCGGCGGCACACCGGGTGCGGCCTATGGCTTCAGCGCCGAAGTGGGCGCGCGCATGCAGCAGGCCAAGGGCGCGGCGGTTCCGGGGCATTCCGGCATCGGCACCACGCTATCGGCCGGTTTGCTCACCTTGCGCCTGATGCGCGCGATGCTTGCCGAGGTGATGACCGACGCCGCCTATGACCGCATGTTCGTCACCGCGCAGCGCGTGGCCGATGGCCTGGAAGCGGTGATTGCCAAGCGTGGACTGCCCTGGTGCGTGACCCGCATCGGCGCGCGTTGCGAATGCCAGTTCGCGCCACAGCGGCCGCGCAACGGCAGCGAGGCTCGCGCCGCTTTTCGCGACGCGCTGGAAGCGGCGCTGCAGCTTGCGCTGCTCAATCGCGGCGTGCTGCTCACGCCCTTCCACAATATGGTGTTGGCCTGCCCGGCGCACACCGCAGCCGACGCCGATCACCTCATCGCGGCCTTCGACGATGCCTTGGAGGCGCTGGGCGCGGCTTGAAGCGTGCCTGTGCCAGGCGACGCCTCAGGGCCTGACTCAGGGCCTGATGTAGGCGAAGCCGGCTTTTTCAAGCTGCATGATGCGCACCACACCGGCCGGCACGATCACGGCGTCGGGCACCAGCACCGGCATGTGACCGATCTTTTTCGCCATGGCTTCCATGGTGTTGTGGCAGGCGTCGAACTCGATGCCTTCGGCGTTCTGGGCGGCGATGCGATCACCCACTGGGCTGTCTTTCAAGAACATCTTCAGCCCCGGACCGAAGGCGACGATGATGATGCGCGCCTTTTCCTGGCCGAAGTAGTCGAGAACATTTTGCGCATTGTTGAGTGCAAGGTTCCACAGGGCCGGATTGTCCTCGTCGATCTGCAGCACCAGCTTGTATTGGGCAAAAGGCAGGTCATGGATGAATGCCGGCTTGTCGAAGTTGAAATCTTTCAGCATCGACGGATTGGCGGCTTGGGCCAGACCCATGCCGCCCAGGGCCAGAGTCAGCGCCAGAAGGGCGTGGCGCAACATGCGCGTGCAGCGATGTGTGTTCATGATGGTCTCCTCGTGAACGGGTGGGTTGGGCCCCTGTTGGTCACGGCACGCCAGGGGTCCGATGCGTGTTGCAAGCTGCGGCGGCCGGGGCGGTTGGAGATCTCTGCCTCGATCGCCCCGGTGCGGCTCAGGGCTCAGAATTGGACGACAGGCAGGCCGCGTTGCACCCACTCGTTCATGCCGCCGGGGTATTCACGCAATCCCTTGAGGCCCACGATGCGGTCGAGCACGAACCAGGCGCCAGCGGCGTATTGGCCGGTGTTGCAATAGAGGATGCCGCGCTGCGGGCGCGCTACGCCGTCGAGCGCGAACACCGTCTTGTACTGCGCAGACGTGAGGAAGTGCCAAGAGCCGTCGGCCGCTTGGCGATACAGCAGTTCCGCCGGCAACGCGCGCGAACCGGCCAGGCGCCCGAACACCGGCACCACGGGCGTGCGCTCAAGCCCGGCAAACTGCGCCAACGGCCGGGCATCCAGCAGCGGCTGGTGCGCACGCTGCGCCGCCTGCACTTGCGCAATCGTGGCCAGGAGTTCGGGGTTGGGCGCTTTGGCCTTCCATGCGCTGGAGGTCATGGGGGCGATGGCATCGGTGTCCACCGGGTAGCCGGCGGCGATCCACGCATGCGTGCCGCCGTCGAGCACCGCAATCTGCTCGGCCGGAACGCCAAACAGTTGCAGTTCCCAGGCGAAAAACGCGGCTTCCTGCAGCGAGGTCGCATCGTCGCCCGTGGGGGCGATGACGATGGGTTTGTCCTGCTGCAATTGCACGGCTTGCATGCTGGCCTGGAATTCCTCGGCCGTGGGCAGCAGAAAGTCCACGCTCTTGCCGTCGATGTCCCGCTTGTGCCGCAGCCCCCAGAAGTTGACCGACAGCGCGTCTTCGATGTGGCCGCCCACCACGTCGAGCACCTTCCTGCCATTCACCGTGGTGAACTTCGGGTCGTCCGACAAGCTATTGAGGTTGTCGCGAAGATCGACGACCTGCACATCCTTGGCATGGGCATGGAGCCATTGCGGCGTCACCAGCGGGCCGGGCAACACCCCTGCTTGCGCCCATCCGCACAAGCCCAGCACAGCCGCGCCAACCCAAAGTCGCCACAGCTTGTTCCATCGCTCCATCGCAATTTCCTCATTGATGAATGTGTGCGCATTCTCCAGAAAATTTGAAACGAGTCCAACAAATAGTTTCGATGAAACCGAGCAATTTCGCCGATGCATTGCGACGCATCAAGCCACGTATACACCCCCATGCATACTGGCGTGGCAGCGTTGTCGGGTTGCCGTTGGAGCGTCCGCGCTCAGGCACACGGTGGTGCTTGAAAGCGCAGGCGCGCCTGCGCCGCCACGCCGTCGCGCAGCGCCCAGCGCATCAACGGCACAGCGGTGCGCAGTGCGGTCCGGGTGGGAGCGAGCTGCAGCGGGTGTGGTGCCGGCAGGGCGTAGAGCGGTTGCGCCCAGGGCGGCAGCAGCGCGGTGGCGGCGGTCATCATCAGATGCAGTGGCACGGCACTGAGCCGCCCGCCCAGCGCCGCCTGCAGGCGGCGCATCGCACTCTCGGCCGCGGTCTGGCCAGGGGGCTGGCGCGACATGCCGCGGAGCATGCGCAAAATGGCTTGCGGGCGAGGACCGCCTTCGAGTTCGGGCCGATAGCTCTCCAGTTGCGCCAGCAGGCCGGCCCAGTCGTGCGGCACCTCGGTGGCGCCGAGGGCCAGCGGTACGCGCGCCATCTCGGCGACATAGGCATCGCGCTCGCGCAGCGACAATGCCGCCGGCCCGGTTGGGCGCGAACCGGCGGAGTGCGCCGGCATCAGCCAGTCGTACGCGGTGACGAAGCTGTAGACCTCGGCGACGTGGATGAAGCTGAGCAGATGCGGGTCGTCGGCCGAGTAACTGCGGCCATCTGGCGCCACGCCGCGCACCTGGGCGTGGATGGCACGCACGCGCTCCACCGCATCCTGCGCCGCAGCGCAGGGACCGTAGGTGGTGGTGGCGATGAACAGCGCGGTGTGATGCAGCCGGCCGCGCAAGTCGTCGCGGAAATCGGAGTAGTCCCACACCGCGGCCAGCGCCAGCGGGTGCAGTGCCTGCAGCAGTAGCGCGCCGATGCCGCCAGTCATCATGGCGACGAAATCGGCATGCACGCGCCAGGCCACCGAGTCGGGGCCGAACCAGCCGGGGTCTCCCACGGGCTGGGTGAAGTCGAGCGCGGCGCGGCTGTCGCCGGCAAGGCTGCGCACTTGCCGCGCCAGCGCCTGGCGCAAGGGGGATGCGAGAGATTCGAGCATGGGGGTATTGTGACGCTGGGTCTGTCCGGCAGGGGGACCAGATGACGAACGACCCTTACGCCCGCCCGGTTCCTGCCGCCTTCACCCTTGTTGCATCAACTGGCGCGCAGGTCGATGCCGAGCCAGTTGTGCAAGCCTCGCCTACCCGCCGCAGTGACGCTCACCGCGCGGCTGTCGAGATGATGCCGCACCCAGCCGAGTTCCAGGCAGCGGCGGTCGATCGCCACGCCGGTGGGGCCGCTGAGGTGATGGCGGCGCTCGCTCCAGTCGATGCAGGTTTTTGCCATGGGATGGCGGTGCAGGTGCCGGACATCCATGCCGAAATCGTCCAGCAGGCGGATGCCTTGCGCGCTGAAGTGGGCAATATCGTCGTCGACCTGCAGGCCCCCGCGGGCGATCAGGGCGTCGCAGATGGCCACGCCCAGGCGCCCGGCGAGGTGGCTGTAGCAGGTGCGCCCGGCTTGCAGCAGCGGATCGACGCGAGAGGTCGCCACGCGCGCCGGGTTCTGCGCCGCCACCAGCATCAGCGATTCCAGCAGCGCGGCAACCTGCGCCGACGCCAGCCGGTAGTAGCGGTGGCGGCCCTGCTGCTTCGCATCGAGCAGCCCCGCGTCGCGCATCGCGCCGAGATGGCCGCTGGCGGTGGCCGCGCTCACCCCGGCGCAGGCCGCCAGTTCGCCCGCGGGCAGCGCGCGGCCATCTCCCAGCGCCAGCAGCATGGCGGCGCGCGCCGGCTCGCCCACCAGCGCGGCGATGCGGGCGATGTCGAGGTCCTGGGTCATCGTGGGTCTCCGGCGCATGCGGTTGGCGATGCCGTGATTGTGGCCGTAACACGCGCGGCACACTTCGGCGCGCGCCGAAGCATGGCGCAACGGATCGGCCGACGATGGCGGCCTGCCCACGCAAACCTCATGCGCCATGCCCCGCAACACCACCACGCCCACCAATCGCCGCGTCATCCTGTTCATTCTCTGCCTGGCCGTACTCATCGCCCAGGTGGACACCTCGGTGGTCAATCTGGCGGTGCATGCCATCGGCGTCGGCCTGCACGCGCCGCTGCCGGCGCTGCAATGGGTGGTGGACGCTTACAACCTGAGCTATGCCGCGCTGCTGATGACCGGCGGCACCCTGGCCGATCTGCTCGGGCGGCGGCGCGTTCTGCAGACGGGCGCTGCGGTGTTCGTGCTCGGCTCGCTGCTCGCCGGGCTTGCGCCCAATATCGCGGCGCTGATCGCAGGTCGTGGGCTGGCCGGCATCGGCGCCGCGTTGCTGCTGCCCGCCAGCCTGGCACTGATCCGCGTCATCTGGGCCGACCCGCACGAGCGTGCGCACGCCATCGGCGTGTGGGCCGGTACCAATGGCGCGGCGCTGGCCATCGGCCCGACCCTGGGCGGCTGGCTGATTCAGACGGCGGGCTGGCGTAGCGTGTTTTTGCTGATCGTGCCGTTGGGTCTGGCGGTGCTGGGGTGGGCGCCGCACGCCATTCCCGAGTCAAGCGATGCGCAAGGGCGGCGCGTCGATCTGCCAGGGCAGTTGTTCGGCGGTCTCGCGCTGACGGGATTGGCGGTGGCCGCGATCGTGCATCGCTTCATGCTGCCCGCTGTGGCCGCGAGCGTGGTCGCGGCGCTGCTGTTCGTGCACGCCGAGCGGCGCACGGGCGCAGGGGCGATGATCCCCTTGCCGCTGCTGCGCAACGCCGGGCTGGCGGTGGCCAATGGCGTCGCGATGGCGATGACCTTCGGCATGTACGGCGTGCTGTTCCTGCTGCCGCTGAGCTGGTTGCGCGGTGGCGTGCTCGACGCCACCGGCGCGGGCCTGGCGTTGTTGCCGATGTCGCTGGCCTTCGTCGCGCTGTCGCACCGCTCGGGGCCGTGGAGCGTGCGCTTCGGCACGCGCCGCCTGATGGTGGGCGGCATGGGGCTGATCGGCGCGGGCATCGCCGTGCTGGCATGCACCCACGCCGGGCAGCGTCTGTGGCTGGCCGAAGTCGGTTTGTTCCTCACCGGCGTGGGCATGGCCCTGAACACCGGGCCGGTGCTGGCCAGCGCCGTGGCGGCGGCGGAACCCGCCCGCGCCGGCACCGCCTCGGCGATGATCAACACCGCGCGCATGGTCGGTGCCACCTTGGGGGTGGGTGTGCTGGGCAGCGTGTTCGCGGCGAGCAGCAGCGCGGGCGTGGGGTTCAGCGAGGCCATGGTGCTAGGTGCCAGTGTGACGCTGGGCGGCGCCTTGCTGGCCTTGGTCGCTCAGGCCTGAGGTTACGAATTCCGGCTTGCGGCGGCTTGCGGGGTCCGGCCCCAAGAGGAGCCGCTGGCATGCAGCGCATGCCGCCGGCCGCTAGAGCACCTTGCGATACACCACGAACCCGGACTTCTCGGCAACCTGGTCGTAGAGCCGCATGGCGACGTGGTTGGTCTCGTGCGTGAGCCAATACACGCGCTGCGAGCCCGCCGCCGCTGCGCGTTCGTACACCGCCTGGATGAGGGCGCGGCCGACTCCCTGGCCGCGCGTCTCTTCCTGGGTGTAGAGGTCTTGCAAGTAACAAGTCGGCGCAATCAGCGTGGTGCTGCGGTGAAACAGGAAGTGCACCAGGCCGAGCAATCGGCCGTCGCGCTCGGCAACCACGGCGTGCATGGGCTCGGCCGGGTCGAGAAAGCGCGCCCAGGTGGTCGCGGTCATGTCCGGCGGCAGCGCCGTTGGCCCGGTGCGGCCATAGAACGCGTTGTAGCCATCCCAGAGCGGCTTCCACTGAGCGTAGTCGTCACTCACGACGGGGCGTAGCGTGAAGGCTGGGGGCATGAGGAACACCTCGTGGTTGGAGCAAGGGGTGCCGTGACCGGAACACGGCTTCAGGCCGATGGGGACGGCGGGGGCGCGGCATCCAGCGCCGCGCGCAGCGCTTCGCCCACCTGCTGCGGGTTGGCGCGGCCGCCGCTGGCCTTCATCACCTGGCCGACCAGGGCGTTGAGCGCCTTGGCCTTGCCGGCGCGGTATTCCTCGACGTTCTTCGGGTTGGCCGCGAGCACGGCGGCGACCGCTGCGGCGACCGCGCCGGTGTCATTCACCTGGCGCAGACCGCGGGCTTCGATGATGGCGTCCACCGCGCCCGGCGTGCCGCCCTCGCCATCCCACAGCGCGGCGAACACCTCGCGTGCGGTCTTGCTGCTGAGCGTGCCGTCCTGCAGGCGGGTGATGAGCAGGCCGAGTTGCGCCGCGCTCACGGGCGAGGCGTCCAGCTCCAGCTCGGCGCGGTTCAGGTGCGCCGCGAGTTCGCCCATGATCCAGTTGGCCGCCAGCTTGGCGCCATGCGCTGCATCGTTGCGGCCACCCATCGCCTGCAGGCAGGCCTCGAAGTACGCGGCATGGGCGCGGCTTTGGGTGAGGTAGGCGGCGTCCTCGGCGGATAAGGCGTGGTCGCGCATGAAACGCTCGGCCATCTGCCCCGGCAGCTCAGGCAGGCTGGCGCGCACCTGCTCGATCCATGCGGGGGCAATGACCAGAGGCGGCAGGTCGGGGTCGGGGAAATAGCGGTAATCGTGCGAGTCTTCCTTGGTACGCATGGTGCGGGTCTCGCCGCGCTCGGGGTCGAACAGGCGCGTTTCCTGGCGCACCGTGCCGCCGTCTTCGATCAGCTCGATCTGGCGCTGCGCCTCGTGGGTGATGGCGCGTTCGAGAAAGCGAAAGCTGTTGAGGTTCTTGATCTCGCAGCGCGTGCCCAGTGCGCCGCCCGGCCGCCGCACCGAGACGTTGGCGTCGCAGCGGAACGAGCCCTCTTGCAGATTGCCGTCGCAAATGTCCAGCCACATCACCAGCGCATGCAGCGCGCGGGCGTAGGCGGCGGCCTCGGCGGCGCTGCGCATCACCGGTTCGGTCACGACTTCGAGCAGCGGCGTGCCGGCGCGGTTGAGGTCGATGCCGGTGGCGGCGCCGCCGTCGAAGGCCAGGCCATGGATGGACTTGCCGGCGTCTTCCTCCAGATGCGCGCGGGTGAGCTGCACGCTGCGCAGCGCACCATGGAACAGGAAGGGCACGACGCCGCCCTGCACCACGGGAATCTCGAACTGGCTGATCTGGTAGCCCTTGGGCAGATCGGGGTAGAAGTAGTTCTTGCGCGCGAACACCGACACCGGCGCGATCGTCGCGTGGATGGCCAAACCCAGGCGGATGGCGCGCTCCACCGCAGCGCGATTCGCCACCGGCAGCGCGCCGGGCAGCGCCAGGTCGACGACGCTGGCCTGGGTGTTGGGCGCGGCGCCGAACGCGGTGGGCGCGGTGGAAAACATTTTCGACGCCGTGGACAACTGCACATGCGTTTCCAGGCCGATGACGATTTCCCAGGAGCTGGCAGGGGTGCTGGACATGGTGATGGGCTCAGGAACTCAGAGTTGCGGGGCGCGGGCATGCCAGTCGGTGGCGCGCTGGAATTGGTGCGCGGCGTGCAGCAGGCGTTGTTCGCCGAAGTGCGGCCCGATGAGCTGCAGGCCGACCGGGCGCCGGGCATGCGCGCCCTGACCGAAGCCGGCCGGGATGCTCATGCCCGGCAGGCCGGCGAGGCTGGCGGGCAGGGTATAGATGTCGGCCAGGTAGTTGGCCAGCGGGTCGGCTTTTTCGCCAAGGTTCCAGGCCACGGTGGGCGACACGGGCCCGGCGATCAGGTCGCATTGCCGGAACGCGACGAGGAAGTCGTCGGCGATCAGGCGGCGGATTTTTTGCGCCTGAAGGTAGTACGCGTCGTAATAGCCGTGCGACAGCACATAGGTGCCCATCAGAATGCGGCGCTTGACCTCGGGGCCGAACCCTTCGGCGCGGCTGGCCGCGTACATCTCGGCGAGGTCACGACAGTTCTCGGCACGGTGGCCATAGCGCACGCCGTCGAAGCGCGAGAGGTTGCTCGACGCCTCGGCCGGAGCGACGATGTAGTAGGCCGGAATGGCCAGTTCGGTGCGCGGCAGGGCGATGTCCAGCAACGTGGCGCCCAGCCGCTCGAACTCGGTCAGCGCGGCGCGCACGGCCTGCTCGACTTCGCCCGCCAGGCCGTCGGCGAACCACTCGCGCGGCAGGCCGATGCGCAAGCCCGCCAGCGGTCGCGCCGCATCCGCGCCCGGCAGGGGCGCGTCCAGCGCCTCGGTGTAGCGGGGAATCTCGCGCTGCACGCTGGTGGCGTCGGCCGGGTCGAAGCCCGCCATCGGCTCCAGCAGCGCGGCGCAGTCCCAGGCGGTCTGCGCCAGTGGCCCGGCCTGGTCGAGGCTGGAGGCGAAGGCGATCATCCCGAAGCGTGAGCACAGGCCGTAGGTGGGCTTGATGCCGGTGACACCGCACATCGCCGCGGGCTGGCGGATGGAGCCGCCGGTGTCGGTGCCGGTGGCCGCGGCCACGAGGCGTGCGGCCACCGCAGCGGCCGAACCGCCGGAAGAGCCGCCGGGTATGGCGGCAGGGTCCCAGGGGTTGCTGACCGCGCCGTAAGCCGAGTTTTCATTGGAGGAGCCCATCGCGAACTCGTCCATATTGGTCTTGCCGAGCGTCACCATGCCGCCGGCCTCCAAGCGTTGCACCACGGTGGCGTCGAACGGGCTGAGATAGCCGGCCAGCATCTTGCTGCCGGCGGTGGACGGCATGCCGCGGGTGACGAACACATCTTTGTGGGCGATGGGCAGCCCCAGCAGGGTGCGCTGGTCGCCGCCCGCGCGCGCGGCATCGGCAGCACGGGCTTGCGCCAAGGCAGGCTCGGCGGCGACATGCAGAAAAGCGCCAAGCCGGGCTTGGGCGTCGATGCGGCGCAACTGCTCCTGCACCAGCTCGACGCTGGATAGTGTGGTGGCGGCCAATGCGCCAGCCTGCTCGCGCAGGCTGGCGCTGGCGATATCCGTGCGGGCCCGGCTCATTCCAGCACCCGCGGCACGATGAACAGGCCGTCCTGCGCCGCCGGGGCGTTGGCCAGCGCGGTGGCGAGAATGTCGGGCTGCATCGGCAGATCGTCGCGCAGGCGCAACGGCAATTCCATGGCCGCGGACAACGGATGCGCCAGCGGCTCGACACCGGTGGTGTCCACCGCGCGCATGCGCTCGACGATGGCGAAAAAGTCGTTGATCTGGGCCAGCATCGACGTTTGCTCCGCGCTGCTCAGACGCAGTCGGGCGAGCGTGGCGATGCGGTCAATGTCGCTGGGTTGCAGGGGCATGGCGAAGGGATGCGGCGGGTTTGGCGTGGAACCGGTGGCGAATGTGGAGCCGCAAGGCGCTGCTGCCGGGCTCCGTGCAGCCGGAAAACGAACATTCTACGGGGCGGCATCCGTTAACATGGCATGATTCCTCACGGCAAAAATCCTGCGCCACGCCGGTTTTTTTGTTGTTTTTTTCAAACACACCCAACACCTCAACCGCCATGTTCGGACTTTTTCGTCGGTATTTCTCCACCGATCTGGCCATCGATCTCGGTACGGCCAACACCCTCATCTACGTGCGCAGCAAGGGCATCGTGCTCGACGAGCCCTCGGTGGTCGCCATCCGTCACGAAGGCGGTCCCAATGGCAAGAAAACCATTCAAGCCGTGGGACGGGAGGCCAAGGCCATGCTGGGGCGTGTGCCGGGCAATATCGAGGCCATCCGGCCGATGAAGGACGGGGTGATTGCCGACTTCACCGTGACCGAGCAGATGCTCAAGCAGTTCATCAAGATGGTGCACGAGACCACGCTGTTCAAGCCGTCGCCACGCATCATCATCTGCGTGCCCTGCGGCTCCACCCAGGTCGAGCGCCGCGCCATCCGCGAGTCCGCGCTCGGGGCCGGCGCCAGCGAGGTCTACCTGATCGAGGAGCCGATGGCCGCGGCCATCGGCTCGGGCCTGCCGGTGAGCGAGGCCAGCGGCTCGATGGTGGTGGACATCGGCGGCGGCACCACCGAAGTCGGCGTCATTTCGCTCGGCGGCATGGTTTACAAGGGCAGTGTGCGGGTGGGCGGCGACAAGTTCGACGAGGCCATCCTCAACTACATCCGCCGCAACTACGGCATGCTCATCGGCGAGCCCACGGCGGAGGCCATCAAAAAGGAAATCGGTTCGGCCTTCCCCGGCTCGGAAGTCAAGGAAATGGAAGTCAAGGGCCGCAATCTGAGCGAAGGTGTGCCGCGCAGCTTCACCATTTCCAGCAACGAAATTCTCGAAGCCCTGACCGACCCGCTGAACCAGATCGTCTCGGCGGTGAAGAACGCGCTGGAGCAAACCCCACCCGAACTCGGCGCCGACATCGCCGAACGCGGCATGATGCTCACCGGCGGCGGCGCCCTGCTGCGCGACCTCGACCGCCTGCTGGCCGAGGAGACCGGCCTGCCCGTGCTGGTGGCGGAGGATCCGCTGACTTGCGTGGCGCGCGGTTGCGGCCTGGCGCTGGAGCGCATGGACAGGCTCGGCACGATCTTCACCTCGGAGTGAGGCCTGCGGCCGCTCCACGGCCATCGGCCTGGCGCGGCCCTCGCCCACGGCGCGCGTCCGCCTGCGCCGCCTGATCCGCTGCCTCGCCGCCCGCTGAATCGGCAACTCTCCTGCCATGGCCTATCAAACCCTGGAGCGCACCCCGCCGCCATTCTTCCGGCAGGGACCATCCGCGATCACACGCCTGGCGTTCTATGCCGCGCTGTCGTTGTTGCTGATGGCGATGGATGCGCGCTGGCACCTCGTCACGCCGCTGCGCCAGGTCATCGCCACCGCCATCGAGCCCGTGGTTCAGGTCGCGCGCGCGCCGGTGCTGGCGCTGGGCGCGGTGGCCGTGCATTTCGAGTCGTTACAGACCGCACAACGCGATGCCCAGGCTCAACGCAAGGCGAATGTGCAACTGGCACTCAAAGCTGAACTCGCCAGCCAGCTACAGGCCGAAAACGCCAGTCTGCGGGCCCTGCTGAAATTGCAGCGCAACGTGCCGATGCGAACCACGGCGGCGGAGATCGTGGCGCAGGCCAGCGACCCGTTCTCGCGCAAGCTGTTCATCGACCGCGGCAGCCTGGCAGGCATCGAGCTGGGCTCGCCGGTGATGGATGAGACCGGGCTGCTCGGCCAGGTCACGCAGGTCGATCCGCTCGGCGCCCAGGTCACGCTCGTGACCGACCGCGATTCCGATGTGCCGGTGGAAGTCGCGCGCGACGGCGAGCGCGGCGTGCTGGCGGGCGACGCCGACGCCACCCGGGGCGGACTGGAGCTGCGCTGGCAGGCCGCCGACACCACCGTGCGCGTGGGCGACATCCTCGTCACCAGCGGGCTCGACGGCATCTACCCCGCAGGCCTGGCGGTGGCGCGCGTCATCGACGTGCAGCGCCGGCCCGACGCCGCCTTCGCCCGCGTGCTGTGCGCGCCGCTGGCGCATGTCAACGGCGGCCGTCACGTGCTGGTGCTCAAACCGCTGGCCCCGCTGGCGCTGGCACCAGCGGCCGAAACCGCCAAAACCCGCCGCGGCGCCGCCGCGCGCCCCTGAGATTGGCGCCAGCGTCCATGTCGATCGGCCCGTTCCTCAGACGCCCATCCGGCACCACGAGCACCGACGGCACCGGCCGCGGTGAAGTGCTGCTGCTGGCGGTGCGGCCCTGGTTCATCTGGGGCAGCTTGCTGGCCGCCTTGCTGGTGGATTTCCTGCCGCTGGGCCGGCTGCCGTGGCTGCCGGACAGCCTGGCGCTGGTGCTGGTGTTCTGGGCCGTGCACCAGCCGCGCCGCGTCGGCATCGGCGCCGGCTTCGCCCTGGGCTTGCTGGTGGATGTGCAGCAAGGCGCGCTGCTGGGTCAGCACGCCTTGGCCTACACCTTGCTGGCCTTTTTTGCCGTGGCGCTGCACCGCCGCCTGCAATGGTTTTCCCTGCCGCAGCAAGCCCTGCAGGTGCTGCCGCTGTTCGTCGCGGCGCAGGTGCTGCAGTTCGTCGTGCGCATGATGGCCGGCGCCTCGTTTCCGGGCTGGGCATTTTTCCTCGCCCCGGTCTTGCAGGCCGCCTTGTGGCCGGTGGTGAGCTGGTTGCTGCTGGCGCCCCAGCGGCGCGCACCGGACACCGACCAGAACAGGCCTCTATGAGCGCATCCAGCAGCCCCCCGGCGCACTCCCCGGCCAGTGAGAAAACCGGGGGCTGATGCGCTTGCTCGATCGCCATGGCTCCACGCAAACGAACTTCGGTGCGACTTGCGGCACCAACTCGGGTGAATCTGGACTTGCCCGTCCTGGAGGGTGCAGCGAGTTGCTTGCGTTTTGCCCCACGAGCCATGCGCCATGGCTGAACTGAAGAACGTCGAGCGCGAGTTGTCGCGCTTTCGTCGCCGGCTACTCATCGCCACGCTGGTGGTGGTGCTCAGCTTTGCCCTGCTCGTCGGCCGCTGGCTGTGGCTGCAGGTGATCCGCCACAGGCAGTACTCGCTGCAGGCGCAGGACAACCGCATTGCCATCGTGCCGCTGGTGCCCACGCGCGGGCTCATTCTCGACCGCAACGGCATTTTGCTGGCCAACAATTTCGCCGCCTACACCCTGGAAATCACGCCGAGCAAAACGCGCGGACTCGACGCCACGATTGCCGCGCTGCGCTCCATCCTGCCCATTTCCGCGTTCGAGGAGCGACGGTTTCGCAACCTGCTGGGCATGAGCCGCAGTTTCGAGCCCACGCCCATTCGCAACAAGCTCACCGACACCGAGGTGGCTCGCTTCGTCGCGCAGCGCTTTCGCTTTCCCGGCGTGGATGTGCGCGCGCGACTGTTCCGCAGCTACCCGCTGGGGGCGTTGGCCAGCCATGCCATCGGCTACATCGGCCGCATCGGTCCTGCCGAGCAGGCCCGGATTGCCGAGGGCGACGACGCGGCCAACTACCAGGGGACCGACCACATCGGCAAGACCGGGGTGGAGTTGCAATACGAGGAGCAACTGCATGGCGTGACCGGCTTCGATGAAGTCGAGGTCAACGCCGTGGGCAAGCCGGTGCGCAAGCTGCACAGCTTCCCGGCTGTGCCGGGGAGCACGCTGGTGTTGTCGCTCGACATCCGCTTGCAGAAACTGGCTGAAGACCTGTACGGCCAGCGCACCGGCGCCTGCGTGGTGATGGACCCGCGCAACGGCGAAGTGCTGAGCTTCGTGTCCATGCCCACCTACGACCCCAATCTGTTCGTCGAAGGCATCGACCCCGAGAGTTGGAACGCGCTCAACACCGACCCGCGCAAGCCCCTGCTCAACCGCGTGCTGCGCGGTACGTTTCCACCAGGCTCCACCTACAAACCCTATCTGGCGTTGGGGGCGCTCACCCTGGGCATCCGCACGCCGAACTATGTGCTGAACGACCCGGGATATTTCATGCTGGGCGACCACCGCTTTCGCGACGACAAGCCCGGCGGACATGGCCGCGTGGACATGCACAAAGCCCTGGCGGTGTCGTGCGACGTGTATTTCTACATGGTGGCGAACGACTGGGGGGTGGATGGCATGCACGACTACACCCGCAAGTTCGGCTTTGGCCGGCACACCGGCGTCGACCTGCCCGATGAGGCCCGGGGCATCCTGCCGTCGAAGGCCTGGAAGCGCCATGCCTACAAATTGCCGGCGCAACAGCGCTGGTTCCCGGGGGAAACCATCAGCCTGGGCATCGGCCAAGGCTACAACAGTTTCACCCCGATGCAGATGGCCAATGCCCTGGCGACGATGGCCAATCACGGCACGCGCCTGAAGCCGCGCGTGGTGAAGCTGGTGGAGGACATGAAGACGCGGCGCTTCGCGCACACTCCGGTGGAGGTGGCCGAGCGCATCAACGCGCCGGATGCGATGTGGCAAGTGGTGCACGATGGCATGGTGGGCGTCAACGCCGAAAAAGACGGCACGGGTTATGCCGTCTTCAAGGATGCCCCGTACACCAGCGCCGGCAAGACCGGCACGGCGCAGGTGTTCACCGTGGCGCAGAACCAGAAGTACAACGCCAATGATCTGTCGCGGCATCTGCTGGACCACGCGCTCTACATCGTCTACGCCCCGGCGGAGAACCCCACGGTGTGCGTGGCGCTGATCGTGGAGCACGCCGGCTGGGGGGCGGAAGCCGCAGCGCCCATCGCACGCAAGCTGGTGGACTATCACTTGCTGGGGCTGTATCCCACAGAGGCCGAGATCGAACAGATTTCCGGCGCCAAGCCGAAGCCGGTGCAGTTCCAGTTTGCCGGTGGCAAGAACGGCGTGCCCGCGGTGCCTGGCGCCAAACCCCAGGGGTCGACAGCAGCGGCCTCTGCCGCGGCGGGCGCGAGCGCTGGCGTCACTGGCATGCCGGCGACACGGGCTGCAAAACCATCGCCAGGCGTGCCTGGTCGCCCGGAGCCGAAGCCGGCCCGCGCTCCCGCATCCCCGACCTCGACCCAGGCTCAAGCAGGCGCGATCCAGCCCTGGCCCGCAGCGGCCGCGTCATCCGCGTCACCGCCAGCGGCATCCCCTGCCGCCCACACCCAACACACCGCGTTCGACGCAGCCTGCGATGGGCGCTATCCGCGTCCACGCTGCGAGCCCGGGCCCCTGTTCACGCGCTTCGGGGCGCGGCATGACAACCCCGATGCCGATGAGGGAACGCGCCTGTGAGCACCATCCGTTGGGCCATCGAACCGTTCGGGGGCGGCAGCCCCAGCCCCTGCTGCGCCAAGCGCGGACAGGCCATGGCCCTGCAGCGAGGAGCGCGCCGATGAACGCTGTCCTGAATCGTCCCCCCTTGTGGCGCCGGCTGCGGCCTTACATCACGGGTTTCGACGGTCCCTTGCTCACCGGGCTGCTCACACTGGTGGCCATCGGCTGCGTCGTGTTGTTTTCCGCGCTGCAGGGCCAGAACATCAGCTTCGCCGACCAGTTGCGCAATCTGGCCGTGGCCTTCGTCGTGCTGTTCGTCGTCGCCCAGGTTCCGCCCCAGCGCTTGATGCAGATCGCCGTGCCGCTCTACACCTTCGGCGTCACACTGCTGATCGCCACCGCCATGTTCGGCCTGGTGCGCAAGGGCGCGCGGCGCTGGCTCAACGTCGGTGTAGTGATCCAGCCGTCGGAAATCATGAAAATCGCCATGCCGCTGATGCTGGCGTGGTACTTTCAGAAACGCGAGGGCTTCATCCGTTTGAGGGACTATGCATTCGCCGGGCTGCTGCTCGCCATCCCCGTCGGACTCATCATGAAGCAGCCCGACCTCGGCACCGCCATGCTGGTGCTGTCTACCGGATTTTTCGTCATCTTTTTCGCCGGACTGTCATGGCGCGTGCTGGCGCTGTTGGCGCTTGGCGCAGCGGGCGCCGCGCCGGTGCTGTGGCACTTCATGCACGACTACCAGCGCCAGCGCGTGCTCATGCTGCTCGACCCGCAGGCCGACCCGCTGGGCACCGGGTTCAACATCCTGCAATCGATGATCGCCATCGGCTCGGGCGGAGTCTGGGGCCAGGGCTATCTGCATGGCACCCAGGCGCACCTGAACTTCGTGCCCGAGTCGCACACCGATTTCGTCTTTGCCGTGTTGGCCGAGGAATGGGGCCTGGCCGGCAACGTGGCGCTGCTGCTGGCCTATCTGTTTTTCATCGTGCGCGGGCTGATGATCGCCGCCGCCGCGCCCACGCTGTTTTCGCGTCTGCTGGCCGGGTCCATCACCATGATTTTCTTCACGTATGCCTTCGTCAACATGGGCATGGTGTCGGGCATCCTGCCGGTGGTCGGCGTGCCGCTGCCATTCGTCAGCTATGGCGGTACCGCGTTGGTCACGCTCATGTTGGGGACCGGCATTTTGCTGTCCATCGCCAAGTCGAAACGGCTGGTGCAGAGCTGATGTCGCTGTCGGGCGCAGCGGCTTGGTGCATCAGGGCGTGCTGGAACTCTCCGCCTGATCCGACGCCTGGCGCGACCACAGCGGCTTGAGCTGCGGCAGCAACTCGGCGTACTGGGCCCGAATGTGCGCCATTTCGCGCTCCTGTCCGGCAATGAGGCTCAGCTCCTGTCGGGTGAGCAGCTTGTTTTCCTCGAACTTGTTGCGCAACTCCTGCGGGTAGTTGCCATCCGGGTAGAACAAGGCTTCTTGTTTCAGCGATTTGAGGCTGTCGGCCAGGCGCTGCAGACGCTGCCGTGCCGAGACGATGAGCGACTGCGGCGTTTGCAGGTCGTTGCGCTGGGACTGGTCAAAGGCGCCGCGGTCGGGAAAGCGCGTCAACAAGGCCCGCTGCTCGCGCTGTTTGCGGCGTTGCTGCTGCTGCACCTCGCGTTGCTGACGAGCTTGCGCGTCCTGCTCGGCCTGCTGCTGCGGTGTGAGGATGAGGCGACGCACGCTGCCGTCGGGGTTGAGCTCCTTGCCGCCGTAGCGCAGACAGTCGGTGCTGAGATGGTCGGTCGTGACCATCACACCGCTGGGGGTGCGGCAGACGAAGATCTCGGCCCAGGCCGGTGTCGGCAACATGGCTGTGGCCAGGAGGAGCCAGAGGGCACTGCGGAATCGCATCGAAGACTCACCTCATCTGTCAATCAAGCCTGCGCATGGTGTGCGCTGCCGAACGGTGCGCGCGCCACGCCATGCGTGTCAAACGCAACCGGCACGCCCATGGTGCACAGAAACGTCACGACCAGAGTCTAGGGCAGCATGCTTTTTACAATTGTCCGCATGAACCCGAGCCCCTTGCGCGTCACGTCCCTCAACCTCAACGGCATCCGCTCCGCCAGCAGCAAGGGGGTGGACGCCTGGCTGCGGCGCCAGGCCTGCCCCGACTGGCTGTGCGTGCAGGAGCTCAAAGCGCTGGAGTCCGACATGACGCCCGAGTTGCGCGCGCTCGGCGGGCTGCAGGGCGCCTTTCACCACGCGCAAAAGCCGGGCTATAGCGGCGTCGGGTTGTATTTCCGGCATGCGCCCGATGACCTGCGCATCGGCTTCGGCAGCGCCGAGTTCGACGCCGAGGGCCGCTATGTGGAAGCGCGTTACCGCCTGCCGGGCGGCATGCGCCTGGCGCTGGTCTCGGTCTATTTCCCATCAGGCTCCAGTTCCGAGGAGCGGCAGCGGGCAAAGTATCGCTTCCTCGCCGAATTCGAGGAACACATGAAGGCGCTGCACGCCCAGGGAGAAGTCATTCTGTGCGGCGACGTGAATATCGCCCACAAGGAAATCGACCTGAAAAACTGGAAAGGCAATCTCAAGAACAGCGGTTTCCTGCCCGAGGAACGCGCCTGGATGACCCATGTGCTCGACGACCTGGGCTGGGTCGATGTGTTCCGCACCCTCAACCCGCTGCCCGAGCAATACACCTGGTGGAGCAACCGCGGCCAGGCGCGGGCCAAGAACGTGGGATGGCGCATTGACTACCACCTGGCCACGCCCGGCGTGGCGCGGCTGGCCCAGCGCGGAAGCGAATCCATCTACACCGCGGAGCGCTTCTCCGACCATGCGCCGTTGAGCATCGACTACGCCCTGTCATTCTGAACAGCGCGCGGACGCATCAGGCCGGCAACTGCAACGGCAATTGGTCGAGCCGGTCGAAATAGGCCGCGGCGGGGGTGGAGCGGATGGGTTCGCCGTGGTTGTAGCCGTAAGTGGCCAGCACCACGGGGCAGCCGGCGCTGGCTGCAGCGATGGCATCGTTCTGTGAGTCGCCCACCATCAGCGTGTGGGCAGGTGCGATGCCGATCTGCCTGCAGGTTTCGACCAGCGGCATGGGGTCGGGCTTTTTCCGCGGGAAGGCGTCGCCGCCGTTGACCGCCACGAAAAAATGCAGCAAGCCCTTGATGCGCAGCAGCTCGCGCGCATAGGCCGTGGGTTTGTTGGTGATGCAGGCCAGAACGAGGCCGGCGTCGGCCAGGCGCTGCAGGCCCTCGACGATGCCCGGGAAGGTGTTGGAGTGCTTGCCGTTGACCTCGGCGTAATGGTGCTGGTAGCGCTCGATGGCCTGCGGGTAGATGACGTCGGCCTGCGCGTCACTCAGGAAAATGCGCAGGTTTTGCGCGACCAGGTATTCCGATCCCTTGCCGATGCGCACTTCCACCTGTTCACGCGTGACTTCGGGCAGATCGAACTCGGGCAGCATGCGGTTGAGCGTGGCATGGAAGTCGCCCAGGGTGTCGACCTGGGTGCCGTCGAGGTCGACGATGGCGGCGCGGATGGCCACGCCATGCACCGAAACACCGGCCATGTCGACAGCGCTGCTCATGCCGTCACCGCCGCCAGGTTGGCGCGCATGGCGTCGATCACCGCCTTGTAGTCGGGCTTGCCGAAAATGGCGCTGCCGGCGACGAAGGTGTCCACTCCCGCCGCGGCGGCGGCGGCGATGTTGTCGGGTTTGATGCCGCCGTCGATTTCGAGCAGCACCTCGCGCCCCGTCTTGGCCTGGTACGCGTCGAGCTTGGCGCGCACCACGCGGGCTTTGTCGAGCGAACTGGCGATGAAACTCTGGCCACCGAAACCGGGGTTCACGCTCATCAGCAGCACCAGGTCGACCTTATCCATGAGGTAGTCGAGCACATCCGGCGACGTGGCCGGGTTGAAGACCAGCCCGGCCTTGGCGCCGCCGTCGCGGATCATCTGCAGGGTGCGGTCGACATGCTTGCTGGCTTCCGGGTGGAACGAGACGATGTCGGCCCCCGCCTTGACGAACATCTGCGCCAAGGCATCCACCGGCTCGACCATGAGGTGCACGTCGAGCGCCACAGGCGTGCCGTCGGCGCGCTTGCAATGGGGCTTGATGGCTTCGGCCACCAGCGGGCCGATGGTCAGGTTGGGAACATAATGGTTATCCATCACGTCGAAGTGGATGAAATCGGCGCCGGCGGTTATGACGTTGCGCACTTCTTCGCCCAGACGGGCGAAATCCGCCGAGAGAATACTGGGGGCAATACGGTAGGTTTTCATCGCCGCCGATTGTAAAAGCCCCAGAATTTCGCCGACAGCCCGGCTGTCTACAATCGTCAGCACCATGGATCCTTATCAATTTTCAGTGACGGTGAAGCCTGAATTTCTGGCCGACCAATCCGACCCGAAACAAGGCGTCTGGTCCTACAGCTACAGCGTGAGCATCCGCAACTCCGGCAGCGTCGCCGCCCAGCTCATCGCCCGCCACTGGATCATCATGGACGGTGCTGGCCATGTGGATGAGGTGCAGGGCCTGGGAGTTGTCGGCCACCAGCCCCTGCTCAAGCCGGGCGAGACCTTCGAGTACACCAGCTGGACGCGGCTGAACACCGCTGCCGGGAGCATGCGTGGCAGTTATTTCTGTGTCGCCGAGGACGGTACCCGGTTCGACGCGCCGATCCCCGAATTCGTCCTCATGCCACCCGGCGTGACCTTGCACTGAATTCGCAACGCGGCATGGCAGCCAGCCCCGGTCGCAGCGCCCAGGACCAACTCCGGGCTCTGCTGCGTCAGGTCC
>JAJXUC010000034.1 GCA_021783435.1 Pseudomonadota bacterium | reverse complement strand
CCTCGTCGGCCGGCGTCGTGTCGGCGGCGGCAACGCTGGAGTCGGTCAGCACCTCCGCGACCTTGCACGGCAGTTCCAGGGTGATGAGGTCGGCCTCGCCGAACTGCACGCGCACCCGGGTATTGCGCGGCAGGTCCTGCGCGCCCAGCGCCTGCAGCACCAGCGGCAGGCCGTCCACGCGCACCAGACCCTCGCGCAGCACGGCGGCATCGGCCTGGCCGATGCCCTGCTGCCGCAGGTAGCGCAGCGTCCAGTAGCGCTCCATGCCGTTCTGGAAGTCGGCATAGGCCTTGTAGGCGTCCTCGAAGGCACTGACCACGGCGTAGAGCTGCGCGTCTTTCGGCTTGTAGGGCGCGGCCAGCAGGGCGGTGCGGCCGTGGCGGGCGGCGGCGATGATCTGGCCCTGGTTGAGCAGATCGGTGTAGCGCCGCAGCGGCGAGGTGCACCATGCATACTGCGCCACGCCCAGGCCCTGGTGCGGCGCGGGCTTGGTGCCCATGCGGGTGCGCAGGTTGGCGCCCATGCCGCTCTGGCTGCGGTAGATGGCGGGAAGCCCGAGTTCGGCCAGCCATCCGCCCCAGGTGGCGTTGGCCAGGATCATCAGCTCGGCGACGATGAGGTCCAGCGGCGCGCCCCGGCGGCGCGGCACGATGTCGACCCGGGCCTGTTCCTCGCCCTGCTCCAGTCCGGCGACGCGAAAGGTGTAGTCGACCCCGCCCAGGCGTTCGGGCCGGCCGCGCACGGCTTCGCGCCCGGACTTGAGTTTCTGCGCGATGCGCCACAGCAGCGCAAGTTCGGCGGCGAAAGGGTAGGCGGCTTCCCCTTCGCCCGGGGCCGCCGTGAGCGACGCCTCGGTCACCTGCGCGTCGAGCAGGTCGTGGCGCAGGTTGGCGGCGATGGGCACGCGTTCCACGCGCGTCTCATGGCCCTGGATCGCAAGTTCCGCGTCGAGCGTGAAGTAGATGGAGACCGCGGGCCGGCTGCTGCCTTCGGCGAGCGTGAACTTGTCCACCAGCGCGTCCGGCAGCATGGTGATCTTGTCGCCCGGCATGTAGACGGTGGACATGCGGGCGCGGGCGGTCTGGTCCCAGGGGCCGTCGCGCTCCAGGGCCAGGGCCGGCGCGGCGATGTGGATGCCGAGAACCGTGCCGCCGCCGGCCTGCGAACGGACCGACAGCGCATCGTCGATCTCGGTGGTCGCCGAGTCGTCGATGCTGAATGCCCGCACGTCCGCCAACGGCAGATCCTGCGCGCCCTGCGCGGGCAGCGCAAGGTCGGGAAAGCCGGTGCCCTTGGGAAAGTGTTCCAGCAGGAAACGCTGCATGTGGAAATGCCACGGCGAGGCGATGGCCCCTGCGGCGCGCAGCAGGTGCAGCGCGCCCTGGCCGCTTTGCTTGACGGCCAGGGCCAGGGTCTTGTATTCCACGCTGTTCTTGTCGGGCTTGAACAGCAGCGTGTAGAGCTTGGCCGCGATCGGTTCCGGACAGCGTCCTTCCATCAGCGCCTGGGCGTCGGCCTCGATTCTTTGCTGCTGCGCTTCCTTGCGGGTGATGGCCGCCAAAGCCGCCTGCACCGTCTCCTGGCTGGCCTTGCGGAACTGGCCCTTGCCGCGGCGCTGGAAATAGTGCGGCGCGCCATGCAGGCGCAGCAGCACGGCGGCCTGCTGGCGGGGGTCGGGCTTGCCGCCGTAGTAATCGGCCGCCACGTGGCCGAAGCCGAACTCCTCTCCAGGGGCGAACTCCCACAGCAGGTCGAGATCGATACCTTCCTGCTGCTCCTGAGCCCAGGCCAGAAGCTCGTCGGGCGTGGGTGCGTCGAACGGCAGCAGGGCCTGCTGGGCCTTGATCTTCTGGCGCTTGCCGCTGGCCAGCTCGACCTGCAGCGAGGTCTCGGCCTGGCTCAGGATGCGGCCGGCAGCGAGCTTGCCGGCGTCTTCGAAAAGGATGTAGGTCACGGAGTCTCGCTGGGTGTTTCCTGGCGCGATGCCGGCGGCGGTTTGCGCCTGACTGGCTCGGCTTGTTTGGGGAGTGTGGGATCGGTGAGCTTTGCGGAGCCTGCCGGCGGCTAGACCGTCATGCCGCCGCAGACTTCGATGACTGCGCCGTTGACGTAGCTGGCTTCGTCGCTGGCGAGGAAGGCGTAGACATTGGCCAGTTCCTCGGGTTCGGCCAGGCGCTTCAAGGGTACGCGTTCGGTCATCAGTTTCATGACTTCAGGGGGTATGGTGTCGAGCATATGGGTGCTTACGAAGCCGGGCGCCACGGCGTTCACGCGCACGCCCTTGGGGCCGAGTTCGCGCGCCCAAGTTTTGGTGAAAGCCATGATGCCAGCCTTGCTGGCGGCGTAGTTTGTCTGGCCGAAATTGCCGTAGATGCCCACCACGCTGGAGGCGTTCAGGATCACGCCGCTGCCCTGGGCGATCAGGGTCGGCGCCACGGCTTGGGCGCAATGGAAGGCGGCGCGCAGGTTGACGTCGATGACCGCGTCGAATTGCTCGAGGGTCATTTTCACCAGGCGCGCGTCGCGCGTGATGCCGGCGTTGTTCACCAGGACGTCGAGGCGCCCGTGGCGCGTCAGCACGGCCTGCACCAGCGCGTCCACCTGAGCGCGCTGGGTCACGTCGCAGGCCTGGCCCCAGACTTCGCCTCCCGAGTCCTGCAGCATGGCCACTGCGGCAGCCACGACTGCAGCGTCGCGGTCGCAGATGACGACATGCGCCCCTTCCTGGGCGAATTTGCGCGCCGTGGCCAGGCCGATGCCTTGTGCGGCGCCCGTGACGATGGCGATCTTGGTCGATAGACGCATGGTGAATGGCTCCAGGAGAAATGGGGTCGAGGGAAGAACCCGTTCAGGCCGGCGCGCCGATGCCGAGGAAATCGAGCACGACATCGAGATGTTCGGTGGCGTAGTTGACCAGCGCATGACCACCGTGATCCACGATGCGGCATTGCGCTCCCGCGTAGCGCGCGGCCATGTCCCGCCAGTCCAGGACCTCGTCGTCGCGTGCGATCACGACCAGATAGCGCCAGGGATTGGGGACGGCCAGCGACAGGTCGCCGACCTCCAGATCGTGCAATTCACGCACATGCGCGGCCGTGAAGACGAACGACGAGCCGGGATCGTGCCAGGCGGTGAGCACGCCAATCTGCGCGCTCAGGTCGCGTGCCGGGTTCACCGCGGGGTTGAGCAGCGCGGCGCGGCAACCCAGGCGATGCGCCAGGTAGGTGGCGTAGAAGCCGCCCAGCGAACTGCCCACCAGGGCCAGCCGCGCGGGCTCGACGCCTTCCACGCTGCGCAGCACCTCGTCCATGGCTTGCCGGGGCGAGGGTGGAAGCTGCGGACACAGCCAGCGCACCGGCGGCCTGCCGGCCGCGTTGCGCCGGGCATTGATGGCGTGCAGGCGCTCCCCCGTCTGCCTCGCCTTGGTCGACCGGGGCGAGGAGCGGAAACCGTGCAGGTAAAGCAGATGGGAGGGGGGTGTGGACATGCAGGCGGAACCGGCGCCCGATGGGTGGCGCGCGCAACCCGCAATGCTAACGGCTGATTCGGCCCTGACCGGTCAGCTTGGGTTTCGGCCGTCCGGGCGGCTCCTCAAGGAAACGCCGGGCCGATCCCAAGTTTCCTTGACCCCCACGGGGGCTCAGATGCTGCGCGACAGGGATTGGTTGGCCGCCGTCTGCGCGTCATCCTGGGGCCAGTCGCGGATGTAGGCCTTGAGCATGCGGTTCTCGAAGTCCTGCTCCTGCACCACGGCGCGGGCGACGTCATGGAAGGAAATCACCCCGAGCAGGGTGGTGTCCTCCATGACCGGGATGTAGCGCGTGCGGCTGTCCAGCATCAGGCGGCGCAATTCGTCCAGGCTGGTCAGCGGCGTGCAATGCACCGGCTTGCGCTGCATCACATCGCCGACCCGGGTCTGGGCCGGCGCGGTGCCGGCCAGCGCGGCGATCACTTCGCGGAACGTGAGCATGCCCGCAAGTTTGCCGGATTGCATCACCACCAGCGAGCCCACATCGTTCTGCGCCATGGTCTGCGCGGCCAGGAGCAATGGGGTATCGGGCGACACGGTGAACAGCGTGCCTCCCTTGACGCGCAAAATATCGCTGACTTGCATGGCTGTCTCCTCAAGGCTGCATCGGCCGGCTGCCTGTGTAACAAATATAGTCCATCACCGAGGATTCGCTTCAATGACCAATGTGTCGACACTCATGCCACAACAAGACCGTCATTCCGCATTTTCACGCCATTGTCAGCGAGGTTCACGACGATGCAGTGCCTGATCGACGGCCGCGCTGTCCATGTCGCATGCGCCGCGCCGCAGGCCGCGTCCACCGCCCACGCCGTGGTCCTGGTCCATGGTGCGGGCAACGACCATCGCGCCTGGCAGCCCCTGTTGCAAGGGCTTGAACAGGCCGGCCTGGCCGTGTACGTCCCCGATCTGCCCGGACATGGCGCAAGCGAAGGCCCCCTGCTGCGCAGCGTGGGCGAGATGGCGGCATGGCTGTTGGCCATGCTGGACGCCTGTGGCATCGACCGCTGCGCGCTGGCCGGGCACAGCATGGGCTCACTCGCGGCCTTGCACGCCGCCAGTCTGGCGCCCCGGCGCATCAGCCATCTGGCGCTGGTCGGCACGGCCTGGCCCATGCGCGTGGCGCCGGCGCTGCTGGATCTGGCGCGCACGCAGCCCGATGCGGCGCTGCGCAACATGGTCATGTGGTCGTACCGGCAGCGGGACGGTCAGCCGCTGTGCCCGGAATGCGCACAGCGAACCTACGCGCGCATGCATGCGGTGCAGGCGGGCTGGCCCGCGGGCGACCTCCTGGCCACCGATCTGGCCTCGTGCGACGCCTATGCCGAAGCCGAGGCGGCCGCCGCGCGCATCGACGCCCAGGTGGCCTTCATCCTGGGCGAGCACGATCGCATGACCCCGGTCAAGGCCGCGCAGCGCCTGCGGGCGGCGTGGCCGCAGGCCAGCGTGACCTTGCTCGATAGCGGACATGAATTGATGGAGGAGGCCACCGAGGGGGTTCTCCTGGCTTTGCTGGAGCTGCTGGCGCGCCCTTCCGGGGGGCGGGACTGAGGGGGCAGTGCCCTCCGCGCAGACGTGCGGTGTTGCCCGGCGCGGGCGCGTGCTCAGGCGGCCAGGGCCTTGGCGCGACCCGGATTCCATGCCGCGTGCAGCCCGAGCGCCAGGACCGAGAAGATCACGCCGGTGGCCACCACCGCCGGCCATCCGCCCAGGGCCCAGGCGTGGCTTGCGGCGAAGGTGCCCAGCGCACCGCCGATGAAGTATTGGGTCATGTAGACGGCGTTGATGCGGCTGCGCGAGGCCGCGTCCAGCGCGTAGATGCGGGTCTGATTGGCGATCTGGGCGCCTTGCACGCCCGCATCGAGCACCACGACGCCGAGGACCAGCCACACCAGGCCATGCGCGCCGAAGGCGAACAGTCCCCAGGCCGCCAGCACGGCGGCAAGCGCCAGCAGCAGGACCCGGCGCGGACCGCCCGGTCGATCGGAATGCCGGCCCGACATGGGCGCCACCATCGCGCCGGTGAGGCCCAGAATGCCAAACAGTCCCGCCGCGGCCGGTCCCAGGCCATAGGCCGGGCTGTCCAGCAGCGGCGTGAGCCCGACCCAGAACACGCTGAAGGCGCCGAAGAACAATCCGCCGGTGATGCCCGCCGCGCGCAGGTCGGCATGTTTGCGGAACTGCCCCAGGGTCGAGGCCACGAGCCGGGCATAGCTCTGCGCCGACGTGTCGTCGGCCGGCAGGCGGGGCAGCGTGCGCCAGAGCATGGCCAGCGAGGCCGCATTGAGCAGGCTGGCGAGCAGGAACACCATGCGCCAGCCTCCGGCCTGTCCCACCAGGCCGCCCAGCACCCGCCCGCCCAGGATGCCGACCAGCAGACCGCTCATCACCTGTCCCACGGCGCGACCCCGCTGCTGCGGCGGCGCCAGATGCGCCACCAGCGGCACGATCTGCTGCGCGATCGAGGACATCAACCCCAGGCCGAAGCTCGCCGTGGCGAGAACCGCCACCGTGGGCGCGGCAGCCGCCAGCAGCAGCATGAGCACCAGCGCCGCGCCCATGCCGAGGATGACGCGGTGGCGCGGGTAGCGGTCGCCCAGCGGCCCCAGGCCGATGAGGCCGCAGGCGAACCCTGTCTGGGTGGCCGTGGGGATCACGCCGATGCCGGCCACCGTGGTGTGAAAGGTCAGCGCGAATTGCTCCAGCAACGGCTGGGCGTAGTAGATATTGGCCACGGCGACGCCGCAGGCCAGGGCCATGAGGGGCAGAAAGGCGCGGGGCAGGGCAGCGACGCGTGGGCTTGCGGCAAGCGATGACGGGGGCATGACGGCAGGATGGTCTTGGAACGCAGGCGTCAGCCTAGCGTTCAAGCCATGTGTGCGCAGATGTCAGGTCGTTGTCCCCGCACGGGCGGGGGCATGCAGTTCGCGCTCCACGCGCGGCCCGATGGCGGCGATTTGCGCCGCCTCCTGGCTGATCAGCGCCAGGCGCCGCAGCAGGGGGTCGGGCGGCGTGCCGGCGGCGTTGGGCTCGGCCAGCGGCGGGGCCGAATCCATGGCCAAGCCGCGCGCCGTCGGAGGCTGGCGGCCGAGCCGCCGCAGCACCCAGTCTCGGGTCGGGGCGATCATGGACTCGATGCTCTGCGGGCTCAGCCGTTTTGCGCGCAAGGCGCGCTGCACCCGCATCGAGGCCAGATGGGCCGCCAGCAAATAGCTGTGCGTGATGAGCTGCGCCAGCTCGTTCAGCGCGCGGCGCCGCGAAGGCGGCTCTTCCAGCATGCGGCTGTACAGACCGGTGATGGCCGCCAGCGCGTCGAACTGGCGCTTGCGCGCAAGGCGGAAGGCGCCCTCGTCCTGCAACGCGGTGGCCAGCACGGCGCGGGCATAATCGTGCTGCGCCCGCATCAACGCCGACAGCTGGCGCGGCACGTCCTGGTATTCCCAGCGTGGCAGCACGTAGCTGAAGCCCCAGGCCAGGGCGGCGCCGATCGCGGTGTCGATGAGGCGCTGGTCGACGAGGAAGCGCGGGTCGCCCTCCAGCAGCCGCGCCAGCAGCAGGGCCAGCACGCTGGCCGCCATGGCCGTGAAGCGGTAGTTGGTGGTGACGAAGGCGCGCGCCACGGCCAACGCCAGGAACATCGTGGCCAGCTCGGCCGCAAGGCCCAGATGCAGGCTCAAGAGCCCGGCCGTGAGCAGGCAGCCCAGCAGGGTTCCGAGCAGCCGGTCTTTCAGGCGCTGGCGGGTCACGCCATAGTTCGGTCGCAGGATGACGGCGATGGTCAGCAGAACCCAGTAGTCATGGGTCTGGTGCGTGAACAGCGCGCGCGACACCAGGAACCCGCAGGCCAGTGCCAGCGCAAGGCGCACCGCGTGCCGGAAAATGGGCGAACCCAGGCGCAGGTGCGCCAGCACCTGATGCGGGTCGTAGCGCCAGGTGCTGACGAACTGGGCCAGGTCCGGCAGTTCCGGCAGCTCCGCATTCGCGTTCCGAGTGGTGAAGCTGTTCTGCAGGCTTGCCAGCAGCTTGTCGATCTCGCGCAGCGTCTGCAAGAGCGACGTCAGGGCACTGCACGCCTGCGACAGCTCGGCCGGCGCGGCCCGCACCAGGTTGTCGGCCTGTCGCTCCAGGGCGGCCCAGCGCGCAGGGTCGGGCGGCGGCGCGCCGACCGGGCGGCGGCGCAGCAGGGCGAGCGCCAGGTCTTGCAGCGCGTCGGCCGTGTGCGCGGTGCCGTCTTGCAGGGCATCGAGCACCTCGGTGC
Source organism: Pseudomonadota bacterium (assembly GCA_021783435.1). The sequence continues at coordinate 20,163 of JAJXUC010000034.1, read as the reverse complement.
CTTCGAACTGGCTGCGCAACAGGGTTGAGTCGGTTTGCGCCGCCAGCTGCGCCTCGAACAGATCCAGCGCCTCCAGCAGCATGCGGGTCCAGACGGCATCGCGTGCCTGCCGGCTTTCGCGCAGAACCAGGTCGCGCGCGGACTGCAGCGCGTCGTTCACCGCACCCTGCAGGATCGCCGCGCGCCCGTAGGCGTCGTCGGCCTGTCTTTGCCCGTAGAACAGGCTTTGCCAGCGCATATAGGCCGCCAGCGCGACCAGCAGTTCGGCCAGCGCCTGCTGCTTGGTGCGCGAGCGCAGCAGATGGCTGAGCACAAGCGCATAGCCCGTGAAGATCAATCCGCCGAGCACGAATACTCCCACAGTCGATGCGTAAACCCCCATGTTCGGCGCTGCGGGCGAACCGAGGGTGATGATGGTGATGAACAGCAGACTGAAGCTGATCGCGAGCGCGCGCTTGCCCCACAGGCTCACAAGCCCGGCGCCGAAGCCCAGCGCCGGCACCAGCAGCAGTTCCACCCAGGGATGGCCCACGCTGGCCCAGACCAGCGCGAAGCACAGTCCGCTGGCCAAGGTGGAAAACAGCAGCTCCACCGCCTTGACCTTGATGGGCGCCGGGTTGTCCGCGAAACAGATGGTGAGCGCACCGCTTGCCAGCGGAACCGCCAGTGGCATGCCGCCCAGCGCATTGCCGAGAACACCAAGGGCGAGAACCCCGGCGGCCGAAACCAGGCCGCTGGTGAAGTAGTGACTGAGCACGACGCGGCTGAGCGCGGACATGGGGTTCATAGAGAGCATGGGCAGGGAGCTTGGCGCGATGATCTGTCGTGGCCACAGCTTAGGGCGTGATGGGTGAACTTTCACCCGGCGGGTGTGCCGCTTGGTCAGCAAGCCGATGTTCGTCCTCCTACCATATGCCAGGGGCGTGTCTCCCCGGGCACAAGCAACTGGAGGTTTGACATGCGGGTGGTTGTGGTGGGCGCAGGTGCGGTGGGCGGCAGCATGGCGGTGAAGCTCGCACAGGCTGGGCACGCGGTGGGCGTGGTGGCGCGCGGCGCGCATTTGCGGGCCATCCGCACGCACGGTCTGATGTTGAGCGATCCGTCGGGGGCCGCGGCGGTTCAACTGCAGGCCAGCGACAGCCCGGAGGACTTCGGCCCACAGGATCTGGTCGTGCTGGGCGTGAAGGCGCACCAGATCGGTCCTCTGCTGCCGCGTTTGCGCGGCATGCTGCAGCCCGAGACCATGGTGCTTCCCGCCATCAACGGTCTTCCTTGGTGGTACTTTCATGGCGATGCCAGTGCGTACGCGCGGCTGGCCGATGGCAGCCCGGCGCGCATCGCCTGTCTGGACCCGGATGGCTGCATGGATGCGGCGTTGGACGCCGCGCACATCGTCGGCTGCGTGGTGCACGGCTCGGCCGAGGTGACGGCAGCAGGGCAGATCGTCGCCAACGGCCAGTACCGCTACGTGATCGGCGAGCCTCGGCACGAGCCCAGCGCGCGGGTGGATGCGTTGGCCGCGGTTTTGCACGCCGCCGGATGCGACCCGCAGCCCACGGCGCGCATTCGCGACGCCATCTGGATGAAACTCATCGGCAACGCGTCCTTCAATCCGGTGGCCGCGCTCACCCATGCGCGCATGGACCAGATCTGCGCCAACGCCGGCCTGCTGGATCTGCTGCGTGGCATCATGCTCGAACTCATCGCGCTCACGCGCGCCTATGGCTGCGACCCCCAGGTGGATGCGGACACCCGCATCGCCATCGGACGCGGCATTGGCGCCGTGAAGCCCTCGACCCTGCAGGATCTGGAACGCGGGCGTTCGCTGGAAGTCGACCCGATCCTCGGTGCGCCGGTCGAATTGGCTCGCCGCGCCGGGTTGGCCATGCCACTGACCGAGGCCATGCTGGCGTTGCTCGCCGAACTCAACCAGCGCGCCGTGCTGGATGTGCAGAATCAAACCGCTTGAATGCTGTGCACCGCCATGTGCTGCGGTCATTCCTGTGCATGGCGTTGAAGTCCAAAAGGAGCAAGGTGATGGATCTGGGTTTGAGGGATACCGTGGTGCTCATCACGGGTGGCAGCAAGGGCATCGGCCTGGCTTGCGCGCAGGCATTCGCGGACGAGGGTGCGCGTATTGCCATTGCCTCGCGCACGCGCGACCATCTGGAACTGGCGCTCGCGGCGCTGCAGGCCAGGGGGGCGCATGCCGTGGCCATCGAGGCCGATCTCGGCCAGCCCGAGCAGGCGGCGCGCATGGTGCGCGAGGTCGAGTCGAAGCTGGGGCCCATCGGCGTATTGGTCAACTCGGCGGGTGCCGCCAGGCGCACGCCCGCGGCGGAACTCACGGCGGCGCACTGGCATGCGGCCATGGACGCGAAATACTTCACCTACATCCATGCCATGGACGCCGTGCTGCCAGGCATGGCACAACGCGGCGGCGTGATCATCAACGTGGTTGGCACGGGCGGCAAGCTGGCTTCACCCACCCACCTGGCCGGCGGTGCGGCCAACGCCGCGCTCATGCTGGCCAGCGCGGGCCTTGCCAACGCCTTCGCGCCGCGCGGCCTGCGTGTCAACGTCGTCAACCCCGGCATCACCGCAACGCAGCGCATGCAGGAAGGCCTGATGGCCGAGGCGAGGTTGACGGGAAAGTCGGTGGAGGATGTGATGCAACAAAAGCTACGTGCCATGCCGATGGGACGTGTCGCGCAAGCCGAGGACGTTGCGGATGCCGTGGTGTTTCTCGCCTCGCGACGGGCTGGCTATGTGAGCGGTGCCGTGTTGGCGCTGGACGGCGCCGCAGTGCCCATGGTCGTGTAGCTTTCGCGTGTTCGCCGATAGTTTCCGCCGCCGCGACGTCATGCGCGCAAGCATTGCAAGGATGACCATGATCGAACCTCTGCTGCTGACCACCGCGCGCGTTTCCACTTTCGACAACAACCGTCCCTTGACGGGAGCCAGCGGGTTCTTTTTCGAGCGTGACGCGCGCCTGTTCTTGGTCACGAGTCGCCACGTGGTGATCGACAAGCCGAGCAACCACTTTCCGAATCGCATCGAAATCGAGTTGCATACCGACGCCGACAACCTGACGCGCTCAACTGGGCTTTCGGTCCTGCTCTATAAGGACGGTCAAAGTGTCTGGCGCCAGGGGCGGGACTCGGCGGGGGACATCGACGTGGCGGTGATCGAACTCGACCGTGCCGCACTGCCGGCATCCGTCGCGCTGCAGTGTTTTACGCCGGACCATCTGCAGAATTTTCTTCAGGAGATCGAGGTTGGAAGCTCGCTCCTCATCGTCGGCTTCCCACTGGGGTTTCATGATGCCCTGCATCATCTTCCTGTCGTGCGCCAGGCCGTGATTGCGTCGTCTTTCGGTCTGCGTTTCCAGGGCCAGGGTTACTTCCTGACCGACGCGCGAACGCATCGTGGTACCAGCGGGGCGCCGGTCGTCATGCGCATCGCGGGTGACAACATGCCACTGCCATGGAGGCTCCTTGGCGTGCACTCCAGCCGCATCGATATGGGCGGGCGTGATCTGCGGCAGGACGAGTCGCTCGGGCTGAACTGCGCCTGGTATGCCGACATCCTGCTCACACTCACGGAAGACCCGGAGTCGGCGCAGGCCGAGCGCGGCACACCGCCCAAGCCTTGATCGCACTTTGCCAGAGCGGCGGACGATTCGATCCGTTCACCGCTTTGGCGGCAAAAAAAACCGGTCATGGTTGACCGGTGGGAAGGTACTGGGAAGTACCGAGGAGACAATCGGAACGGCTGCGAAGCGGCAGCCGGTATTCGGTTCGGCGCCCTTGCGCTCAGGCTGCACGCTTGCTGCGGCTGCTGGTGGTCTGGGCGGCCTTCATCGCGGTGTTGGTCACGGTGTTGAAGTTGGCCTCGACCACTTCGGCGGCCTGCTTGCTGGCTTTTTGCACCGAGTCGTAGGCATTGTTGGCGGCGCTCATGGCGCTTTTCATCATCGCCACGGCGGTTTCGGTGCCGGCCGGGGCGTTCTTCACCACGGTTTCGACCATGGCTTGCATTTTCTTCTGCACGTCGGTAGCGTTGGCTTCGATCGCCTTGGCGAACTCGGCTTGCGTGCCGGAGGCGATTTCGTACAGGTGGTGGGAGTAGGACAGCATCTTCTCGGCCATGGGCTGGGCCAGGTTGGGCTGCATGGCGGCGAATTCCTGCATGTCCTTGACCGACAGCGCGGCCATCGCGGCGTCGGACGATTCGCTCAGCGCCGTCTTCATGGTCTGCATGTTCAGTTCAAGCATTTTTTCCAGACCGTCGACAGCCTTGCCGGTCAGGGCGAACATGGCTTCGAGTTGGGACTTCTGCGCAGCGATCATTTGTTCCGGGGTCATCATGATGGGCTCCTAGGTTTCCAAGGTTTTGAACGGGACTGCATGTGCGATTCTGGCCTGCGATCAAGTCAAACGCGTGACACCGATCCGGTGGTTGGCATGCAAGTTGTGCATTGCACAAAACAAATTCTAGGGGGAGGTTGGTGAAAGTCAAGAACTTTTTTGGTGCGATGCAACAATTTCGGCTCCGCCATCGAAAATGCAATAGAAACAAATATTTGGCGATATGAAGATGGCCATGCCCGAACGTCGGAAATTCCATGGCGTCACGGTTTCGACGGTCGCCGGCGCCGCCGCGATTGTTGTGGCGCACCACGCATGGGGCCGAACCCGGGCAAGCCGGGATCACCGAAGCTTTCCACGGCAACCGGCCATGGGCAATACACTCGATTCGCATGTCCACCTTGCTTGAGTCATGCCACTGGCGCCAGCACCAGCCCTTGTTGACCGAGGGCCTGCTCGCTGCCGCCCGGCCCACAGGAGTCGTCCATGCCTAAGGCGGTTGATCCCGCAAGCGTCGCGTGGGTCGATGCGGCCATCACCGGCCGCCACTCGATGCGGCGCTTCCTTCCCGACGAGGTGCCACGCGCGGTTCTCGAAGAGATCCTGCGCGTGGCCTCGCATGCACCGTCGGGCACCAACACCCAGCCCTGGCAGGTGCACGTGCTCACCGGCGCGGCGCGCCAGCGCCTGAGCGCGCGCATCACGGCGGCTTACGACGATCCCGTGCAAGCGGCGCAGCACACCGAAGAGTACGCCTACTACCCTCGCCAGTGGGTGTCGCCATATCTCGACCGGCGGCGCAAGGTCGGGTGGGATCTGTACGGTCTGCTCGGCATCAAGAAGGGCGACAAGGCCGCCATGCACGCCCAGCATCGGCGCAACTATCTGTTCTTCGACGCCCCCGTGGGGCTGATCTTCACCATCGACCGGGTCATGGAGCAGGGCAGCTGGCTGGATTACGGCATGTTCCTGCAGAACGTCATGGTGGCGGCCCGCGCGCGCGGGCTCGACACCTGCCCGCAGGCGGCGTTCTGCCAGTTTCACCGCATCATCGAAGAGGAGCTGGGTCTGGGGCCGCAGCAGCAGGTGGTGTGCGGCATGTCGCTGGGTTGGGCGGACCCGGCGGCGATCGAGAACACCCTGGTCACCGAGCGCGTTCCTGTCTCTGAATTCGCGAGATTCCTGGCATGAACGCGCTGGCCTGGATTGGCGAGGCGCGTATCGAGCAAGCAGCGCGCGACGGCGTGTTCGACCACCTTCCCGGCGCGGGCCGGCCGCTGGACGTGCAGCCGCGCGATGCGCTGCTCGACGCGCAGAGCCGGCTTGCCCTGGACCTGCTCGAGCACGCCGGCAAGCTGCGCGGCACGTCGGCCGAGCGCCAGCGCGAACGTATGAAGCTGCGCCTGCTGTGGGCCGCCGCGCTCGCGCGCAAGACCGGCACGAGCGCGCGCGCAACCGGAGCGGCGGAAGACGCCGGTGAAACGGGCTCTGGCTGCTTGAGCGCGCTCGCACAGGGGCAAGACGCGCGGCCATGATCATCGACTCCCTGCTCGATACCGACCTGTACAAGTTCACCATGATGCAGGTGGCGCTGCATCACTTTCCGGCGGCCCAGGTGGAATACCGCTTCACCTGCCGTACGCCGGGGCTGGACCTGGCGCGGCACATCGACGCCATCGAACACGAAATCGCACATCTGTGCGCATTGCGCTTTCGCGCGGAAGAACTTGACTATCTGCGCGGCCTGCGTTTCATCAAGAGCGATTTCGTCGACTTCCTCGGCCTGTTCCAGCTCAACCGCAAGGCCATCAGCCTGGCGTCCGCGCGCGATGGGGCAGGGCGCGAGACCGGCGGCATCGACCTGCGCATCCAGGGGCCCTGGCTGCACACCATTCTGTTCGAGGTGCCGCTGCTGGCCATCGTCAACGAGGTGTACTTTCGCCACGCCGTGCCCGCGCCGGATCTGGATCTTGGCCGCAAGCGCCTGCAGGACAAGGCGGCAGCCTTGCGCCAATCCGGCCTGGAGGGGGTGCGCATCGCCGACTACGGCACGCGCCGGCGCTATTCGAAACATTGGCACGACGAAGTTCTGCGCACGCTCAAAAGCAGCCTCGGCGCGCAGTTGGCGGGCACCAGCAATGTGATGTACGCCATGCGCCACGGGCTCACGCCGCTGGGCACCATGGCGCACGAGTACCTCCAGGCCTGCCAGGCGCTGGGCCCGCGCCTGCGCGACAGCCAGACCTTCGCCCTCGAGACCTGGGCGCAGGAATACCGCGGCGACCTGGGCATCGCGCTGTCGGACGTTTACGGCCTGCAAGCCTTCCTGCGCGACTTCGACCTGTACTTCTGCAAGCTGTTCGACGGCGCCCGGCACGACTCCGGGGACCCGGTGGCCTGGGGCGAGGCGCTCATCGCGCACTACCGGCAACACCGCATCGACCCGCGCACCAAAACGCTCGTCTTCAGCGACGCGCTCACCGTCGACCGCGTGATCGAGCTGTACCGGCTCTTCCACGGTCGCGCCCAGCTGGCCTTCGGCATCGGCACGCACCTGACGCACGACCTGGGCCACGCGCCGGCGCAGATGGTGATCAAGATGGTGCGCTGCAATGGCCAGCCGGTGGCCAAGATCAGCGATTCGCCCGGCAAGAACCAGGTGCTGGACCCGGCCTACATCGCCTATCTGCGCGAGGTGTTCGACATCCCGCCCCAGGCGGTGCTGGCCGAGGCCGAGCCCGAAGGCGGCTGAGGTCGGCTTCGGGCCGGGCCGAGGCGCGCAGGCCGTGCGAACTCCTATCATCAGCCCCATGGAGACCACCACAGCACGACAAGCCATTCTCGACCGCATACGCGTCCGCCAGCGGCGCGATGCGCGGCTCAAGCCCACCGAACACCGCGCCGCCGAGGCCGACATCGCCAACCACCTGCGCGGTCCCCAACCCGCGCTCGGCGGCGACATGGCGCTGCGTTTCGCGCAGCAGGCCCTGGCGCTGCAGACCACGCTGGAGCATGTGGCTGACTGGGCGGCGGCGCCAGCCGCGGTGGCGGCCTACCTGCGGACCGGCGCGCTGCCGCTGGCCGCGGCGGTCTGGCCCGAGCTGGGCCATCTGCCCTGGGCCGAGGCGGGCCTGGCGGCGCAGCTGCGCCGCGCGCACGACGCCGACGCCGTGGGCATCACGGGCTGCTTCTGCGCCGTGGCCGAAACCGGCTCCCTCGTGCTGGCTTCCGGCCCGCAAACCCCGGCTTCGGTCCATCTGCTGCCGGAAACCCACGTCGCGCTGGTGCCGCGCAGCCGCATCCTGCCCACGCTGGAAGACGCCTTCGCGCTGCTGCGGGCCGAGCGCGGCGGCGTGCCGCGCGCGCTCAACATCGTGTCCGGGCCGTCGCGCACCGGCGACATCGAGCAGACCATCGTGCTGGGCGCCCACGGCCCGTACCGCGTGCATGTGGTGATCGTCGATGCGGCTTGACCGGCGTTTGCGGCTGAGCCTTCCTGGTGCGCTGCTGCTCGTGCCGGGCCTGTCGCAGGCCGCCGCGAGCGCCGCACATGGCGTCGATGCCGCCACGCTGAGCCTGTGGTGGGGCCTGCCCTTTGCGGCCATGCTGCTGTCCATCGCCTTGCTGCCGCTGTTCGCGCCTGGGCTGTGGCACCACCATCAAGGCAAGATCGCCGGCGGCTGGGCGTTGCTGTTCCTGCTGCCGTTTTCCGCCGTCTACGGCGCCGGCGTCGCCGCCGACGCGGTCCTGCACACGCTGCTGCAGGAGTACCTGCCCTTCGTGCTGCTGCTCACCGCGCTGTACACCGTCAGCGGCGGCATCGCGGTGCGCGGCAATCTGCACGGCAGCCCGGCGCAAAACACCGCGCTGCTGGCCATCGGCACCGTGCTGGCCAGCGTCATGGGCACCACGGGCGCGGCCATGCTGATGGTGCGCCCGGTCATCCGCGCCAACGACGCGCGCAGGCACAACGCCCACGTGCTGGTGTTCTTCATCTTCCTGGTGGCCAACGCGGGAGGCGCGCTCACGCCGCTGGGCGATCCGCCCTTGTTCCTGGGTTTCCTCAAGGGCGTGGACTTCTTCTGGACCCTGCGCCACCTGTTCGCGCCGACGGCCTTGCTCTGCGCGCTGCTGCTGGCGGTGTTCTATCTGCTCGACCGCTGGTATTGGCGGCGCGAGGGCGAACGCAAGCCGGTCGACCCGTCGCCCGACAGCCCCATCCGCATCATCGGCGCCTGGAACGTGCTGTGGCTGGTGGCCATCGTCGCCGCGGTGTTGCACAGCGGCATCTGGAAACCCGGCTTGACCGTGCATGTGCTGGGCCAGGCGCTGGAGCTGCAGAACCTCGCGCGCGATGCGGCGCTGGTTCTCGTGGCGCTGCTGTCCCTGCGCACCACACCGCGGGAGGCGCGCGAGGAAAACCACTTCAACTGGGGGCCGATGATCGAGGTGGGCAAGCTGTTCCTCGGCATCTTCCTCACCATCATCCCGGTCATCGCCATCCTGCGCGCCGGAAGCGGCGGGGCGCTGGCCGGTCTGGTGCGCCTGACCAGCGATGCGCAAGGCCAGCCGATCAGCGCCGCGTATTTCTGGCTCACCGGCCTGCTGTCCGCGTTCCTGGACAACGCGCCGACCTATCTGGTGTTTTTCAATCTGGCCGGCGGCAATGCGGCCCACCTCATGGCGCAGGCCACCACCTTGGTCGCCATCTCCACCGGCGCCGTGTTCATGGGCGCGTTGACCTATATCGGCAATGCGCCCAACTTCATGGTCAAGGCTATCGCCGAGCATCGCGGCGTGCGCATGCCCTCGTTTTTCGGCTACATGGCCTGGTCGTTCGCCGTGTTGCTGCCCGCCTTCGCCATCCTCGATCTGGTGTTTTTCCGATGAGTGCTCTGACATCTGATGCGCAGCGTCCGCGCGTGCTGGTGACGCGCGCGGTGTTTCCAGACATCGTCACGCAACTGGCGCGGATCGCCGAGGTCGAGGCCACGCCGGACGACGCCATCCATACGCCCGAGCAACTGCGCCTGCGGCTGCGCGACAAGCACGCCGCCTTCATCACCAACAGCGAGCGCATCGACGCGCAACTGCTCGATGCCTGCCCGAACCTGCGCGTGGTCAGCACCATGACCGTGGGGGTCGACCACATCGACCTCGCGGCCTGCGCGGCGCGCGGCGTGGTGGTCACTCACACGCCCGACGTGCTCACCGAAACCACGGCCGACTTCGGCATGGCCCTGCTGCTGGCCGCCGCGCGCCAGATGGGCGATGCCGAGCGCTACCTGCGCGCGGGCCAGTGGCGCAAATGGCGCTACGACCTGTTTGCCGGCAGCGACGTGCATGGCACCACGCTGGGCGTGGTCGGCATGGGGCGCATCGGCCAGGCCATCGCGCGGCGCGCGGCGCTGGGCTTCAACATGCGCGTGCTGTATCACAACCGCAGCCGCCTCGCATCCGGTATCGAGCAGGCCTGCCGCGCCGAGTACCGCGCGCTGGACGCGCTGCTGGCGCAGAGCCGGCACGTGCTGCTCGCCTTGCCCTACAGCCCGGCGGCCTACCACTTGATCGGCGCGCGCGAACTGGCGCTGATGCAGCCCGGCAGCACGCTGGTGAACATCGCCCGCGGCGGCGTGGTCGACGAGGCCGCGCTGGCCGATGCCTTGCGCCGCGGCCACCTGGGCGCGGCGGGCCTGGATGTGTTCGAGGGCGAGCCGGCCATCAATCCCGTTCTGCTCGACGCCCCGCGCATGGTGCTCACCCCGCACATCGCCAGCGCCTCCATTCCCACGCGGCGCGCGATGGTGCAACTCGCGGTAGACAACCTGATCGCCGTGCTGCAGGGCCGGCCCGCCATCACGCCCATTTCCGCCTGAAGCCAAGCCATGTCGCTCGATCTCGTCCTTCTGCTGACCCTGCTCCTGCTGCTCGTCGTCAGCATCGGGCTCAGCTGGGTCCTGCTGGGCCGCTTGCGGGCAGTGGAAGGCTTGCGACAGGCGCTGGGCGCCGAGATCGGGCCGCAGATCGAACGCCTGGAGCGCGAGCTGCGCGGCGCCGTGCAGACCAGCGGCCAGGGGCTGCGCACCGAGCAGACCGGGCAGCTCGCGCAGTTCCAGCAGATCCTGCTCAACCAGCAGGCCGAAAGCGCGCGGACCCAGAACACCCAGCTCGACGCCGTGAGCCAGCAGCTGCTCACGCTGCAGAAATTCGTCGGCGACACCCTGGTGCAGCAGGTGGGCGGCCTGACGCAGTCCAACAGCCAAAGCCTGCAGACCCTGCAGACCCAGCTCGACGCGCGCCTGGTCGAGCTGCGCAACACGAGCGACCAGCGCCTGACTGAAATGCGCGCCACGGTGGAGCTGCGCTTGCGCGAACTGCAGGCCGACAACGAGAAGAAGTTGGAGCAGATGCGCGCCACGGTGGACGAGAAACTCCACGCCACCTTGGAGCAGCGCCTGGGCGAGAGCTTCAAGCAGGTGGCCGAGCGCCTGGAGCTTGTGCACCGGGGTCTGGGCGAGATGCAGACCCTGGCGCAAGGCGTGGGCGACCTCAAGCGCGTGTTCTCCAACGTCAAGTCGCGCGGGGTGTTCGGCGAAATCCAGCTCGCCGGGCTGATCGAGCAGGTGTTCACGCCCGAGCAGTACGGCGTCAACGTCGAGACGGTGCCGGGCAGCGGCGCGCGGGTGGAATACGCCATCCGCCTGCCGGGCAAGGGCGACGGGCCGCTGTGGCTGCCCATCGACGCCAAGTTCCCGCGCGAGGATTACGAACGCCTGCTCGACGCCCAGGAACGCGTCGACAAGCCTGCCGCCGACGCCGCGGCCAAGGCGCTGGAGCAGCGCATTCGCGACGAGGCGCGCACCATCCAGACCAAATACATCGCCGCGCCCCACACCAGCGATTTCGGCATTCTGTTCCTCGCCACCGAGGGGTTGTACGCCGAGGCCTTGCGCCGCCCCGGCCTGGTGGAGGCGCTGCAGCGCGAGAACCGCGTCATGCTGGCCGGCCCCACCACCTTGCTGGCTCTGCTCAACAGCCTGCACATGGGTTTTCGCACCCTGGCGCTGGAGCAGCGTTCCACCGAGGTGTGGAAAGTGCTCGGCGCGGTGAAAACCGAATTCGCGAAATTCGGCGACGTGCTGGCCAAGACGCGCAAGAAGCTCGACGAAGCGAGCAACACCATTGGCGCGGCCGAAACGCGCACCCGCGCCATGCATCGCCAGCTTCGCGAGGTCGAGGCGTTGCCCGTGGATCAGTCGCAAACCCTCCTGGGTTTGACCGAGGTCGACCCCGAGGACCTCGACGAGGCGCTATAACTCCCGTACTGGGTTCAATCCCACAACGAGGAGCCATGCATGCAGCCGCAATCCATCAGCCTCGACGTTCTGGCGGAGAAATACGCCAAGGGCGACGAGCGCAGCGCAGCCCAGATCCAGGCCCGCGTGGCGCGCGCCCTTGCGGCGCAGGAGGCTGACCCGGCGCGCCACGAGGCGGAGTTCCTGCGCGCGTTGGAGGCGGGCTTCGTGCCGGCCGGGCGCATCATGTCGGCGGCTGGAACCGACATCCAGGCCACCCTCATCAACTGCTTCGTGCAGCCGGTGGGCGATTCCGTGTCGGACGACGTGGACGGCAAACCCGGCATCTACAAGGCCCTGGCGCAGGCGGCCGAGACCATGCGCCGTGGCGGCGGCGTCGGCTACGACTTCAGCCGCATCCGCCCGGCCGGCGCCTACGTCGGCAGCACGCGTTCGCGCGCCAGCGGGCCGCTGTCGTTCATGCGCGTGTTCGACGCCTCGTGCGAAACGGTGGAATCGGCCGGCAGCCGGCGCGGCGCGCAAATGGGCGTGCTGCGCATCGACCATCCCGACATCGAGGCCTTCATCCACGCCAAGGACGCCGGGGCGTTCAGGAACTTCAACCTGTCGGTGGGCGTGAGCGACACCTTCATGCAGGCGGTGCAACAAGGCGCGCAGGTCGACCTGGTGCACAAGGCCCGCCCCGGCGACGAACAGCGCGCCGCAGGCGCCTACCAGCGCGGCGACGGCCTGTGGGCCTACCGCAGCGTGCCCGCGCGCGAGTTGTGGGACGCCATCATGCGTTCCACTTATGACCACGCCGAACCCGGCATCCTGTTCCTCGACACCGCCAACCGCGAGAACAACCTCTACTACTGCGAGACCTTCGAGGCCACCAATCCCTGCGCCGAGGAGTTCCTGCCCGACTACGGCTGCTGTTGCCTGGGTTCCATCGACCTCACGCGCTTCGTGCGCCAGACGTTCATGCCGCAGGCCGGCTTCGACTTCGACGGTTTCCGCGCCGTGGCAAGTACCACCGTGCGCATGCTCGACAACGTGCTCGACGCCACCTACTGGCCGCTGCCCGAGCAGCGCGAGGAAGCACGCAGCAAGCGCCGCGTGGGGCTGGGCTTCCTCGGCCTGGGCGACGCCTGCGTCATGCTGGGCCTGCGCTACGACACCCAACCCGCGCGCGACTTCGCCGCCGAGGTGGCCCGCGTGCTGCGCGACGCCGCCTACGCGGCGTCCGTGCAACTGGCGCGCGAGAAGGGCGCCTTCCCCTTGTTCGACGCCGCCCAATTCCTCGCCGGCAGCTTCGCCAGCCGCCTGCCCGGCCCCTTGCAAGAAGCCATCGCCGCGCATGGCCTGCGCAACTCGCACCTGCTGGCCGTGGCGCCCACCGGAACCATCAGCCTGGCCTTCGCCGACAACGCCAGCAACGGCATCGAGCCGGCGTTCTCCTGGGTCTACACGCGCAAGAAACGCATGGCCGATGGCACCACCCGCGATTACGAGGTGGCCGACCACGCCTGGCGCCTGTACCGCGAGCAGGGCGGCGACGTCAACGCGCTGCCGCCGCAGTTCGTCACCGCGCTGGAGATGTCGGCGCAGGACCACATGCGCATGCTCGCCGCGGTGCAGCCCTACATCGACACCAGCATCAGCAAGACGGTCAACGTGCCGGCCGACTATCCCTTCGCCGAATTCAAGGACCTTTATCTCGACGCCTGGACATCCGGCCTCAAGGGCCTGGCCACCTACCGTCCCAACACCGTGCTGGGCGCCGTGCTGCAGGCCGCGCCCAGCGCCGCCGTGGCGGCCACGGGCCTGCCGCCGGACATCGACCCGCTCACGCGCCGCATCGAGGGCCGACCGCAGGGCGACCTGCAGGCCGTCACCGGCAAGGTCAGCTACATGACCCCCGAGGGGCGCAAGACCGTGTACCTGTCGATTTCCTTCGCCGAGGTGGAGGGCGTGGTCGGCGGCCAGCCGGTGCGCATCGAGCGGCCCATCGAGTTCTTCATGCCGGCCGGCCAGCGCGACGAAGGGCAGCAGTGGATCGCCTCCAACATGCGCCTGCTGTCGCTGGTGGCGCGCTCCGGCGGCTCGGTGGCCAAGTCCTTGCAGAACATGCGCGAGGTGGTGTGGGACAAGGGCCCGGTGCGCTGCGGCGAGGTGATCAAGGCCGACGGCAGCCGCGCGCCGCGCTTTCACCAGTCCGAAGTCGCCGCCATCGCCTATGCGCTGCAGGAAATGCTCATGCGCCGCGGCTTCCTGGACGAACAGGGCCGGGAGCAGACCCTGGCGGCGTTGGCGCAGCGCGTCAAAGCCCCCGACTCGCGACGCATCGACCTCGAAACCCCGGGCGACGCCCCCGACCTCCTGCCCGGCGGACGCATCTGTCCCGACTGCGGCGGCCCCTTCCTGCGCCGCGTGGACGGCTGCGACCGCTGCGACAACTGCGGTTATCTGGGAAGTTGTGGGTGAGCTTGTGCGCGTCGATCAGCATGTCGGTTTTGTCAGTGACCCGGGCTTGCTGTATTGATCCGGAGCCAAACCCAACCAAGCGGTGAACTGCCGACCACAGTCGAAATCGTGGCCCGGGCATGCATGCGCAGGTTGTGCGTTCCAGAGGCTCAAGTTCTGGCTGAATGCGTCGTTGTCTCAGGTGTTCATTCTGTGAATTAAATCACGGTTATTCTTGTTTTTAGATTTAAATTTTTAATTTACTTAAAAAATAAACATAAAGTGTGATGAAGTTGGTTGCGACTTTGTGGCGATGCGGCAAAAATCAGTGCGGTGCCGTCTTTGTTTTCGGCAACCCGGGTGACGCCCTTTGTGGCACCAAGGGGGATGTCGTGTGATGGCCGTGGTTTGTGCGGTGGAAGTTCGCTGTGCGTGGTTGTTCAGTTAAAAACGACAATTCAAGAGGTTTTTCATGAGGCGGATATTTTGAAATCCGCGCCCAGGCTGCCGTTTGCGCGTGTGTCCCAGGCTTACGGAGACGAGGTCGCCTCGCTATTGCACAAGGCGCAGGGCCGGCTTCGCGAGGCGGTCGCGTCTTTCGTCGAGGAGTTTCACCAAGAGCTGGCGCATGCGTCGCCCGCCAGCGCGATCCTCGGCCGTCTGAGCGGCGAGGAACTCGCCGGCGTCAAGCGCAAGCAGGCCGAGCATTGGGACATGCTGCTGTCGCCGACGCTGACGCCCGAGATCCACTACGAACGCGCGCTGCGCGTCGGTCGCGTGCACGAGATGGTGGGTGTCGATCAGCCGTCGCTGATCGACGGCTACGGCTTGTCTCACCAGAGCATGCACGCGGCGCTGGCGGACTGCGGCCTCGATGCCCACGAACAAAAGCGCCTGGCCGAGGCGCTGCAGCAGCGCTTGTCGCTCGACACCGAAGCGCGCCTGGTCAGCCATTCGAGCGTGGAGGCCGAAACGGTGGCGACCCTGATCGCCATCAGCAAGGCCATACGCGAGGCCAGCCATCTGTCGGATTTGCTGCACGGCGCCATCGGGACGCTGGCCACGCTGGACGGCATTCTGGCCTGCGTGTTTTCGCGTCCGGATGCGCAGGGGTTTCTGCAGATCGAGGCGTTCGGCGGCGAAGCCGGCCGGGAGTATGCCGACGCCATGCAGAGGCATCAAGCGCTCCTGGTGAATACATCGGTGGATACGGTGTCGGGGCAGGGACCGGCGGCGCGCGCGTGGCGGACGGCGGAGATTCAAATCGCGGATACCTACGGGGCGGATGCGCATTTGCGTCCCTGGCAGGCCGATGGCATACGCCTTGGGTTCCGATCGACCGCCGCGCTGCCGTTGATTGATGATGACGGGCAGCCTTTCGCCGTCATGGCCATCTACAGCCGCTGGCCGGGTTTTTTTCGCGCGTCCCAGCGTCAGTTGCTGCTGCAGCATATTCAACAGGTTCTCAGCCATGCGGTGCTGCGCTGCGAGCAGGGTTCGGTGATCCCGGCGGACTTGCGCCGCAGCTACCGGCAACGGGTCGAGGAGGGGGCGGTGCGCATGCTGTACCAGCCCATCGTCGACTTGCGCAACGGCCAGGTGCATCACGTGGAGGCGCTGGCGCGGATCGAGTCCGCGCAGGGCGAACTCATCATGCCAGGCGAGTTTCTTCCCGCGCTCGGCAAGGCCGGGCTGCTCGGCCTGTTCCAGGTGGGGCTGGAGCAGGTCTGCCGCGACAGGCAGTCGTGGCTGGACATGGGGCTGGACATTCCCGTCGCCATCAATCTGCCGCCGGACGGACTGACCCAGGACAACTACCGCGACATCCTGTTCGAGACCTTGTCGCGCTGGGGTTTGCCGCCGACGCATCTGCAGCTGGAAATCCTGGAGACGCAGGATCCCGCGGACATCCACAAGCGCGACGCGCGCATCGCGGAGTTCCAGCGCTGCGGCATCCAGATCACGCAAGACGACCTGGGGTCCGGGCACAGTTCGCTGCTGCGCATGCACCGCGTGCCGTTCGATGCCGTGAAGATCGATCAGGGGCTGGTGCGCAATGCGCTGGAAAAGCCCATGCGGGCCCTGGAGTTCATCCACCACCTCACTGCGCTTGCCCACGCCTTCGACATTCCCGTGACCGTCGAGGGTCTGGAGAACGAAGGCCTGATCGAAGCCGTGGCGATTCTCGGCGCCGACCGCGGCCAAGGCTATGGCTTTGCCCAGCCCATGCCGGGAGAGCAACTTCCCGCGTGGCTTCGTACCTTCAAAGCCGCGATCAACGTGCAGCAGCCGCGCACGGCGCTGGGCGCATTGGCGAGCTGCCTGCTGTGGGACCGCCAGCTCACGGCGCTCGGCGGGTGGCCGGACATGGTGGAAACCTTCGTACGCACGCCGTGCACGCTGCGGAACTACCTGGATCGGCTCGAACCGCCCGCCCCCGAGCTGACAACCTTGCTGGAGCGAAACCGGGCCTGTGCGGTGCAGGGTGCCAGGAGCCCCATGTACCGCCGCACGCGCCAGGAACTCATCTCCAGGCTCAGCCGGGCTTGGGTGGACAACGGCCGCGTGTGTTAGAGGCAGGGATGGCTGCATCCAGTGTCGGATGCACCGTTGCGCGAAGCGCCTGCATCCCGCGCTTCGCGCGGACGAATGTCAGAACCCCGCGGCTTGCCCGTCGCGCCGGGAGTCGCTCGCCGCGACATAGCCGTCCTGCGTGTCGTCCGAAAGCTTCCAGATGAACTGTCCCGCGCCGAAGTCCATGTAGACGTCGGGGTCGGCCGTGACCGCGTGGCCCATCGCGCGCAGTGCTTCGATACGGTCGCGCGCCATCGTCGCCTCGCAGTCGATCGACAGTCCCGTGCCGACCTTCCAGCGCGGCGCATCGCAGGCGGCCTGCGGCTGCTGGGCATAGGTCAGCATGCGCACCAGGGTCTGCAAGTGGCCCTGCGGCTGCATATTGCCGCCCATCACGCCGAAGCTCATCTGCGGCTTGCCGCTCCTGGTGACGAAGCCGGGAATGATGGTGTGGAAGGGGCGCTTGCCGCCTTGCACGCGGTTGGGGTGCCCAGGCTGCAGCGTGAAGCCGTGGCCGCGGTTCTGCAGGCTGACGCCGGTGCCGGGCACGACCACGCCGCTGCCGAAACCCATGTAGTTGGACTGGATCAGGCTGACCATCATGCCGCTTTCGTCGGCCGTGCTCAGGTAGATGGTGCCGCCGCGCGGCGGCGCGCCGTGCTGGAACGCCGTGGCGCGGCGCATGTCGATGGCTTTGGCGCGCTCGGCGAGGTAGGCGTCGCCGAGCAGGTCCGCCGGCGTGACCTCGGTCATGGCGCGCGCGTCGCCGACCCAGCGGTAGGTGTCGGCGAAGGCCAGCTTCATGGCTTCGATCTGCAGATGCTGCGCCTCGAGGCTGTCCACCGCGTATTGGCCGATGCCGAGCTTGTCGACGATGCCCAGCGCCATCAGCGCCGCGATGCCCTGGCCGTTGGGCGGAATCTCGTGCACGGTATGGCCGGCATAGTCCTTGGCGATGGGCGTCACCCATTCGGGCCGGTAGCCGGCGAGATCGGCCAGACTCATGCTCCCGCCATGGTTCTTGGCATGCGCGACGAGCTTCTCCGCGACCTCGCCGCGGTAGAACGTCTCGCCATGCGTCAGCGCGATCTTGCGCAGCGTGGCACCTGCGGCGCGGAACACGAAACGCTCGCCGGGACGGGGCGCGCGGCCATGCGGCATGAAGGCCTCGGCGAAGCCGGGCTGCTCCTGCAACAGCAGCACCTGCCGCGCCCATTTGTCGGCCACGATGCAGGCCACGCCGTGGCCGCGCTCGGCCAGTTCAATGGCGGGCTCCAGCAGGTCGGCGAACGGCAGTTTGCCCAGGCGTTGCGACAGCGCCACCCAGCCGGCGATGGCGCCCGGCGTCGTCACCGTATCCCAGCCCCGCACCGGCAGCGCGCCGCCGTGCCTGCGGGCGAAGTAGTCCGGATTCCACGCCGCCGGCGCCACGCCCGAGGCGTTGAGCCCGAGCAATTGCGTGCCGTCCCAGACGATGGCGAACAGGTCGCTGCCCAGGCCGTTGGACACCGGTTCGACGATGGTCATGGCCGCCGCCGTGGCGATCGCCGCATCCACCGCGTTGCCGCCCTTGAGCAACATGCGCAAGCCGGCCTGCGCGGCCAGCGGCTGCGAAGTGGCAACGACATTGCGCGCCATTAGCGGGCTGCGGATGGTGGGGTAGGGGTTCTGCCAGTTGAATTGCATGGTCGGGATTCGTCAGGCTTCTGCCGTCGCGGTGCGTAGTTGCGAGAGCGCGGCCATCAGGTCGGCGAACCTTTCGCCTTGCACCATGACATGCCCGCGCAAGGCTTGCGCAGCGCGCTCGCCGTCGCTTGCCTTGATGGCGTCGACGACGGCCTGGTGTTCGCCGAACGAGGCCTGCAGCCGGCCCTTGACGCGCAATTGCAGCCGGCGATAGGGGCGCAGCCGGCGATGCAGCGAGGTTGCTTGTTCGCACAGGAAGCCGTTGTGGCTTCCGGCGTAGATCTGGTGATGGAAGTTTTCGTTGAGGTGGTAGTAGGTGTCGGCGTCGCCGGCGTTGCGTGCGGCTTCGCAGGCCAGGTGCGCGGCTTCCAGGGCGGCGAGCTGGTCCGCCTGCATGCGCCGGGCAGCGTAGCGGCCGCACATGGCCTCGAATTCGGCCATGACCTCGAACATCTCGATCAGGCGCTGGGGGCTGAGCTGGGCCACGGTCGCGCCGCGCCGGTGCCGGATCTCGACCATGCCGGCGGCGGCCAGCTGCACCAAGGCCTCGCGCACGGGGGTGCGCGAGACACCGAAGCGCTGGGTCAGCTCGGCTTCGTCCAGGGGCGCGCCGGGGGGCAGTTTCCCGGTGGCGATGTCTTCTTCGATGGACTCGCGCAGCCGGTCGGCGAGGGAAAGGGGTTCGTCCATGCGCCAATACTACTTGGACTTGACGCGACACGGTGGATGTGTTCTGTGTACTGGTAAACCCCAAATTGCGCATGCAATGCAATCAAACAAAAATACAAAAAACTAATTTATGTATTTTTCGGAGACTTGCACCTTTGACTTCCACCGCCACGCCATGCCACGCTGACGTTCGCGCATCGGGCTGGAACCAGCGTCGCGACGACAAGGCGCGGCGCTTGAGCGCCGTGGCGCATCTGACGGACGGCTGCGTCTTGCCGACCTCGCGCATGGTCGAGGCGCTGGAGCTGCTGCTGGCGCCGGGCGACCGCGTCGCACTCGAAGGCAACAACCAGAAGCAGGCGGACTTTCTCTCGCGCAGCCTGGCCCGCGTGGATCCGGGCCGGGTGCATGACCTGCATTTGCTCATTTCCAGCATCAGCCGGCCGGAGCATCTGTCCTTGTTCGAGGACGGCATCGCGCGGCGCGTGGACTTTGCCTTTGCCGGCCCGCAAAGCCTGCGCGTGGCGCAGCTGCTGGAGGACGGCAAGCTGGAGATCGGGGCCATCCACACTTATGTGGAGCTCTACGCGCGCATGTTCATCGACCTGATGCCGCATGTGGCGCTGGTCTGCGCCGACAAGGCCGATGCGCAGGGCAATCTGTACACCGGGCCGAACACCGAGGACACGCCGACCATCGTCGAGGCCACGGCGTTCCGGCAAGGCATCGTCATCGCCCAGGTCAACGAAATCGTGGACGCGCTGCCGCGCGTGGATATCCCCGGCTCCTGGGTGGACTTCGTCGTGGTTGCGGACCGTCCCTTCGCCATCGAGCCGCTGTTCACGCGCGACCCGCGCCACATCACCGACCTGCAGGTGCTCATGGGGATGATGGCCATCCGCGGCATCTACGAACGCTACCAGGTCACCGCGCTGAACCATGGCATCGGCTTCGACACCGCGGCCATCGAACTGCTGCTGCCGACCTACGGCGCATCGCTCGGGCTGAAGGGCAAGATCTGCCGCAACTGGGCGCTCAACCCGCATCCCACGCTGATTCCGGCCATCGAGAGCGGCTGGGTGGAGAGCGTGCATTGCTTCGGC
>JAJXUC010000187.1 GCA_021783435.1 Pseudomonadota bacterium | reverse complement strand
GGAAGTTGAAGGCACGGACATGGCGCCGGAAAGTCGCGGAGCGTGGAAGGAGCAAGGAGGTCCGATGATAAATGAACGGTTCGGCGCCAAGACTCAAGGCGCATGGACGCTGCGGCTGCCGGTGGATGTGCATGTGGGCGCGACAGCCGGCCCGGGGTACTCAAGGAAACATCGGGGCGTCCCCATGTTTCCCCTTATCCCCCGCGGGGGCGGCGCTCCCCGCCCCTGGGACGCTCAATTGTCGTCGTCGTCGTCTTCGTGGTGGCGGCGCCAGCCACGGCGATCACCCCAGTACGGATGCCAGTCGCGGCCGTACGCGCCGTAAGTGACATAGCCGGGGCTGTAGACCACGGGGGGTTGCGCATAGACCACCGGGGGGGGCGCCACGTAGACAGGCGGAGGAGCCACCGGGTAGACATTGCCAAAATTGGCGGCGACTCCGGGGCTGCCGATGCCAAGAGACCAATACACGCCGTCTGCTTGGGCGGAAGGGGCCAGTGCGGCGGATGCCGAGAAGGCCAGGGCCAACAAGGATGCACGGATCATGATGATTCTCCGAATAAGGCTGTGTACATGTTGCGATAACGGTGCGGCGACGGGCATAGCCGACATGTCGGACGACGCAAAGACGACAAAACGTAACGCGAATCGGAAGCTGGAGAGACCGAAAGGCGGCATGCGCTCCCGGAACAAAACCTCGGGGCAGGCCTTGCCTGCCCCGAGGTTTGGATGCGCCCGCTTTTCGCGCGCGAGAGGTGCTTGGCCAGCTCAATCGTCATCGTGATGCCCGTGGTGCCAGCCCCGGTTCCAGCCGTGCCGGTAGGGATGAGGCTTCCAGCCCGGACGCGCCACTGGGGTGTAATAGCCATATCCATAGGGATAGCCCGCGTACACGACGGCGGGCGGGGGCGGGGCGCGGTACACCACGGGCGGTGGCGCCACCACGACGGGCCGCGGCGCATAGACGATCGGTGGCGCATAGACCATGGGAGGCGGCGGTGCGTAAACGATGGGCGGGGCGACGTCGAACGCGACGCCGGGCACGCCGACCGATACCGACCACCAGACATCTCCCGCATGTGCCGCCGGGGCTGAGGCCAGAGCGATTGCAGAGCCCAGGCCGATCAAGGTTTGTCGCAACATGGCGTTCTCCTGCGTATGTATCGCCATCAACGCACACAACGGCCGTCTTGCCGACAGGATCCGATCTTTTTGTTCCCGTCGCCCAAGGACTGGGTGCGCAGGGTTGCTGATATTCTCGCGTTGCCGTCTGCCTGGGCGTGAAGGATCCAGGGATTCACAGAATCAATCGGACGATTGATGGGGCAGCCTCGACTGTCTCAGGCGCAAGACCTCGCGGCGGCAACATGGTGTCCATCGAGGCACGACGTGTCATGGCGGTCCAGGTTTTGCGGACCGGTTGTGAGAAATATCAGGGTTTTGAAATGATCGAATTCCAAGAAGACCGCGTTTTGATTCTGGCTCCTGACTGGCGATTCCAGCCGCCCATCAAGAAAGAACGACGCTGAGGGATGCATGCTAGAGCAGCTCATTAAAAAATACTTGATGACTGGCGCCAAGGTCGATCCGGTGAAATTCGATCAGCCTGATCTGCTGGTTTCCGATCTGGGTTTGGATTCCTTGGGGCTGGTTGAAATGCTTTTTGAAGTTGAGGAGCATTTTGGATTTCAGATTGCGGATCCCATGCAATTTCAGAACATGCGTTTCCAGGACATGGTCGCCGCGATCGAGGCGGAGGTTCGGGCGCACAACAACGGGGAATTGCCAGAAATTCAAATGCCCGATTCCTCGGCCAGTCCCAGTCAATGAACCAAGTTTTCATGACCGGGATCGGGATGCTGTCCCCGTTGGGCAAGGACAGGCAGGCCAGTTTCGCGGCGGCGCTCTCGGCGCACAGTGCAATCAGACGCGCCCCCGAAGCGCTGAGCGCGGGTTTGCCCAATGTCCTGATGGCGCCTGCCGCTGTCGAGCCGGAATCCTTGCTCGACAGCCAAGATGCGGGACTGGACCGTGCCACGCAGTTTTCGCTGGTGGCCGCGCAGGAGGCCATGGCCGATGCCGGCATCGATGAAACGCCTTCCGACGCCGATCGATTCGGCGTTTTCGTCGGCATCGGCTTCGGCGGCGCCCACACGCTGGACGCGATGTTCGCGCGGTATTACACGGCGCTGTTCGGCGGCGAGCACAGCCGCAAGCGTGCCACCGTGGTGCATCCGCTGTCCGTGCCGCGCATGATGGCCAATGCCTCGATGGCGGCGGTTTCCATGCGCTATGGTTTGCGCGGCATGGGCAATACCTATTCGGTTGCCTGCGCCTCGTCGGCCATCGCGGCGGGGGAAGCATTGCGGGCGATCCGGCATGGTTACCTGGATGCGGCCTTGGTCATCGGCACGGAAGCCATGCTGACGCCTGGATCCATGGTGGCCTGGAATGCGCTGCGGGTCATGGCGCGGCCGAATGCCGACGACCCGGCCGCGAGCTGCCGGCCGTTCGACCGCGACCGCAGCGGTTTCGTGCTGGGGGAGGGGGCGGCTGCGCTGGTGCTAGAGAGCCGGTCCCGCGCCGAGCGCCGTGGCGCCGTGGCGCATGCGGAACTGGCGGGCTACGGCTGTACCAGCGATGCGCACCACCTGACGGCGCCTTCGGTCGATGGACAGGTCGCGGCCATGCGCCAGGCCCTCGACGAAGCCCGGCTTGCGCCCGATCAGATCCAGTACCTCAACGCCCATGGCACGGCCACGGACGCGGGCGACGTGATCGAGACGCAGTCCATCGTCGGCGTGTTTGGCGCCGCGTCCAGGCAACTGGCCGTCAGTTCGACCAAGGCCGTGCACGGGCACCTGATCGGCGCGGGCGGTACGCTGGAACTCGCGTTGGCCGTCATGGCGATGGAAAGCGGATCGATCCCGCCCACGGCGCATCTGGAACATCCCGACCCGCGTTGCACGCTGGACTATGTACCCTTGCAGGCCAGGCACGGGTGCCGCATCGATGCGGTCATGTCCAATTCGTTCGCCTTTGGCGGCAGCAACGCGAGCCTGATTGCGCGGCGTATGACGGGCTGATTCGGAAGCAGGAGAAGGCGTTCATGGCAGAGTCCAAGGCAGAGGCGGCAAGCATCAATCCGGGGGCGGCTGCACTGGCCTGGAGGACCCTGCGGATTCTCGGGCGCCATTTCTGGCTCAAGTCCATCGGAACCACGGCGTTCATGCTGGTGTTCTTTGCCGCCTACTTCTATTTGCTCAGGCACCCGGACGGGCACGTCACCACGATGCCGCTCTTGGCGCTTGATCGCTGGATCGGGTTTCAGCCTTGGGCGCTGCCGATCTATCTTTCCCTGTGGGTTTACGTGTCCTTGCCGCCGGCCTTGATGTCGTCGCGCAGCGAGATCGTCGGCTTCGGCCTGCGCATCGGCGCACTATGCTTGATCGGCCTGGCTGTGTTCTACCTTTGGCCTACCAAGGTGCCGCCCTGGAGCATCGACTTGGCGCGACACCCCGACTTCGCCGCCCTGAAAGGACTGGACGCCGGCGGCAATGCCTGCCCCTCCCTGCACGTGGCCACGGCCGTGTTTTCTGCCTTCTGGTTGGATTGGATGGCGCCGGGACTGGGCTTTGGCGCCCGCATGCGTCGCCTCAACATGCTGTGGTGCCTGGCGATTGCCTACTCCACCATGGCGGTCAAGCAACATGTCGCGGTCGACGTGTTCAGCGGCGCCGCGCTGGGGGCCGCCGTGGCCTGGATCACGAGGCCGCGCGGTTTTCGCCGATCCGCCGCGAATGCCGACGAGCGTGCCGAGGTCATCGCGCCATGAGTCGGGACATGGGCGCCTATCCCATCGAACTCGACGAGGCGGCCATCCAGCGGGTTCTGCCCCACCGCGGGGAAATCCTGTTCATCAAGCGTGTGACGGTGCTGGCGAGCAACCGCTATGTCGGGCTCGCGATGTGGACGCGCGATCTACCCATCCTGCAAGGTCATTTCCCCGGCATGCCCTTGGTTCCGGGAGTCCTGTTGGTGGAGGCGGTGGCGCAGGTGGCGGGCGCGGGCATGCTGGTCGACGACGCGCATGCACGCAGCATGGGCGACGGCTATCTGGGGATGCTTGCGGGTATCCGCAAATGCAGTTTCAAGCGCCCTGTGCGCGCCGACGAGTGGGTGACGATCGAAGTCGGCTCGCGCCAGATGGCGGAAACGGCCGTGTCCTTGTCGGGCTTGCTGCGTGTCGGCGACGACGAGGCGGCCAGCGTCGAGATCCTCGTGATCAACACGCCGCGCCGCGCGCTTGGCACGCCCGGTTTCTCCGCCTGAGCCGTGCGCGCGCGGCGCGCGACGGGGTTTGATGGAAAATAGGACGTTTCACGCCGGCCGGGCAGGTGCCCGGCCGGCGTTTCGCCCCATTTCCCATGCAGCCCACGGATTCAAGCAGCCCCAAAGCCTCCAACTTCCTACGCCAGATCATCGAGGCCGACCTGGCCAGCGGTCGCGATGCCGGCCGGCGTTTCGCCGGCGTGCCGGGCGACGCGCGCCAGCTCGCCGCGGCTCCGCTGGACACGGCGCGCATCCGTACCCGTTTCCCGCCCGAGCCCAACGGCTACCTCCATATCGGCCACGCCAAGAGCATCTGCCTGAATTTCGGGTTGGCGCAGGATTACGGCGGCGTGTGTCACCTGCGTCTGGACGACACCAATCCCGAGAAGGAGGACGAGGCCTACGTGCAAGCCATCCGGGACGCGGTGCGCTGGCTGGGTTTCGACTGGGTGGTGGGCGGCGTCGGCCACGAGTATTTCGCCAGCGACTATTTCGATTTCATGTACCGCGCCGCCTGCGCGCTGATCGAAGCCGGCCTGGCCTATGTGGACGAGCAGTCGCCCGAGGACATGCGGCGCAACCGCGGCACGCTGACCGAGCCCGGCGTGAACAGCCCCTGGCGCGAGCGCCCTGCCGCCGAGAGTCTGGCGCGCTTCGAGGCCATGCGCGCCGGCAAGCACGCCGAGGGCAGCATGGTGCTGCGCGCGAAGATCGACATGGCCGCGCCCAACATCAATCTGCGCGATCCGGCCATCTACCGCATCAAGTTCGCGCACCATCACCGCACCGGCGACCGCTGGTGCATCTATCCGATGTACACCTACGCGCACCCCATCGAGGATGCGCTCGAGCGCATCACCCACAGCATCTGCACCCTGGAGTTCGAGGACCAGCGGCCTTTCTACGACTGGGTGCTGGACAAGCTCGCCGACCTCGGCCTGCTGGCGCGCCCGTTGCCGCACCAGCACGAGTTCGCCCGTCTGAACCTGACCTATGTGGTCACCAGCAAGCGCAAGCTGGCGCAGCTGGTGAACGAAGGCCATGTGGCCGGCTGGGATGACCCGCGCCTGCCCACCATCGCCGGCCTGCGCCGCCGCGGCTATACGCCGGGCAGCATCCGCCTGTTCGCCGAGCGCATCGGCGTGAGCAAGTCCGACTCCTGGATCGACTACGCCACGCTGGAAGGTGCGCTGCGCGACGACCTCGATCCGCAGGCCCCGCGCGCGATGGCCGTGTTGGACCCGCTCAAGCTCGTCATCACGAATTGGGACGAGGTCATGGGTCCGGGCATGCTGGACGATTGCCAAGCCCCGGTGCATCCCCACCATCCCGAGTGGGGCCTGCGCCGCTTCAAGTGTGGACGCGAACTGTGGATCGAGCGCGGCGACTATGCCCAGGATCCGCCCAAGGGCTTCTTCCGCCTGTTCCCGGGCAACCGCGTGCGCCTGAAATACGGCCACGTGATCGCGTGCACCGGGGCCACGCTGGATGCCGACGGCCAGGTCACCGAAGTGCAGGCCATGCTCGTGCCCGACACCAAGAGCGGCACGCCAGGCGCCGACGCGGTGAAGGTCAAGGGCGTGATCACCTGGGTCGCCGCGGCCGATGCCGCGCCGGCCGAGATACGCTTGTACGACCGTCTGTTCACCGAGGCCCAGCCTGATGCGGGGGGGCGCGATTTCCTCGCGGCGCTGAACCCGAACAGCCTGCGTCGCGTGCAGACCTGGGTCGAGCCGGGACTGGCGGCCTTGCCGGCCGGCACCAGCGTGCAATTCGAGCGCCACGGTTATTTCGTCGCCGATGTCCGGGATCACGCGCCGGGCCGTCTGGTTTTCAACCGCACCACCACGCTGCGCGACGGGCGCGGCGCCTGAGGCAGACCCGCGATGTGTGCAGAGCCATCTTTCGGTCCTTCGTTCGGCCCGGACATCGGGATGGACGACCGCATGTCGCCCGTGCATGCCGCCACCGCTCGGCAGCGGCTTGGCGCGCATGGATTCTGTGTGCTGCCGGCGCCGTCGCTGGCCGCGTTGGGAGGGCTGGACGCCGCCGCTTGCGCCGATGCGGCTGGCTTGTGGAACGATTTGCCGGCCGACCTCTACCTGAAGGACGGCGGACATTACCGCAGCCGCCGACACGGCAGCTTCATCCAGACCTTGCAGCCGGAACCGGGCCAAGCCCGGTTGACCCAGGCTGCGCAACGCGCCCACTACCAGCCGGCAACCTATAACGCGCTGCATGGCGGCTTGGTGCGCTGGTATGAGCCGCTGGCGCCCGAACTCGTCGCGATGCCGGGGTGGGAAAGCCTGCTCACGGGCCTGGGCCGGCTGTTCGCCGGCTTGCGCACGGCGCCGCAATGGTTCATCGAGGCACACCAGTTCCGCATCGACACCGAGGGCGGCATGGGACGGCCGACGCCGGAGGGCGCCCACCGCGACGGGGTGGACTTCGTCGCCGTCGTCCTGGTCGGGCGCCACGCCATTCGCGGTGGCGAGACGCGCGTGTTTGAACTCGACGGCCCACG
>JAJXUC010000033.1:18966-28202 GCA_021783435.1 Pseudomonadota bacterium | reverse complement strand
GCAGATGCTTTTGCCGCGCAATACCGGCTGCGCGAACTCAAGCGCATCTGCGACACCGTGTGGAGGGAGGTGGACTGCGTGGTCACGCCGACCGCGGGCACCATCTATACCCGGGCGCAGATGTTGGCCGAGCCCATCGCGCGCAACACCGACCTCGGCCTGTACACCAACTTCATGAACCTGCTGGACTATGCCGCCATCGCGGTGCCCGCCGGGTTCCGCGGCGACGGGCTGCCGCTCGGGGTCACGCTGTTCGCGCCGGCGCACCAGGACGTGCCGTTGCTGCATCTCGCGGCACGCTGGCAGCACGACCGGAGGCTGCTTTGCGGCGCGGTCGAAACCGCGGCACCGGCCATCGGGGAATTGGCCCCGAGCGTCCCGACCACGCCCGCCGTGCCCAGCGGCCAGGTGCGCGTCGCCGTGGTCGGCGCCCACCTCAGCGGCCTGCCGCTCAACGCACAACTCACCTCGCGCGGTGCGCGGCGTCTACTCGAAACCCGCACGGCGCCGCACTACAAGCTCTACGCCCTGCCCAACGGCAAACGCCCTGGCCTGATCCGCGTCGCCGGCCGTGGCGCCGCGATAGCCTGCGAAGTGTGGGAATTGCCCGCCACCAACTTCGGCTCCTTCGTCGCAGGCATCCCGGCACCTCTTGGCATCGGTCGCCTGCAGCTCGAAGACGGCAGTGCGGTCGCCGGCTTCATCTGCGAGGGCATCGGTATCGACGGCGCACGGGACATCACGGCGTTCGGCGGGTGGCGGGCCTACCTGGCGGCTGCGGGCTGAGGCCGGTTCGCATGCAGGTCCCGTCGGCTAAGGGAGCTGGGGCATCGTCGTAGCCGGCAAGCCGTGCGTCTCCGCCTCAACGCGCCGCCATGTAACGGGCTCGCAAGGATTTGAGCGCAAACAGTGCGAGCAATGCCGCGGCCATGTCCAAACCGATCATCATGCCGAAGACCGGTACCCAGCTTGCGGTGGCTTGGTGCACCAGCGCGGCGATCGGGCCGCCGAGGATCGAACCGACACCCTGGGCCATGTAGAGGAAGCCGTAGTTCGTGGTGGCGTGACGGGCACCAAAGGTGTCCGTCAAGGTCGAGGGGAACAGGGAGAAAATCTCACCCCAGCCAAAAAAGACCACACCCGACAGCAATACGAACCACAACGGATCGCTGCGCAGGCCGAGCCAGGCGAACATGGCCATCGCTTCAAGCCCAAAGGCAAGGGCCATGGTGTTTTCGCGGCCAATGCGGTCGGACACCCAGCCGAAAAAGGGGCGCGTCAACCCATTGGTGAATCGATCGATGGTCAGGGCCAGCGGCAGCGCAGCCATGCCCCAGACCAGGACGCTGGCCACGCCGAAATCCTTGGCGAATGCGCCCATCTGCGAAATCACCATGAGCCCCGAGGTGGACATCATGGTCATCATCGCGAACATCAGCCAGAACACGGGCGTCTTCAGCATGGCGCCGGGCCCGACACCAGCCGACTTTTGCACGGACTGGCCCGACAACAGAGCCGTGTAGCCGGGAGGCCGCTTGATACCTTGCGCAGCAATCAGGCCGACGACACCGATGATGGCGCCAAACAGGGTGAGGGTCTGGGCGTAGCCGACCGAGGCCAGGCTGGAGGCGATCGGCAAGGTCGTGAGAATGGCGCCGAAGCCATAGCCCGCGGCAACCATGCCGACAGCAAAACCACGCCGCTGCGGAAACCAGCGGACCATCAGCCCGACCACGCCGACATAGACGATGCCGGTGCCCAGCCCACCCAGCAGCCCATAGGTGAGATACAGGTGAGTCATGCTGTGCGCATGGGCCGACAAAACCCAGCTCAGTCCGGTGAGCAAGGCGCCCAGAGACAGCAGCAATCTGGGGCCGAACCGATCGACCAGAAATCCCTGGAACGGGGAGAAGAAGGTTTGCAGCACGATGAGAATGGAGAACGTCACCTGGAGTTGGGCCAGGCTGCCACCAACCTGGCCCAACAGCGGCTTGGTGAAGAGCGCCCAGACATACTGAGGACTGGAAATGGCCATCATGCACAACACGCCCAGTGCAAGTTGAATCCAACGGCCTTTCAATTCCGTGCCGGATGTGGCCACGGTTTGCTGCGGACTGGCAATTGCGGACATGGATTTTTCCTTGAATAGAGTGAACACCGATGGACTCTCGCGCAAGCGATGGCTCTGGCGTTCAGCGCTGCGGGGTTCTGCGGAAGGCCGCCATCAATGCGCTGCGCGCGGGGCGCAGGCGGCATGACGATGCGTCGAGGGGTCAACATGGTGCGGCTCCGCTGTTGATCGTTGTGCTCCAGGCACGGGCGTCGGCGTGTCGCGCATCTCCCGGGCTTTTGTTCCTGTGTGTCCTCTCTCGACGAGGCAGGGCAGCTCTCGGGTCAGGCGCTTCGTGTAGGAGCCGCAAGCTTGGCCATCCCGTCAAACGTCAATCAGCCGTGGGCGGACCCCCGCCCTGCTCGTGCCGAATGAGTCATGCAAAGTCCATGCCACTTTTCAATCCAGGGTTGGAGCGACAAAGGCCCATGGGCCGCCTGGAACGGGTGCCTGAATCGACCGCACGCGGTGAACGGGTGCAGGACGCACGGACGCGGGGCGTTCAGTGCACGCCCATGGGGCGAGGCCTGCGCTGCGTGATCGGCGACGGGTCGTTTCGACCCACGGAGGAGTTTTCTGGAAACGATACGGCGAGTCACCGACACGGTTTCTCGCCACTCGCTCACCAGGGCACCTACCGGGCATCCTCAAGCAGGAGACGCTTGCGAGACGCGCCAAGCCCTTGATTTTTGGTCTCGGCTCGTCTCGATTCGGTGCCCCCTGAAACTGGACCGGTCAATACGTGATCACGATCGACCCGTTGCCTCCTGGGCCGAGCATGCCGCTGTTGGTGCCGACCGTGCAGGTGCTGCCACTCGGACCCACGCTGCCGCCCGCGCCGGCACCGCCTTGCAAACCATTTCCGCCACCGCCGCCGCCATAGCCGCCACCGCCGCCGGCGCCGAAGATCTGCGCCAAGGTCGACGAGGAAAAGCCTTGGCCACCTTCCCCACCCGACCCCGGGCCAGTGCCGATCCCCCCCGAACCGCCGAACAGGTTGGGCCCGCCGAATCCACCGGGCCCGCCGCTGCCGCTTCCTCCATTGCTACCGTTGACAGTCGTTCCGTTGGCGCTCTGGCTTCCTATGCCGCCAACGCCATTCCCGCCGCCAGCGCCAGGGGTGTCCTTGGTTACTGGATCGTGACCATTACCTCCGGCAAATCCATTGCCGCAGCCATTGCCGCCAGTGCTGTTGTCGCCTATTGAGCCTCCCGCATAGCCACCCCCGCCCCCTCCGGCGATGATCTGCACCGCCGCGCCCGCATCGACATTCGTCGATCCGCCTCCCGCACCGCCTCCATAGTTCGACACACCGAGGGCCAGTCCTGCGCCACCGCCCGGTGCACCCCCGCCTCCGACGACGAGGTTCAAAACCTGCCCGGGCGCCACGGCGAGGGTGGTGGTCACCACGGCGCCGTTTCCGCCTTCGCCAAGTCCATACTGATCGTTGTCGCCACCGCCCGCGCCGCCGGTGGCGACGATGCGGATCGACGTCACCCCCGCAGGCACGGTCCAGGTGGCAGGCCCCGGATTGGCGAACGAGACGGTTTGACTCGCGCAGATGACGCTCACGTTGAGGACCGGGGCCGTGCCGACCGTGCCAGAGCCGTTGGTCACCGTGCAGGTCTGCCCGCTGGGCTGCGTCTTGACCGTGACGCTGTAGGTGGCCGTGGCGGCGATCTGCGTGGCGAAGGTGAATGCTCCGTTGCCCGTCAACGTGAGGTCATCGCCGCCGTTGTCCTGCAACACCACCGCGAGGCCGGCACTCATGGTCAACCCCGAGAGCGTTCCACCGATGGAATATGTGTTGGCCGCGCAGATGACGTCGGCATTCGTCACATTGCCGCTGCCCACCGTGCCGGCGCCATTGACCACCGAGCAGGTCTGCCCGGCGGGCTGGGTGGTCACGGTCACGGCATACGTCGCCCCGGACGCCAGCGCCGTTGGGAAGGTATATGGTCCGTTGGCGGAAACCGTCATCGACGGACCGCCATTCAGACCCAGCACGACCGTGCCCGTGAGTCCAGCCACCGCGCCACCCACGGTGGACGTCGGCGCAGGGGGCGGCGCAGGGGTCACGCAGGAGACGGTCACCGAGGTCACATCGGCCCCCTGCATGGTGCCCGCCCCCTGGGTTACGGTGCAGGTCTGCCCGGCAGGTTGCGTGCTCACGGTGACGTCGTACGCCGCCTTGTCGAACAAGGCCTGCGCGAAGGTGAACGCCCCATTGCCGGCGAGCAGCAGCACATCATGGCCGTTATCCTCCAGTTGCAGTGTGCCATGCAGTCCCGAGACCGTGCCGCCCACCGTGTAGGTGGCCTGCGGATTGACGGTGCAGGCCACCGTCACATTGATCACATTGGTCGTGCCGATGACCCCGGCGCCATTCGAGACCATGCAAGCCTCCCCCGCGGGCTGCGTGCCCATGGTGACGCTGTAGCCCGTGCCCGTGGGCAGCGCCGCCAGGGTGGTGAACCCGCCGTTTTGCGAGAGGGTCAGCGTCTGGCCATTGACGAGCAGCACCATGGACTCTCCGGCACTCATGCCCGTGAGCGACCCTGAGACCCGATAGGACGCGGATGCCCCGCTCCCGCCACCTCCTCCACATGCCGCCAGGGCGAGGGTCAGCGCGGCACTGGCGGCCAGGCGCAGCAGGATCGATGCCCCGCGGTGCCATGACAAGGATCTGGCAAGCCGTGCAATAGTCTGTGGCTGAGGCATGTGGACGACTCCTCCAAGGCGGATGTCTGAGGCCAGGACGCAAGGGCAGCGGATGGACCGCCACAGGTGCGTCATGCCCTCTCAGGCGCGCATGTCCATCGCGAAAACGCCTCAATCCATTATCTTGAGAAACGACACCCACGAAGCCGAATTCGCAAGGTGTTACATCGGCGTCGCGATGACGCCACGTGGTGGGTGGCCTCCGGCAACGTGCGCAGGCGATGCGGCCTGTTGCCACTCCGGCTGACATGCCCGGATTCAGTGCCTCGCCGGACAGCGCCACGGCCGCTGCGGCATTGTCGGTCTTGGCAAGGGTTCACCGTTCAGATTGCGCCGTCTGGTCATTCAGACCCGCGTGAGCCGCTGGCAGTGACCCGGCTTCCGCCCCGGTCGTCTGTGCGCAAGGTAACGTAGGGTTCAGAAGGGCTTTTTGTGTTGTGCACAATGCATCCAAAGGTTTGCATGCATGGATGCGGATGACCAACCCGAGATGGCGGTTGGCTCCAGGCCCGGGAGGCATTCCTTGGTTCCTACGCTTGTTGCTGCACGGGCTTGTGCACTGGACCGGCGCCTGCGCGGCGCGCGTTCATGCACAGGCCGCATCCAAGCCGCGCCTCGGCAGGGCGTCGGCTGGCGTCCCGCCCCGACTTGACCTCGCGGAGGCGCTTGGCTTGCGCTTCTCCGCCAACACCGTGTCCTGCTGCATTTTTCGGCCCTAACGCACCCAGCACCCATGTACTTTCGTGGAATCGGTACCGCGACACCACCCGCGCGCTACACCAAGGCCGAGTGCCTCGACGCGTTCCGGCAATCCGATTGGTTCGCTCGGCTGGACGCGCGCTCGCACTTCATTGCCAGCACCGTCCTGCAGCGCGACAACGGCATGGAGGCGCGCCAGCTCGCGGTCGACACGCTCGACGACGTCTTCACCATCGACCCGGACACCCTGGCCCGGCGCTTTCTCGCCAACGCCCCGGTGCTGGGGGCGCAGGCTGCGCGGCGCGCGCTGACCGAGGCCGGCCTGGAGCCGGGCGATATCGACGCGGTCGTCGTCAGCACCTGCACCGGCTACCTCTGCCCGGGGCTGTCGGGCTACGTGATCGAACGCCTGGGGCTGCGCGCCGATGTCAAGGCCTTCGACCTCGTGGGCCAGGGCTGCGCCGCGGCCCTGCCCAATATGCAGCTCGGCAGCGCCCTGCTCGCCGCGGGAGCGGCCGAGCATGTGCTCTCGGTTTGCGTCGAAGTCTGCAGCGCGGCGATGTTTCTCGACAACGACCCCGGGGTGCTGATCAGCGCCTGCCTGTTCGGCGACGGCGCCGGCGCGGCGGTGTTGTCGAACACGCCGAATGCCGCCGGGCCGCGCATCGCCTGGAAGGACAGCATGTCGCTGATCGAGCCGACCGAGCGCAAGGCGCTGATGTTCGAGAGCAGCGAGGGCATGCTGCGCAATATCCTGACGCGTGCGGTGCCGTCCCTGGCCGCCGAGCATGCGCGCCGCGTGCTCGACACCGTCTTGGCGCGCGCCGGGCTCGACATGGCTGACATCGGCGCCTGGATCATGCACGCCGGCGGGCGCGATGTGCTGCTCGCGCTGGAACGCGCGCTCGGCCTGCCGGCCGAGAACCTGCGCTACAGCGCGTCGATGCTGCGTCAGTACGGCAATCTGTCGAGCGCCTTCGTCTACTTCGTGCTGGAAGCGGCCCTGGCCGACGCGGCGCCGCCGGGTTGGTGGTGGCTCTCGTCCTTCGGCGCCGGCTTCAGCTGCCACGGCGCGCTGCTGGAGGTGACGGCATGAAGCGCGCTGCTCGTGCCGGGTTCGCGCCCTGCCGTCCGGCATGGGCCGGTCATGCCTCGACGGCATGCGACTCCAGACCATCAAAGGCCAAACCATGACCCCGCTGCCGCGCATCGTCCGTGCTGAAACCCTCGACGGCCTGGCCGAGGGCGACCCCGTCGCCATGCGCTCGCGCCGCGACCTGCAGCGGGTGCACCGCTTCATGGGCACACGCTCCATCGTGCTGCGCGCCTTGCGCGGCTGGCCCATGCTGCACGACGCGGCCAAGCCCTTGCGCGTGCTCGAACTCGGCGCCGGCGACGGCAGCCTGATGCTGGGTGTGGCCCGTGTCCTGGCGCCCGACTGGCCGCGCGTCGAGCTCACGCTGCTGGACCGCCAGGCGCTGATCACCCCCACGACCATCGAGCAATACGCCCAGGTGGGCTGGAGTG
Organism: Pseudomonadota bacterium; assembly: GCA_021783435.1. The sequence continues at coordinate 21,145 of JAJXUC010000033.1, read as the reverse complement.
CGACGAGTCGGACCGTCGATGTGCTGGACTGGGCCGCCGAGCCGGCGGAACCCTTGCCGATCGGCGGCCAAGCCGAGCACTGGGACGTGATCATCGCCAACCTCTTCCTGCACCATTTCGAGGGGCGGCAACTGGCCACGCTGCTGCGCGCCATCGCGGCGCGCTGCGACCACTTCTTCGCCTGCGAGCCGCGTCGGGCCAGGTTCGCGCTCGCGGGCAGCCATCTCATCGGCGCCATCGGCGCCAATGCCGTCACGCGTCAGGACGCGGTCCTGAGCGTGCACGCCGGCTTCCAAGGCGCCGAACTCTCGTCGCAGTGGCCGGCGTGGGACGGGAGCTGGAAGGTGCAGGAACATGCCGCCGGCCTGTTCAGCCACTGCCTGCTCGCCGAGCGCTCCGGGGCGGGCTGATGCAAGCGCCTCTCGACGCCATCATCATCGGCGCCGGACCGGCGGGCTCGGCTGCCGCCATCCTCCTGGCGCGCGCCGGATGGTCGGTCGCGCTGGTCGAGAGGCAGCGTTTTCCGCGCCGTAAAGTGTGCGGCGAATGCCTCGCCGCAAGCAATCTGCCCCTGCTCGATCTGCTCGGCATCGGGCCCGCGTTCCAAGCCGTGGCCGGGCCTGATCTGCGCCAGGTCGCGCTGCTGCGCGGGCAACGGCAGGTTCTGGCGGACCTGCCGGGCGCTACGCAGGATGGCCAGCGCTGGGGCCGCGCGCTCGGACGCGAAACCCTGGACACGCTGCTGCTCGACCAGGCCCGCGCGGCAGGCGCGCAGGTGCTGCAACCCTGGTCGGTGCAGGCGGTGCATGGTGGCCGGGGCGACTGGACCCTGGGGCTGCGCGAGATGGACACCAACGCCCTGCTGACGCTGCGCGCGCCGGTGGCGATTGCCGCGCAGGGCTCCTGGGAGGTGCTGCCCTGGGAGCGCTCCCAAGATCGGCCCTGGGAGGTTGATGGGCCCGCGCCGGACCGTCGTCCAACGTCTGCCCACGACCGGTCGCGGCGCCAGCGCCGCGGCGCAGCCGACCTGTTCGCCTTCAAGGCCAACTTCCGCCACGCCGCGCAGGCCGAGAGCCTGCTCTCGGTGCTCGCGCTCGACGGCGGTTACGGCGGCATGGTGCTGGCCGACGGCGGCATCACCACCGTGGCCTGCTGCGTGCGGCGCGACCGCCTCGCCGCCTGCAGGCGTGACGAGCCCGGGCTGCGCGCGGGCGATGCGATGGAAGCCTGGCTGATGCGTAGCTGCGACGGCGTGCGCCAGGCGCTGACTCCGGCGCAGCGCGAGGGGCCGTGGCTGGCGGTCGGGCCGCTCGACCCTGGCATCCGGGTCCGTGCTGGCGACGCCCTGTTCCGCATCGGCAATGCCGCCGGCGAAGCCCATCCGATCGTGGGTGAAGGCATGAGCATGGCGCTGCAATCGGCGTGGCTGCTGTGCGCCCATCTCCTCGGGCCGCAGGGCATCGATGCCAAGGGCGCCGGCACCCCGTGTTTCGCCGCGACCACGGCCGTGCCGCACGCCACCATCCGCAGCGAGGCCTGGCAACGCGCCATGGCCCAGCGCTATGCCACGGCCTGGCGGCGGCAGTTCGCGCCGCGGCTGCGGTTGGCTGCGGCCTTCGCCCATGCGGCCATGCGACCGGCGGCGTCGGCGCCGCTCATCACGCTGGCATGGGCCTGGCCTGGCCTGCTGACCCAAGGCGCCCGCTGGAGCGGCAAGACCCGCGGCATCGCCAGCCCGACGGCACTGGCTTTGCCACGCGATGCGCGTGCCACAGCCATGCCGACGCCGACACGCTCGTCCAGCCCAGACGAGGCCCCGTCCAACCCACGCAAGGACCTGTCATGACAACGACCTTCGAGCGCCTGTGCGTCATTCTGGTGAAGGATTACAAACTCGACCCGGACGCGCTGACCCCGGATGCCACGCTGGAAAGCTTGGGCCTCGATTCGCTCGGCGCCGCCGAATTGTTTTTCAGCGCCGAAGATGTGTTCGGTGTCACCTTCCCGCCCGAGCAGGTGCCGCTGCTCTCGCTCGGCGACGTGGTGCGCTACATCGACACGCTGCTTGCACAACAACCGGGCGGCCACCCCGAGGCGACGCCCGTCGAACCTGCGAGGCAGACGGTGAGATGACCGCCCCCACCCGCCCGCAAGCGGGCTCCCCCCGAGGGGGGCCAGG